>JAGWIM010000131.1 GCA_028873525.1 Pseudomonadota bacterium
TCTGGTCATCCGTTCATCCTCTTCTTACTTTACCACCCACTGGCGGAGCACGCCCATGGTTTCTTCGGGGTATTTCTCGACGATCTCGTTAACCTGCTTGATGCTCGACGATTTCATGCTGCCGGCGAT
This sequence comes from Pseudomonadota bacterium, assembly GCA_028873525.1. GTDB lineage: Bacteria > Pseudomonadota > Alphaproteobacteria > Rickettsiales > SXRF01 > JABDCD01. Next base: position 130 of record JAGWIM010000131.1, read on the forward strand.
GTTGGCAACGTCGATCATCGTTTCCGGCGCGCCACCCGGCGCGCCGCCGCCCGGACCGGCCGGCAGCCGCCCGGCGGTGCCCGGCGTTTCCAGCGCCGCCAGCTCGCCGGCGACGCGATCGCTCGGCGCCTGTACCGTCTTGATGAGCTGCGATACTGCCGGGCGCAACACCAGCAGGATGGCGAGGATGGCGACGACGGCGACGATGAGCGTCTGGATAATCGACTGCATTTCGTATTTGATGCGGTCGAAGAAGGATTCGCTGCCGACATCCAGCGATTCCTGCGTGAAGCGCATGTTGACGACGTCAATATTATCGCCGCGTTTTTCATCGTAGCCGATGGCCGAGGAGACCAGCGATTTAATCTGCTTCAGTTCGTCGGCTGTGCGCGGCGCGTAGGTCTGCTTGCCGCCGGCGTCGGTGGTGTAGGTGCCGTCGACCAGCACCGCCACCGACAGTTTTTTGACCACGCCGCTTTCAGTGACCTGATTCTGCACCGTCTTGGAGATTTCGTAATTGGTGGTGTCGTTGCTGCGATCGACCTGGTGCGTGCTGTTGTCGCCGCCGCCGGCGGCGGCTGCCGATGCCTGCGGCAGATTATTCGCTACCGAGACACCGCCGCCGCCGCCGCTTTTATCCTGCGATTTATCGGTTTCGCTGGTCGATTGCGTCGATCGCGCCACCTGGCCGTTGGGATCATATTTTTCGGAATTGGTGACGGTGCGGTTGAAGTCGACGTCGGCGGTGACCTCGACGCGCACCTTGCCGTCGCCGACGACTTTTTCCAGCATGTCCTCCAGGTTCTGCCGCAAGCGGTTCTGGTAGTTCAGGCGATATTCGTCGGCGCCATCGGCGGCGGCGTCCACGCCTTCGCCCTCGCCGCGTGCCAGCAGGCGCCCGTGGCTGTCCACCACGGTCACCCGTCCGGGTTGCAGCCCCGGCACCGACGACGCCACCAGGTGCGTGATGGCCAGGACTTCGCCGCGCTCCAGCGTCATGCCGCCGCGCATCTTGACTACCACCGAGGCGCTGGGTTTATCCCGCTCGCGCGAGAATAATTCGTGCTGCGGCATTACCAGATGCACGCGCGCCGAATCGACGTCCGACAGTGCGTCGATGGTGCGCGACAACTCGCCTTCAAGGGCGCGCAGCAGGTTGACGTTCATGACGAAGTTGGAGCTGCCGAGGGTTTCCGAGTGGTCAAAAATTTCGTAGCCGACGATCGATCCGCCGGAAGGCAGCCCCTCTTCCGCCATGCTCATGCGCAGCCGCAGCACGCGGTCGGACGGCACCATGATGGCGCTGCCGTTGGACGCCAACTCATATGGCGTACCCGATTTTTCCAGTTCGGCGGCGATTTTGGCGCTGTCTTCGATTGACAGGCCGGTATAGAGCGGCGCCATTGTGCCGGTCGAGGTGTGCAGCGCCACCACCATCAGGAAGGAAAAGAGCATGGCAGCGGTGAGAAGCACGATGGAAACGCGCGTCCTGCCCATACTCCGCAGCGTATCGCCTAATGCGCTCATGGCTTGAACCTCTAAAAACGGCGTTTTTACTCGTTCACGATATCAGCGTACGACAAAATAATTGCTGATTTATTAACGAGAGGAATTATTTTCCTAGTTGGCATGTAAAAAGCATTTTTTTTGGGTGGTGACAAGAGGCGCAATTCATTTTCTTGTGGATAACTAAAAAAAAATTCTGCAGCGCGCAAGAAACGCGCAAAATGTATCTTTTATTCGCATTTTTTCAATGCGGATATTTTTTCAGTGACGAACACTCCGCGTATATAGCATATGTCAGTCAGGAGATTCCATGCAGGCTATCATTCTCGCAGGCGGATTCGGGACAAGGCTGCCACTTGACGGTGGTATGCCCAAGCCGATGGCGCCGGTCGCCGGACGCCCTTTTCTGCATTGGCTGCTTGACTTCCTGCTGTCGCAGGGTGTGACCGAAGCGGTGCTGTGCCTGCATCACCGGCACGAGATTATCCGCGAATATTTCGGCGAAACGTTCGACGGTATGCGGCTACGCTATTATATAGAGGAGCAGGCGCGCGGCACCGGCGGGGCGATTGCGGCGGCGCTCGCGCAGCTTGCGCCGCGTGAGCCGGTGCTGGCGCTGAACGGCGATTCGCTGGTGCAGTTGGATTATCGTGCGATGTTGGCCGCACACGCGCGCGCCGGTCGGCGCATCACGATGGCGGCGCACCGCGTGGAGGATTGCGGGCGCGCCAGCAAGCTCACCGTGCATAACGGCGAGGTGCTGCGCTTCGAGCTTTTGGGCGGCGCCGGCGGCGGCATCATCAGCGCCGGGTTTTATGTGCTGTCGCCGGATGTGTTCGACGGGTTTACCTTGCCGGACGTATTTTCTTTCGAGCGCGATTTTCTGTCGCCGCATGTGCCGTCGCTGCTGCCGGCGGCGTATGAGGCGGTGGAGTATTTCATCGACATCGGCACGCCGGAAGATTACGCGCGGGCGCAGACGGAAGTGCCGCAGCGGATGTCAGCCCCGTACCTGGTGCGCGAGGGGCTGTTAAATCCGTAACCGGACCCCGCCATATGGCGGGGTTTTACACATCCAGATCTTCCAGCAGCGCGCTGCCGCGGGTAGCGGTTTGCTCCTGGATGAAGGCGAAGCGGTATTCCGGCTTGCGTCCCATCAGTTGTTCGACGCGCTCGCGCGTCGGTTCGGTATCTTCCTGCGCAATCTCGACGCGAAGCAGGATGCGGCTGCCGATGGTCATGGTGGTTTCCTTGAGCTGCGCCGGCATCATTTCACCTAAACCTTTGAACCGCCCGATCTCGACGCGGCTGTTGCTCTTCGCGTTCTTGGAAACGATCTGGTCTTTTTCCTTGTCATCCTGCGCGTAAAAGTGCTGG
>JAGWIM010000132.1 GCA_028873525.1 Pseudomonadota bacterium
CGCCGAAGGGCAAAGACCCGATCAAAGCCGACCGCGATTACGTGGTGCTGCTGTCGGATTTCACCAATGAAAGCCCTCAGGAAATCCTCGGCAACCTGAAGATGGACTCCGGCTATTACAATTACGCGAAGCCCACCGTCGGCGATTTCTTTTCGGACGTGGAGAAAAAGGGATTCAAGGCAGCGTGGAGCGAGGCGTCAGACTGGTGGAAAATGCGTATGTCGCCCGCCGACCTGTCGGATGTCAGCGGCTACACGTTCCTGATGAACGGCAAAACGCGAGAGCAGAACTGGACAGGGATTTTCAAGCCCGGCCAGCGCGTTCGCCTGCGCTTTATCAACGCTTCCGCCATGTCGTTTTATGACGTGCGGATTCCGGGGCTTAAAATGACCGTGGTGGCGGCGGACGGCCAGGATGTCGAGCCGGTGCCGGTGGACGAGTTCCGCTTCGGCATCGCCGAAACCTACGATGTCATCGTGCAACCGAAGGACGATAAAGCCTACACTATTGCCGCCGAATCCATCGACCGCACCGGCTTTGCGCTGGGAACGCTTGCGCTGCATGAAGGCATGAAAGGCGAAGCGCCCACCCCGCGCCCGCGCACCTTGCTTAAAATGGGCGATATGGGCGGCATGGACATGAGCGACATGGTGATGACGCCCGCCGACATGAAAAGCGGCTGGGCGGAAGCCGGTACTCCGGAAGGCCACAAGGCGCTGTCCTATGCCGACCTGCGTTATGCCGGAATCCAGAAGGATACGCGCCAGCCGGATCGCACGATTGAAGTGCATCTGGGCGGTAACATGGAACGCTACATCTGGACGATAAACGGCAAGAAATTCAGCGACGCCGGGCCGATCAAACTCAGATACGGCGAGCGGGTGCGGCTTACCTTTATCAATGACACCATGATGGCGCACCCGATGCACCTGCACGGCATGTTCGTGCAGTTGGAAAACGGCCAGCCTGCCGAGAAACTGCCGAACAAGCACACGGTCATCGTGCCGCCCGGCCAGTCTTACTCGGTACTGCTCACCGCTAATGAGCCAGGCGAGTGGGCATTCCACTGTCATCTGCTCTACCACATGCTGTCGGGCATGATGCGCAAGGTCGTGGTGGCGAAGCTCGACGCGGCGGACATGCCTGCGGAGAAAACATCGCCGGAACCGGTGAAGATGGACATGGATATGCCGATGGAAGGAGGCCGCCATGCAGCACATTAAAACAGGGCTTTTGGTTTCCAGCCTGATGCTTTTTCTAGCTCCGCCGACGTTTGCGGACAACATGGGCGGCATGTCGCCGGACGAAATGCAAAAAGAGCATGGCGGCGAAATCTCCCACATGTTCCGGCTGGAAACCGACATCGGCACCACCGCCCGCGAAGGCGCGGATCAACGGTGGGATTTTCAGGGATGGGTCGGCGGCGACGAGAATAAATTATGGTTGCAGTCCGAAGGCGAAAGACTGGGCGGCACGATGGATTCCGCCGAGTTCTGGGCGCTCTATAGCCGCAACGTCGCCACCTTCTGGGACGCGCAGGTGGGGTTGCGCCAGGACACCAGCCCGCATCCGGCTACCTATCTGACGATGGGCGTAACCGGGCTGGCCCCGTATTATTTTGAGACGCAGGCGCATCTGTTTATCAGCAACCACGGCAATGCCAGCTTTCGCTTGCGCGAGGAAAACGACCTGCTGATCACGCAGCGGCTCATTACCCAGCCCTACGCGGAAATCAACCTGTCGGCGCGCAACGAGCCGGAGCAGCAACTCGGCGCGGGGCTGGCCAATGCCAGCTTCGGTTTGCAGACCCGCTACGAAATTACCCGCAAATTCGCGCCCTATGTCGATCTTCGCTATGAGCGAAAATTCGGCTCCACCATTTCCATCGTGAAGCAGGACGGCGAAACCGGCGACGATTTTATCGCCAGCGTCGGCCTGCGGATAATGTTTTAACCATCAACCTCAAAGGAGCATTCTATGAAAAAACTTCTACTCACTACCGCGTTGATGCTGGCTGCCACGCCCGCTTTTGCCAAGGACTACACCATCAAGGAAGTCACTAATCCGAATGGCGGTAAAGACGCTTATTATTTTTCGCCGAAAAAACTCACCATCCAGCCCGGCGATACGGTCACCTTTGTCGACGCGCAGGATGATACGCACGACGTGATGTTCAACGTGGTGCCGAAGGCGGTGGACGAAATGATCATGAGTCCGATGTTGGAAAAGCAAGGCGACAAGTGGTCATACACCTTCACCGTTCCCGGCACTTACCGGTTCCATTGCCATCCGCATGAAGCACTCGGCATGAAGGGCACCCTTATCGTGGGTGAAGCATCGAAGCCGGGCGAAACCAAAAAAGTGAGCCATCATGAGATGGCGGAACATGCAAAGAATGGCACCAGCGATCATCACGATGCGGCTGCCTCCAGCCTGCCGCAAGGCACCGGCACGATTAAAAGCATCGACGCCGACAAGCATACCGTCACGCTGACGCACGACCCGATCAAGGCGCTCGGCTGGCCGAAAATGACGATGCAGTTTACGGTGGATAAGGGCGTCGATCTGTCCGGCTACCAGGCGGGCGATGTAGTTTCCTTTACGCTGAAACCAGCGGGTAAGGATGACTACACCATTGTGAATATGAAGAAAGGACGGTAACCACGTTAAGGCTTGACCGTGATCAAATACTTCCTGCTGCACAAATGGTTAAGGTGCATAATTAGGAGAAGATAATACTTAACTTCAACAACCAACCTAAAAAGGGAAATTTATGAAAAAACTGATCGCAACTACTTCGCTGGTATTACTTCTTGCAGCTTGCACTCAAACCAATGCCACACCTGGCGGTGGCACGATGCAACAAGGTGGGATGCAGCAAAGCGGCATGATGTCGGACGGCATGATGAAGCAATGCCCGATGATGCAGAACATGGAATCCATGCAAAAGGCCATGAAGAAAAACTGTCAGAAAATGGC
>JAGWIM010000047.1 GCA_028873525.1 Pseudomonadota bacterium
GCTTACATCCAGCACACCAGCAGCAGCTCGACGGACAGGGCAGCAACGAAGCCGGTGAATTTTAAACTCTGACGTTTCAACAACCTGGCGCCCCTTAGGGGCGCTCACAACCGTCAAGCCCCCAGCTTCGCTGGGGCGTTATGACTTTGTTGGAAGAAATCGCTCAAACGCCAGCGATTTCCGGCCTTACGTACATCCCCGAATATATCGATCAACAGCAGGAAAATGAGCTGATCCGTATCATTGATGCTCAGTCGTGGGTCACTGAATTGAAACGGAGGGTGCAACATTATGGCTACCGTTACGATTACAAAGCTAGGAATGTCACGCCGGAATCAAGGCTGGGATCGTTGCCGGAATGGCTATTGTCATATTGCGAGCGGCTGCACGCTGGCAGTCTTTTCCCGCAGCCGCCTGACCAGGTTATCGTCAACGAATACCAGCCCGGCCAAGGTATCGCGCCGCATATTGATTGTGTGCCATGTTTTACCGAAACCATCGCCTCCCTCAGCCTCGGCTCACCCTGCGTCATGGAATTCACGCATGTTGATACGCGGGAGAAAGTTTCCGTATTGCTGGAGCCACGCAGCCTGGTCGTGCTATCCGGCGATGCCGCTACCGCTGGCAACATGCCATTACTCACCGCAAATCCGACCGATATAATGGCTCGGCTACCAAAATGCTCTGCAGCACGGAGGATCGCTTGCTCAAAATCAGGGTGCTGCGAAAGTTTCATAAATCGAATTGTTATTTTGCGTACCACGCCTTTGCACTTGATAACGCACTATAAACGCCAAAATCAAAACGTGACAGTGAATTTAGCGAGGAACGCAAGGTGTTTAGGGTGCGCGTATCCACGCTTAACTGCTCTCCGAGTGCGCCTAACATTGCACGCACGCGCGGCGGTTCGCTCATCGCTATTTTAGCCAGACGCCGGTATCGACCGCGCTCTGACAATAGCGACAATGTTTTCCTGATGGTTTCTTGTGGAGAAAGCTCACCTGTTTTTCCCCCATGACGTAGGAAATCCAGCATTGCAGCATCGAACTCGGAAAGAGCAGACCATGCTTGCGGCCTGCGCATATGAACCACGGTATTACCTTTGGGCCGGGCGGAGGTAGCGATAATAACCGAGATGGCAGTACCGGCGTTATGGTGCCGGGTTCCGGCACAGTCATGGACGATGCGGGTAATATATACCCAGCAGATTCGTCCCTTCCTAAACCCGATGGCATTCCCGATGATTGGGGGAGTAAGCCAACGCAATCAAGAGAAGGAACTCCAAACGGTGGAATGCGTTATTTTGACCCCAATAATCCCAAAAACGATGTCCGCGTTATGCCGGGCAAGCCGGATGGCGAATATCCAAGCCAACAGCAACCTTATGTGCGCTGGAATCTGGATGGACAAGCGTTGGATGCGAATGGTAATGCTGTGCCTGCGTATACTGAGGATGCGCATATCCCTTTAGATGAGTTTGAATTTCTGCCGGAGATATTCCCATGATCCAAGTATATAAAAACAATGTCCTCGAAAGCCTACAAGTTATGGCCGATTACAACTTTCAAAAACAAGCCCTGCTTAATCCGAGTGGGCCATATATCTGGTTATTTATTGAAAACTATTATGGTGTTTTTGAAGATAGTGGTTTGCTTGATGCTTTAAAATCGAAACAACCTATATTTGGTAAAAGGGTCGACGATGCTTTGTGGGATTTGTATGATGCAACCGGTAAAGTAGATGAAACCCTTCCTGGTATAGCAATCGTTGATTCACCCGCCATGCAAATCGTCCGCGAAAAAGCAGCAAGAGCATTACAGTTGGTGCTACAAAGCAAAAAGCCCGAAAATACGAATGTTGAAATACTCACGCCCATTTATATCAACGTCACTGACAAAAATGGAAACAAGGCTATAAGCAAGGCATTAGCAATCGAACTTCCAGGCGATAAGTTTAAAGTTGATAAGACCGATAGTTACATGCCGCCTCAACAAAGGGTAGCTGGACTGCAATGGCAATTCAATCCCGGCGATGTGGTTCGTTGCCAGGAGCGGCACGATAAAGGTAAAAGTTATTTGCTGGCCGTAGCAAAGGCATTGCCATAATCAAAGTTTATAAAGAGAAAGCGGCAAAGGCATTGCAATTAATTCTTCAAAATTAAAGGCAGCGATTGGAGAAACGGCCCCAAGGCCATGCCGATGTGTTTGTTTCGGCACCGTATAATCATGCGGACTTTAATCAGATGATGAATTATCCTTCCGCAAACGGCGGGCCATCCGCCCAGCAAATTTTGAACGGTAAGAAATAAAACCATGAAACGCTTTTGCTTATTACTCACACTACTGGTGCTCACCGTATTTCCGAACTGGCAATTGCTGGCCGACTCCGGGCATGACGACAAAACGATATTGGAGAAAATCACCGTCTCAGGCCCGCATGGCGAGCATGTCGACAAGGCTAATATTTTCATCGGCGATAAGGATGAAGGCGCTACGCATGCCATCAGGAATTCTGCCAGCTTCACCAAGGATACTTACGGCGATAACTACTATGCCGATTACAATCAGCAGAAGGATATAGAGGCGCAGATTGCTCAATTACCCAAAAGCACTCCGGTAAATCTTATAGGGCATGGGTTGGGCGGCGCAACGGCAGCGAAAATCGCGGTCGACATGGCGCATACACGGCGCATCGATATACTGATGACCATCGCCCCATCCGGCGATCATCCGGATTTCACCACGATCAAGAATAGCGTCAATCAATGGGTGAACGTGAATGCTGAAGGTCGTTAGTTGCCGTTGTCTTGCATTTGCCGCCGCGCTGATATTTTGCCAGAGTGCGTGGGCGGAATCGCTGAAAGAAACGGTAAGCAACCAGTCATCTAAACATTTGGGTCGGATGCCGCAGCCCGTGCCGATGACAGTGGCGGTGACTACTATCATGGAAATAGCAGCTATATCCGGCGGACATTGCATACGGTACGAAATATCCTCCACCCGTGCGCGATATGGCTCCGGTATCATATCGAGCGACAATGGCTGCACCGGAAGCAATTGCGTTTTAAGCAGAACAGGATCAGGACAATCGGCTCCATCCGGCACTGACAATACTGACCCTACCCCGGTATTGTCAGTACTGTCAGTTTGCGGGGTGTAGGGCTTCGCTTCCGCCAGCATGATTTTTACTTCGTCGAACATTTTTTTCTCCTCGCCGTCTCCATCGCCTCGGTTAGAGCATCGACCGCATCCCAACCGAACGTTTTTTCGATAGGCGGGTTTATGATTCGAACGGAATTTTGCTTAACGAGTATTCCAGCCACCACCTGGGCATATTTTCTGCCCGGCTCGTCATTATCCGGCCAGATGTACACCTTGCGGCCGGAGACTGATGACCAGCTGGCTTTATGCGCAGCCTGACTGCCGCCCGGCGACGTAATGCAGACGAAATCAGGCAGCGGCAGCATTTCTTGCGCAGCGCAGGCGGCTTTTTCGCCTTCGCATACGATAACAACGGCATCGGGATAGGCAGCCAGCAGATCGAGCCGGAATAATGGTCGCGGCGCTGGCCATCCTCGCCATATTGCCGGAGCACAGCACGCGCAACTGGGTTGCCAAGCATTTCGACGTCAGTCCCTATAACGACTTTGCCCTGTTGGATAGGATCGCCGGCGATTGCGCTGGCGCTATTTCTCTTTTGCCGCCCGGCGTGGCCATGTCAACGCCTGAATACCGCCCATTGTCCGAAGCGGAATTGGCGCAAGTTCTGGATACTCTCTACAGCAAGCCGCTATTGATAGGCGCGGAAAACCTCCGGCAAACGCTGGCAGGAATGCAGGACAAGGTAGCCGTGGCCATGATCGACGGTGCAATATGCCTGCCGCTTAACGGCTCTCCCAGCAGCCATATTCTCAAACCGGCCAGCCTTCGCTTCGGCGGCATCGTGCAGAATGAGGCGTTCTGCATGCGCCTGGCGGCAGCGATCGGCTTGCCGGCGGCGCACGTCGAAACCTGCAAAGCCGGTTCCATTGAGTATCTGCTGGTAGAGCGATTCGACCGCGCTCAAGCATCCGACGGCTCTCTTCGGCGCGTCCACCAGGAAGATTTCTGCCAGGCGCTCAACGTTGCGCCGGAGTCGAAATACCAAAGCGACGGCGGTCCACGCCTGGCGCAATGTTTCGATCTTTTGCGCCGCAACTCAATTGCGCCCGACGTAGATACCGCAACCTTGCTCGATGCCGTGATTTTCAACTATCTGATCGGCAATAATGACGCGCACGGCAAGAATTTCGCGCTGCTCTACGCGCCGGAGGGCGTGCGACTCGCGCCACTTTACGACCTGATTTCCACCGCCGTGTATTCCAATCTTTCAACCAGAATGTCCATGAAGATCGGCGACAATTACGAAAGCGCCGCCATTACCGCGCGTGACTGGCATCGCTTCGCCGCAGCATGCCGGCTTGATCCGGAACGCGTTCTGCAGCGGATGAAAGAGGTTGCCGGAAAAACGCTGCCTGCGGCGGAATGTTTGCTTTTGGAATACCCTGCCGCCGCGAGCATCGTTGAAATCATCAGGACGCGATGTTCTAATTTCTTGAATTTATAAGAAAATTTACGACTATCGAATGGTAGTTTATTATTTTAGTTAATAAGGTACTATTAGTGCCTTATTAATATATAAAATAAACTGTAGCCTTGCATTAGTTTATATTTTCTGTTATAAAGGTACTATGAGTACCGTAGAGCAAACCAAAATAAACCAGCTTCTAGCCACCATGCCGCCAGGCACGGTCGTGCTGTCTTCCTGGCTTGCTCGGCAGGGATATAGCGTCGATCTGCAGAAACGGTATCGCAAAAGCCGCTGGCTCGAATCGATAGGCGATGGCGCGATGGTGCGCACCGGCGAGAGCGTCGATTATTCCGGCGCGCTTTATGCGCTGCAGAAACAGGCCGGACTGTATGTGCATGCGGGCGGGCGAACGGCGCTGTCGCTCCTCGGCAAGGCGCATTACCTGCAACTGGCTCCTGCGTGGGCGGTGCTGTTCGGCGGCAAGGGAGAGGTTCTGCCGAAATGGTTCAGGAATCACGATTGGAAAACGGCCATAGAATATCACGCCACCTCTTTCCTGCCGGGCGATCTCGGGCTGGAAGATTTCGAGGTGAAGAATTTTTCGATAAAAATATCCTCCGTCGCGCGCGCGATGATGGAGTGTTTGTATCTCGCGCCACAGAAACAGGAATTGCTGGAATGCCTCGAATTGATGGAAGGTCTGAATAATCTGCGCCCTGCGTTGGTGCAGCAGCTCCTCGAACAATGTGCTTCGATAAAGGTCAAGCGCCTGTTTCTTTATCTTGCCGAGAAAGCCGGGCATGAATGGCTGCAACATCTCGATCTGCAGAAAATAGACTTAGGCAAAGGCAAACGCAGTCTGGTAAAAAACGGCATATATGTGCCGAAATACCAGATAACCGTGCCGAAAGAATTGGCCAGCCATGATCGATAAGGAATATCGCAAGCAGGCCGCTTTGTTGCTCACCGTATTGCCGGAGGTGGCCAAGGAAACCTGCTTCGCCATGCATGGCGGCACGGCAATCAATCTCTTCGTGCGCGACATGCCACGGCTGTCGGTCGACATCGACCTGACCTATGTGCCGATTGAAGACCGCGCTACATCCCTGCGGCACATCGACGAAGCGCTGGAGCGCATCAAAGGCAGGATCGAAAGCGTTGTCGCCGGTGCACGGGTGCAGCATAAAAAGGATATAGGCAAGCTGCTCATCTCCGCACAAGGCGTGGATATCAAGCTGGAGGTGAACCTGGTCAACCGCGGCACCATCGCCGATCCGGTCAAGATGAAGCTGTGCGCCAGGGCGCAATCCGAATTCAACGCATTCGCAGCCATCCCGGTGGTGCCGATAGGCCAGCTCTATGGCGGGAAAATCTGCGCCGCGCTGGATCGGCAGCATCCGCGCGATCTGTTCGATGTGAAATACCTGCTGGCAAACGAAGGTTTTTCCGAGGATGTCAAAAAGGGCTTCCTGTTATGCCTGCTTGCCAGCGACCGGCCAATCCGCGAGCTAATTACTCCCAATTTCCAGGATCAGCGCAGCGTACTGGCAAATCAATTCGCCGGCATGACGACAGAGGATTTCACCTACGATGAATACGAGCAGGTGCGTGAGCGACTTACCCGCATCGTGCGTGAAAGCCTTACAAAACGAGACAGGGATTTCCTTCTGAGCGTAAAAAACCTAACGCCGGACTGGTCAATCCACGATTTTGAGCGTTTCCCGTCTGTACAATGGAAACTGCTCAACCTGCGTAAATTGAGAGACGTCAGCCCTGAGAAACACCGCGCGCAGTACGAGGCGCTGGTGACGGTGCTGAATAGCTAAACAATATCCAGCTATTCGGAAATTCCGATGACTTAATTGCCAGGGATTGCTTGACGGTTGCTTACTGCACCGCTTGCTTATACCGCTCCGCCCGTCCGGCCAGCGTCTCGCCGGCGAACCAGATGCCAATGTCATTGGCGATATCGCGCCGCTGCTGCTCGGATAAATCCGTTTTGCCGGACGCGGTAAGTTTCAACGCCTGATCCAATGTCTTCTCCACGCTCTTCAGTATCTGCTTGCGCTCCTGGCGGGAGCAAGCTTTCAGATAGGCCATGCCTTCCTCTAAATCCTGATCGCGCACATCGGCGATCAGGCCGTTGTAGTCGACTCTGGGCATATTGATCTCCTCGACGTTCAATTCTGACAAAAATAAATCACATTTTCATGAACTTTGCCACTTCCGGGGCAGGATATTGCGGGTTAGGGTATAATTTTCGGAATCGTTTCCCGGGGGGAATGTACCAATGAATAACGATAATCTGCGCAAGGCGCTGGAGGCAAATCGTCGCTTCTATGCCATGAAATTTCCTCATATTTACGGCAAGGGCTATAACCCGGATGAGCCACGTGACTGGCACGGCAGGTGGACGACCGGCGGAGGTAGCAGCGTCACTCTCCATGATTCCGATGGCTCGACAGAAACGCGCACAGGCGGATCGCAGGCATGGAGAAATAACAATCCGGGCAATATCAGGGCCGGAAATTTCGCCGACCAGCATGGCGCTATCGGCAGCAATAACGGGTTTGCAGTATTTCCCGACGAAGAAACCGGCAGAAATGCTGTGAGTGCGCTTTTGAAGACGCCTACCTATGCCAATTCCAGCATCGATGACGCCGTTGCCACCTATGCACCTGGCAATGAAAACAACGTTTCCAGAAATCAAAGCAATATTCGCTCGATTGGGGGCTTTTCCGGCAATGAAATCGTTGGTAATCTCAGTCCCGATAGGTTCAATGACTTCGTCAATGCCGTTACGAGGAATGAGGGATGGATTCCAGGAAAAATTACGCGCTCGCCATAGCAGGTATTATCTTCACCGCCGCGCTGCTTTGCTGCCATAGCGCAAGCGCGGAATCGCTCAAACAAACGGTAAGCGAGCTGAAGCCGCTGGTTCTGCATTACGGCGCCAATAACTTGCAATGGAACGGCCAGGATTTGCTCATCGTGCGCGGAAAATTCGAGAACGGCAACGCCTGGGGCGGCGATGCTTATACTGTTCTGGTCAAGAAGAAGGATGGAAGCTGGCAATTGGTGCGCCATGAAAATGGCGGATGGGAAGGCGTGCTGACCACCACTCAGCCGCATACGGAGGAAGATTCCATCAGCGCTGTCTCATTTCTGATTCCCAAAAAAGACACCGACTCAAACATCACAGCGCTTTATCTGCTCACAACGCACAGAAATTATAAGGAAAGCCCCATCAACATCGCACCGGCGACATTCACGCTTGATGTTGTGCGGCCGGATAAGGATTTCGGGATTTATTATTTCCACAAGCTGGAATCCGAATCATCCAAGGCCAGATACTGCAACGCTGATTCGGCAGCGTATCACGAGCTCGACATTCCTCTGCCCGGCGATGGGACTGAGTTTCCCTGTGCGAACGATTGAAGTGCAGCTTGATCTTTTGCACGATGCCGCGCCAGTGGCTGTCGTTCCCGGACTAACCTACATTCCTGAATATATCGACCGACAGCAGGAAGCCGATTTGATCCGCATTATCGACATCCAGCCGTGGATTACCGAACTAAAACGCCGCGTGCAGCATTATGGCTACCGCTACGATTACAAGGCCAGGAGCGTCACGCCGGAATCCTATCTGGGGCCGTTGCCGGAATGGCTAGTGCCATATTGTGACCGGCTGCGCGCCGACGGCCATTTTCCGCAAGCGCCAGATCAGGTCATTGTGAATGAATACCAGCCCGGGCAAGGCATCGCCCCACACATTGATTGCGTGCCGTGCTTCACCGATACCATTGCCTCCCTCAGTCTCGGCTCAACCTGCGTCATGGAATTCACGCACACCGGAACACAGCAGAAAATTCCCGTGCTGCTGGAACCGCGCAGCCTGGTTGTGCTCTCCGGCGATGCCCGCTACCGCTGGCAGCACGCCATCCCCTACCGCAAAACAGATCGCCACCAAGGCCAAGGCCATCCAGATTATTGACCATATTCATAGGGCAGTAGAAGAAGGTGTCGCGTACGGCATCCGACGCGCCCACAAACATAGTGATACTCCCTCACAGGATCATCTGCAGGAACAAATTGAACGCGCGGTTATGCTCGAGCTGGCTGAAATAATCGATTTCGATAGATACGAAATTAATGACCCAAAAGAGAAATAAATATGGAAGGTTTATACCTCACGCAATCTGCGGCATAAATCGCCGTAGATTTGGCAAAACTTAAACCACTGCTTGTATTACCTTCCTGAACGTCAGCGACAATCTCCGGCTGCGCTGGAAGGTTTTCCCTCCGGCGCGATGGCGGCGAATCTCATGCGGCTCTCTACGCAGGTGCCAATCAAGCTATCTTACCTCACGAATGCGACCATCCGTAACCTCACTTCGTGAAGCCGTGAACTTAGTCGTGAATTATTTTTGCGAAGAACGGATTTTAGAAACGATATTAATAAGCGTGCTGAGTTTCATTTTCTGCTCGTTACCTTGGGAGCTAATCCATAGGATTTCTGTGGCATTGACTTCTTGGATAATATCATCCTTGTCAAATTCCGCATGGCGAGTTTCGAGCGTTCGATATACTTGCTTGCTAGAGGGTTCTTCTTTCAGCTCATTACGAAGCGCGTAATAAATGCGTTCGATCAACACATGCATTTCATTTTCGCGCGAAGTGGTAACAGGCTTAGAAGATACATTATGGGCTTTAGGTTGTTTTGGCTTGGGTGTAACCACCACATGATCTGCCATAATATTGTATTGGGTAATCATCGCACCTTCCCCAGCCACACTAGCGACCCCGCGCATTTCGGGGAATAGGAATCGGGGTTTTTGGTTGTTACGCTCGGCCCATTTCTTCAATGCCTGCCGGGTTATAACTGCTTTTTCATAATCAGGTTCTTGCATATCATAAAGGCCGCCGTTCATTCTGCGTTCCACAATTTTGTGAGGTGTTTCGGCGGCTTTCAATTTATTGGCTTTCACGGCCTCAACAATCGCAGATTTCATAATCATGAACTGCGAAATATGTTCCTCAGTAATCTTGCCGACATCGCACCACAACATGGCTGCTTCGTTTACTGTGAAGCGATGAAGCAAATCTGCTGCGGCGTAATTAATGCCCATACGCTCACCCGAAAATCTTCTGATTCATGCGCTCCACCACTCCGGCCGTATGCGCTTCGGAGAGGTGGGCGTAGCGTTTGACCATCGCCAGCGTTTTATGCCCCAGTACCTCGGCGATTTCGGCAAGTGATGCACCGTTCATAGCGAGATATGATGCGGCGCTATGGCGCAGGTCATGGAAACGGAAATCATCAAGCCCGGCGTTTTTGACCGCGATCAGCCATACCGGGCGGCTTACCCATGGCTCTTTGGGATTACGCGGCGCGGGGAATACCAGGTCGGTGGCCTTGTTGCGCGCGGCGTGGTGCTTTTTGATAAGCTCAAGCGCATAGCACGCCAACGGCAGGACACGGCGTTCTTTGTTTTTCGTGTCGTGTAGGACAATGACGTTGCGTTTGAAATCGACGTCCTTCCAGCGCAAGTTGATGAGCTCGCCATGACGCGCACCGGTCGATAGCGCCAGTACCACCAATAAATAGAGCAGATCGTTGTCTACGACCTGGCAGGCTTCGAGCAGGCGCTTGCGCTCGTCCTCATCGAGGAAGCGGATACGGCCGCGCGGCTCGGGGAGCTTGGCGATTTTCTTCATGGGGTGATCCTGTACCCATTCCCACTCGTTGATCGCTATCGTGAAGGCATGGCTCAGCGCCGTCATATAGCGGTTGACGGTGGCGTTGGTGCGCTTCTTCTCGCCGGTGAGCAGCTTGTCGCGCTTTTCAATGATGAGCGTCTTGCCGATTTCGCTGAGGGCATAATCGCCTAAATGCTCCGTCCACCAGGCGAGGTATTGCTTTACCCACGGGTGGCGGCGGGGATTGCGCAATTCGACATAGTCGAGATAGCGCTTCACCAATTCTTTGAACGTATGCTTCTTCGCCTCGGCGGTTTTGAAGTATTTTCCTTCCTTGATGGCAATTTCGGTTTGCTTGCCCCATTCCTTGGCATCGGTTTTACGGGCGAAGGTGGCGGTTTGCGTGGGGAAGCCGCGCACGCGCACTTTCACGCGGAAAGACGTATTTCCCTCGGCATTAGTGCGGGTTTCAATCATGGCCATAACATGCTCCGATATATGGCGAAAGATTATCTCACCTCACCGCACATGACAACATGAGTTGTGTTCGCACAAAAAGTTTCTAGCGTGGATTGATTTGCGGAGTGCCGTGGGAAACTGTCATTTTTCGTTTCCAACTGTCCCATAAGTGTCCCATGACGGGTTTTTAGCTCTTCAAATTTGGCGGAGAGGGTGGGATTTGAACCCACGGTAACCTGTTAAGATTACGCCGGTTTTCAAGGCGTTTCCGAACAAATCTCCAAAACTCTCCACCGCAAAATACCATAAATGATTCAAAGCCTTTCCGCAAATGACGTTTTGTGGGTGACGGTAAAATGTGGCGATTATTTGCCGGTGAGTGGACCACCAGTGGACCAAAATCGCCTCCGCGCATTATCGCGTTTGAATCCCCATACATCGGTTTGAGTCCGCAGTTTACCAGAGGTTCCTGCGCAATCGTCAATTCGCTTGATGACCGCCGCTATTCATGGATGCATGGTCAGCATGAAACCGATCCGCAAATCCAACCCCATCATCCTGCACCGCGACGCGCTCTATCAGGAAGTCTGGGAAACACCCATGCGCCAGCTGGCAAAGCAGTACGACATTTCCGATGTCGGTCTAGCGAAAATCTGCCGGAAAATGGACATCCCCACCCCGCCGCGTGGCTACTGGGCGAAACACGCCAATGGCCAGCGCGTGGAAAAAACGCTGTTGTCGTCTTTATCTGAAACTGGCTGCACGCAAATCACCTTTGACAAATCCCTGCAGGAACTTGAAAGCGTGGCCAAGAAGCGGCGCATCCTCAAAGAACAACGGCAGACGGAGCAGCAAAAAATCAACCGCCTGAAATCAGAACTGCAGGATTGGGACACAAGTTGCCGCATCCGCATGTACATTGCCATGCTCCGCACGCAGCCCGGTGCTGCCAGGCCCGACCAGGCCGAGTTCCTTGCTTGGGCAGCGCAATATGCCGACCATCTCGATCCGACGGTAGATTTCAGGCTTGAGGCGCTGGATGAGGCATAACGGCTAATATGTTAGCCACTAAAGCCAAAAAGCATCAATAAGGGATAACATATTATCCCTTATCCAACATGTAAGTGTTCCTTACAAGTTCCAACTATCCGGAGATTCCGGATAGTTCATTGATGGATTAGCTGCTTTTGATCTAGTGCACGTTCACGTGCAGTAACACGTCAGGGCGATCCAGCTTGCCGTTTAGGCGCTGAATCGTGCCTTCCAATTGGCGATGCTCGTTGAGCCAATGGCCGAACGCATGTCGCTGCGCCCGGTTAACGTAGCCAATCGTCGTTCCCGTATCCGCCAGCGTCACCTTAACAGCGTCGGCATCGACGGGATTCTCCGGCTCCTTGGCGAAGGCGACGTGCTTGCCCACGAATTCCTGCCCATCCCGGAAAGATGGCATCCCGGCATTATGGCGGAACCCGGCCAGCTCGGTAATGATCTCGCACGGCGCATGCACGTTCTCAAACGTATGCACCAGCGAAAAGCCATCGCCCGGCAGCTTCGCGCCGGTATATCCTAGTAGGGCGAACGGCGACAGCCGCTTCTTAACGGCAGGATCGATACCGTGATACTTCAGGTAATCGTCAAAATCAGTTCGTGTATCCGGCGGTAAGCGGCGCTGGAATGCATCCATCACGTTAGTTTCATGTATCTCCTGCTCGATGCCGAATGCCGGATAACCTTCGAAGCCATGCTGTTGTGCCTTCTTAAAATCCTCAGCATCCTTGAAATAATGCAGCACGACCTGACCCTCCGACCGGTGTAGCAATTCGCCCACGACATGCCGATGGCCGCTGCGGGATTGCCCGGCTTCACTACGGTCAACCTTCTGCCAGACCAGCAGGAGCTTCTTCGGCTCGATTATTTGTTGCAATAAAGGCATAATAAATAATTCTATTCGATAATCGTTTTCAATTAGTTAGCAATTCTTGCGCCAATTCTTTTCTGCGCGCTATCAATTCCGCCATAAACTCCGCCCGTGCACGGCTCAGTATACCACTGGCTACTGGTATATCGTTACTTAATTCCGAAAGTTCAATGATTTCCTGCCGGAAATCATCCGGCGAAAAATTTAAACATTCCCGCATATAACCCTTAGCTAGCGGAAATTCCTTAAGTAATCGTTGTAGCAGCACAAAATGGGGCATCTGTATAGTATCTTCCCGGCTCCACTTCAAGTGATGTTTGGCCTTTTTGGGGTTGGTGACATATGAGATGGCGCTGTTTTTTCCACGTAACCCTTTAATAACACTGTTAAATTTCTTGGCAACGATTTCATGCCCCAGCGCCGTGCCGTTATCAAAGACAGGACAGAAATGGTACTGCGGGCTATCGTTATCGCCGGTCTTGACGATGCCCCAATTATCCTGATGCCGGTCGGTATTGCCGATCAGCACGTCGAACAACAGCACTTTCGACCAATGCGCCAGCCAGTCATGCGCCAATCCCTTGCCTTCATATTCCCTAGCGATGGCGATCAGGTCTTGCACATTATGCTGGCTTCCCTTTTTGCGCTCATAGTCCGGTATGAGCCTTTGGAATAAGTCACCGCCCGGGATGTATTCTTCTCTCGGCTCGCCGGGATAGCTGTAAAACCATTCGATCAGCGCGCCCGCCGTTCCGATTTCTTCGTGATATGCGGCAAAGGCGGGAGGCACCGGCACGCCGGTTGCGCAGCCAAGGCGATAAGCGGCGATCTCCACCCAGAACTGCTCGGGATATCGATGTGCCGAAAGCTTAAACATATAATCATGGTGGGGAATGACGAAGGGCAAAGCATTATGAATGCCGTCTGAAAAACTTACCCGTCGCTTTTCCCGCGCGCCTTCCTGATAAGGCTCGATCTCCTCCCGTTCCGCATACTGCGCAATATTCACCAGTTGCCCGCGCTGCTGGCGCTTACATGTACCGGGTGGATTATATTTCGTAAATTGCATGGCCGGGAAGTGCCTATTTTGGTTTTTGAAACATAATCATACATGGATTGCATAACCGGAAAACAAAAAAGCCGAATGTCACTTCCGGGACAGAACATCCCCGGTTACGGTATAATTTTCGGAACTGTTTTTCAGGGATTTACTATGAACAATAATAACCTGCGCAAGGCGTTGGAAGCCAATCGGTTTTATTATACCCGGATGTATGAGGCCATGCGCCCGCCGCATGAGCGCATTCGCCTTGAGCAGAAGCAAGTGCTGGCAGGTTTCTACCGTGAGGTGGCTGAGATGGAAGCACGCCTGCAAACAATGGAACAAGAGCTTTATGGCCATTCCTATCACCCAGCACGGTATAGTTGGAGAAAGGCCGACGCTTTTGACTTCGTCTGTACTATTGATCATGGCAGGACGCTTCTGTTGGGCGAATGTAATCTCAGCTTTGCAATAAGCCTCGCTGAAACCAAACGCATTATTCCCGGCTATCTTACCGCTACAACTTTTGAGACTGAACGCAGCCTATCATCTGCCGGGCAGCAAAATGCCAAGCTGTTGCGGTCTCTCGGCGTTAGCGTGATATATGGCGTCGACGCAACCGATCTTGCCGCCAACTTCGGTGCCATGCGTTTTGACAATATCGTTTTCCAGTTCCCGCATGTAGGCAGCCGCGATCCGGTGGAAGGCCATAACCCGAATTTCATCCTCGTGCGCGATTTTCTGATCAGCGCAGCTTCCCAATTGACTCGCAATGGGCAGGTACTTATTTCGGCAGTGGATAGTCCGCATTATCAAGGTGCATTCCAATTCGACGATGCGGCCAAGATCGCAGGATTTCTCTCGCCATCAGCATACCCATTTGATCCTTCGGCGTTTCCCGGCTATGAACATACCATGACGCATCAGGACGGAAATGCCCTTGATAATCATGATGAGTTCAGCACTTGGGTGTTTAAGCCAGCATAAGGAATTGGGATGACCGCACATTTGCAGATGGATTTTCTGAAAGAAAAAGAATCGCCGCCAGCAATGTCCGGCATTGTCGGTATTACCTATGTTCCTGAATATATCGACCGGCAGCAGGAAGCCGACTTGATCCGCACCATCGACGCCCAGCCGTGGATCACAGAATTGAAAAGGCGAGTGCAGCATTATGGCTACCGCTATGATTATAAGGCTAGAAGCATTGCGCCGGAATCACGGCTAGGGCCGCTGCCGGAATGGTTATCGTCATATTGCCACCGGTTGCATGCTGACGGGCTTTTTTCAC
>JAGWIM010000133.1 GCA_028873525.1 Pseudomonadota bacterium
ATATGCGGCGTACGTTTAATTGTGGCGTTGGCATGGTGATGATTGTTTCGCCATCAGCCGCTGATAGTATTAAAAATATTTTAGAGGCTGAAAAAGAGCAGGTATATCGCTTAGGAGTGATGGTGAGACAACCTATAGGATCAGTCATAATCCATGACTAAGAAAAAAATCGGCGTGCTCATTTCCGGCAATGGCAGCAACCTGCAGGCGCTGATAGACGCCTGCACCAAGGCGGATTACCCGGCAAGCATCAGTGTCGTCATCTCCAACAAGGCCGACGCCTACGGCGTCAACCGCGCCCGCGAGCACGGCATCCCCGCCCATATCATCCGCCATGAAGATTACGCAACGCGTGATGCATTCGACGACGCCATGCAGGAAATGCTGCTGCATCACAGCGTCGACATTATCTGCCTTGCCGGGTTCATGCGGTTGTTGTCGCCTGTCTTCGTGGCGCGTTGGCGCGGGCGGATCCTTAATATCCATCCATCGCTACTGCCGCAGTTCAAAGGCGCAACCGCCGTCCGCGACGCACTGGCCGCCGGGGTAAAGGAAACCGGCTGCACGGTGCATCTGGTGACGGATGAAGTGGACGCCGGGCCGATTTTATTACAGGCGCGGGTGCCGATGCTCCCCGGTGATACTGAGGAATCATTGCGCGAGCGCATCCACGAACAGGAGCACCGAATCTATCCTGAAGCGGTTAAGATGATTATCCCCGCATAAACAAAGCGCATCCGCGGATGGGGTACCACATTCCCTCCGGTTGTCCGTAATTGACGAATCCCGAAATATTTCAGCCGCCTACCTCCTTCAACAACGCTTCGCGTACCTGTTTTACCTTTGCCGCATGCGCGATTTTCATGCCAAAAATATCCTTGACGTAAAACACATCGGCAACCTGCGCGCCGTAGGTGGAGATATGCGCGGTAGCGACGGTCAGGCCGAGGTCGGCCATGACGCGCGTAACATCATGCAGAAAACCGGTGCGGTCGCGCCCGGAAATTTCGATGACGCTGCAGAGGTGGCTGGCATCGTTGTTGATAAACACCTGCCCGGGCAGCGCCACGGTGTCTCGATAGGCCGGTGGATGCTTAGAGAATGCATGTGCCAGATCGAGTTCGCCGGCCAGCGCCTGCTCGATATAGACCGACATCCGGGCCAGCTTGTCTGGCCGGTCGAATACCTCGCTTGATGCGTCCTGTACCTGGAACAGATCTACCGCCATGCCATTCTTCAGGGTGAATATTCTGGCGCCGGTGATGTTGGCGCCGGCCAGCGCCATGGCACCGGTAATTCTGGAAAACAATCTGTGCCGGTCGGCGGTCACTACCATGATTTCGGTGATGGTACGGACATAGTCGTGCTGCGTGTCGAGCAACAGCGGCAGCGCCATGCGCGCGCTTTCCTTCAACATGCGCGCCACCGCTGCATGGCGCGGCAGGTCGAGGCTGGCCAGGAAGCCGGGGTTGCCCTGTTCGAGATAGGCGTCAATCTCGCGCTCGCTCCAGTCTGACAGCAGCGTCAGCAATTCGCGGCGTAGCATACCCGCTTGTTGCGTCTTGAAAGTGATGGCGCCGGCGCCCATCGCCTGTTCGGCGCGGCGATATAGATCGCGCATCAGCGCGCCTTTCCAGGCGTTCCACACCAGCGGGCCGACGGCGCGGATGTCGGCGGCGGTGAGCGCCAGCAGCAGCCGCAGCCGTTCGGGCGTTCGCACTTCCCGCACGAAATCCTGCACGGTTTTTGGATCGTCGAGATCGCGCTTGAACGCCGTGTTGGAAAACAGCAGGTGATGTTGCACCAGCCACGCAGCCGTTTCTATCTCGTCGGTCGAAAAACCCAGGCGTATCGCCAGCTTGCGCACGATTTTCCTGCCGAGATCGGAATGATCGCCGCCGCGCCCCTTGGCGATGTCGTGGCAGAATAGGGCAAGGTAGAGCGTGCGGCGCATGGAGATGCGGTGGATGACGTCGCTGGTCAACGGCAGTTCGTTTTTCAGCCGCCCGTTTTCTATGGCGTGCAGGATGCCGATGGCAACCAGCGTATGCTCGTCGACGGTAAAGACATGGTACATGTTGAACTGCGTCTGGCCGATGACGCGCCCGAATTCCGGGATGAAGCGCCCGAGTACGCCGGCTTCGCTCATGCGCCGAAGCGTTGGTTCGGCGTCGTTTTTGTCGAGCAGGATGTCAAGAAACAGCGCGCTCGCACGGGGATTTTTCCGCAGGCGGTCGTCGATGCGGCGCAGGTGCCGCGCGATCCATTGCAGCGCGCGCGGATGGATATCCATGCGGTGCATCTGCGCCGCGCGGAACAATTCGATCATCAGTACCGGACGGCGTACGGCGGCTTGTGCGCCAGGCAGGCTCAAGCGTTCGCCGTCGAGCCTGAAATTGCCCAGACGCCACGACGCCGCTTTGAACCAGGCCATCGGCTGGCGGGCTTTGCGCTTTTTATCTTCTTCGAGTAGCGCGCAGACGATGCGCGTCAGCGCTCCGACGATGCGTACTTGCGCGAAATAGCGGCGCATGAAACGCAGGGTGGCGCGATTAGCTGACGGATGCTGAAAGCCCATGGCGACGGCCAGCGCATGCTGGTGGTCGAAGGTTAGACGTTCTTCAGGCCGTGCCGCCAGGTAATGCAGATGGATGCGCACGCCCCACAAGAATCGCTGTGCCCGCTCGAAGGATCGGTATTCCTCCGGCGTTAACAGTTTCATGCCGACCAGATCTTTAACGGCGCGGGCGCCGTAAACGTAGCGCGCCAACCACCACAGCGTGTGTAGATCGCGGAGGGCGCCTTTGCCGTCTTTGACATTAGGCTCCAGCATATAGCGTGAATCGCCGAAATGCAGGTGTCGTGCGTCGCGTTCGGCCAGTTTGGCCTCGACGAATTCGAGCGCCGTGCCGGAAACAATCTCCCGCTCGAACCGCCTGGTGAATGCCTC
>JAGWIM010000134.1 GCA_028873525.1 Pseudomonadota bacterium
AAAGCGACCGCGGCAATTTCACGCTTAATCCCGAGCATAAAAAAGACGCGTGGAAAACGCTGGTCGAGGTTGAGGCGTTCGAGCAGTTCCTGCAGCTTAAATATCCCAGCACCAAGCGGTTCTCGGTGCAGGGCGGTGACGCCATGCTGCCCGGCCTCGAAGCGGTGATTCACACGGCGTCGCGCCTCGGCGTCAAGGAAATCGCCATCGGCATGCCGCACCGCGGCCGCATGAACGTGCTGACCACCGTCATGGGCAAGCCCTATACCGAAATGCTCTCGCTGTTTTCCGGCAATGTCGATTTCCCCGAATGGGTGGAAACCTCCGGCGACGTGAAATACCATCTCGGCACCTCGACCGACCGCGAGACGCCTTACGGGAAAATCCACCTCTCCCTGCTCGCCAACCCGTCGCACCTGGAAGCGGTTGATCCGGTGGTGGTCGGCAAGGTGCGCGCCAAGCTCGACATACTGGGCGACGCCGAGGACAAAGGCTCGGTGATGGCCGTCATGATGCATGGCGACGCGGCTTTTTCCGGGCAGGGCCTGGTTGCGGAAACGCTGGCGCTGTCGGAACTTCGCGGCTACCGCACCGGCGGCTCGGTACACATCATCGTCAACAACCAGATCGGTTTTACCACCAGTCCCAAATACTCGCGCTTCACGCCCTATCCCACCGATGTCGCCAAATCGGTGCAGGCGCCGATTTTCCACGTCAACGGCGACGACCCGGAAGCGGTGGTCTATGTCTGCAAGCTTGCCGCCGAGTTCCGCCAGATGTTCAAGCGCGACGCGGTGGTCGATATTTTCTGCTACCGCAAATACGGCCACAACGAATCCGACGAGCCGTCGTTCACCCAGCCCATCATGTACCGCGAAATCGGCAAGCATAAGCTGCCCGCCGAGATTTATTCCGAGCGGCTGATCGCCGAGGGCGTGCTGACGCAAGCCGAGGTGGATGCCAAATTCGCCGAGTTCAAAAAATTCTTCGGCGAGGAATATGATGCGGCCAAAAACTTCAAGCCCAACAAGGCCGACTGGCTGGAAGGTCAGTGGACGGGATTCGAGAAGCCCAGGGGCGAGCATGAGGACGGTCACACCGGCGTTGACGTAAAAACGCTGAAGGAGGTTGGCCTGGCGCTGGCCCGGAACCCGGAAAGCATCAAGGTCAATCCCAAAATCGTCCGCCAGTTGGACGCCAAGCGCAACATGATGGAAACCGGCGAGGGCATTGACTGGGCTACGGCCGAGGCGCTGGCGTTCGGGTCGCTGCTGAAGGAAGGTTTCGGCGTGCGGCTGTCGGGTCAGGATTCGGGGCGCGGCACCTTCTCGCAGCGCCATTCGGTGCTGGTTGATCAGGATACCGAGGAGCGCTACATTCCGCTCAACCATCTAGGCGGCAAGCAGAAGCAGTTCGAGGTCATTGATTCCTCGCTCTCCGAATTCGCCATCCTCGGCTTTGAATACGGCTACAGCCTGGGACAGCCGAATTACCTGACGCTGTGGGAAGCGCAGTTCGGCGATTTCGCCAACGGCGCACAGGTCATCATCGACCAGTTCATCGCCTCCGGTGAAATCAAATGGCTGCGCATGTCGGGACTGACCATGCTGCTGCCGCACGGTTACGAAGGCCAGGGGCCGGAGCATTCCAGCGCGCGGCTGGAGCGCTTCCTGCAGTTGTGCGGCGCGGATAACATGCAAGTCGTCAACTGCACGACGCCGGCCAATTATTTCCACGCCCTGCGCCGCCAGCTCAAGCGCAAATTCAGGAAGCCGCTCATCGTCATGACGCCGAAATCGCTGCTGCGGCACAAGCTGGCCGTCTCAACGCTGGATGACATGGGCGAGGAGTCGCATTTCCAGCGCGTCATTCCCGAGACCGAGCAGCTTACAAAAAACGACGCGGTGCGCCGCGTCGTGCTGACCAGCGGCAAGGTGTACTACGATCTGTTCGAGGCGCGGCAGGAGCAGAAAATCGACGACATCGCCATCGTTCGTATCGAGCAATATTATCCTTTCCCGGCGGCGCAACTGAAAACCGAACTGGCGCGCTATAAAAACGCCGAAGTGGTGTGGTGCCAGGAGGAGCCGAAAAATATGGGTCCCTGGACGTTCGTGCGTGAGCGCATCGAGGATGTCATGCAGTCGCTGGGAAATTCCGCGCGCCTGCGCTATGCCGGACGCCCGGAAGCCGCCTCCCCCGCCGCCGGCTATTTGAAAATCCACCAGAAGGAACAGGCGGCGCTGGTGGAACAGGCTTTACAACCGGCTAAGTCGGCGCTAAAAGCGGCAGGGGCGTAAATCATAAATCCTGCGGGACGCGCCAGCGTCAGCGCAGGATCCTGTGCAGTCGCTTCGCGCCTCACAGGATTCGTACAGGAGCACAGCATGGCCGGTGAAATTGTCGTTCCCTCGTTAGGCGAATCCGTCACGGAAGCGACGGTCGCCAAATGGTTCAAGCAGGTCGGCGACGCCGTGGCGCAGGACGAGGCAGTCTGCGAGCTTGAGACCGACAAGGTGACGCTCGAAGTGGGCGCGCCTGTCGCCGGCAGGCTGGCCAATATCGTCGTTCCGGAAGGTAAAGCGGTGGAAGTGGGCGCGGTGCTCGGCGCCATCGAGGCTGGCGCGGCGGGAGCGAAAGCGGCGCCGCAGAAATCAGATGTCGGAAAACAGATGTCAGAAGAAAAAAAATCCGCTTCTTCTCCGACATCCGGCCTCCGGCCTCCGGCATCCGCCCCGCCGCAGGCGGGGCCGGCGGCGCGCAAGCTGCTGGAGGAAAGCGGCATTCCCACCTCCTCCATTCAGGGCAGCGGCAAGGACGGGCGGGTGACGAAGGGGGATGTTTTAGAAGCGTCCGGCGGCCAGCGTCCGGCGGCCAGTCAGAAAACTTCTTCACCGGCCGCTGACAACCGACCGCTGCCAACTG
>JAGWIM010000135.1 GCA_028873525.1 Pseudomonadota bacterium
ATTTTATGCCAGAGATTCCAGCAAATCTTGCCAAACAATTTCAGGAACAGGTAGGTGGTCACGAAGGTTGCGTTAACTGCGGTAACGAGCAGAGCGCACAATTACCTCCACCTAAAGTTGCTGATGCGGGTGTTTTGCCAGAGAAGAGTTGTCATACTTGCGAACATTGAAACAACTCATAAGAGCAAAACGAAGAGGGATAGCGTTTCGCGTCCCTCTTTTTTTGCTTTCGATGTAACTTTTTATATTGGCAGATCGAATTATTTGGTGAACGGCAAGAATAACTATTCTTGACAATCACTTGTTTGGACAGGATGTCCATATAACCCTTATGTAGAGGAGCCAAGCGATGATTCCTTCCATATCTCTCTCGGCCGCAGTGGTGGCATTCAACCACGACCCGCAGCATCTTACTAAATTCGAAGATCCGTTTACCCATAAGCCGCTGGATAAGGCGCCAATTCCAGCCAATACCCCTGCCAATAATACCGGAGCCACTTCAATCAGTGATCATGCTATTGACATCACGGCATAAAAAAAGCCCCCACCAAATGGTAGGGGCAATTTTATGAACGATATAGTAGCGCTTCTGCGTTGCGTCGTCGTAACAATCCTTGAAGTTTTTTCCCTCCTGCCCATACCCATTTTATAAATTCTGCTGGCACGTCGGCATACTCTTCGCGGTTGACCTTACGGCGGAGCGCCGAGCGCTGTAACGCGCCCGCGCCGAGGTTAAAGGTAAAATCCACCAGCGCATCAAACTGGCCATCGGTCAGCGGCACGGTAATCAGACGCAATACGGCATGCTCTGCCGCACTTACGTCCAATTGCAGCAGCGCCTTGGCATCCGGCTCGGTGATGCCGCTGGCGAAGCGCTCCTTTTCCTGCGCCTTCACCACATGGCCATAGCCGATGGTGGGATACCCCGCTGGACAGATATAGACATTGGGGGCAAAACTCTCGTAACGCTTGATCAAGTCTAACCCGTCTTGTGTGATGTGGCGCATATTTTTTCTAAAAAATGGTGTGAAATTTTGAATGTGCAGCTATACTGATGCAGTTGAGGCACACAATTTCGGGAGAGAAAAATGGCAGATATTCACCAATATGAAGCCGCCACTGCACTTAAAAATAGCATCAGCGAAATCCGCAAGGACTGGCAGCAGCTATATGATAGCGCCAGCAGTGGCCAAAAAACATGGCTCACGCAGATGAAAAATCATTACGCTAAAATCATTCAAGATAGCCCTGAAGAAGCGGCGGAATTACTCGCCATGTATGAACATAATTTTTCTCTCATTAGAAAACACGGCTTCTCTGTCACTGAGAAAGAATAAGCGCCTTACTTTCCCTGCTGCAATTTGCTCATAGCTCGCTGGCCGAAATAAAAGCTGATGATGCCCGCGAAAATCGCACCATCATCCTGTGTCCACAGCGTGTCATGCAGCACGACGAACGGTACGCTGCTATCATGCACAACGGCAGCATAGGAAAGCAATTTTACGGTGGCGTAGAGTATGAAAAAGGCGTAGGCGATCACTGGCCGCACCGTGCCGTTGAGCGAATCGACCCAGGTAATGCCGGTAGTGTAGGTCTTATAAAGCGCGGCACTCTCCGAAATATCGGCCTGGGCGTTGATCTCTTCCAAGCGCTCCTGGTGGCCTTGCGCATCCGCCTGCATTTGCAGCTGCATGACCGCCAGTTCATGCTTCTTGTCGGAAGCATCCTGCCAGAGTTTGACGATGCTGGGAAATGTCGAGCTGATAAAGCCTAAAAGTGAACCGAGTAAGGTAATCATAGTATCCTCCGTAAAATGGTTATTTCCAATAGAGATGCCCGGCCATGAAGCTCAGGAGAGCAATCAGGCCAGTCCACACGCCACCCATAATCAGCAGCATGCGAATGCCGCCTCTGCCCTGATTGGCGATGGCTGTGAGTGCTTTGACTTCTGTCGTCAGCATATCCACCGTCTTGGTAAGATTCTGAATTTGCTCTTGCATGACGGCGATATGCGCCACCAGAGCTTCTTCCGTGAGTTTTTTCAGGGGAAAATTCATGGCTATTTCTCGATGATTTCGATATCGATGCTGTGCTCCAGCGTCTCGCCGTTCGTGGTCGTGACCTGGTTGGTGATGCGGCACACCTGGCCGAGCGCGCCTCCCGATACTTTGATGCTGGTCTGCGTCGGCGTGAATCCGGCCAGCACCTGCGTTAGCGCCGGATCGATAGTCCATGTGCTGGTGACGAGCGTGGCGCTGCCTAGCCGGTCAGTCCAATCGACGCCGAAAAGTTCGATCTCGTTCGGCGACTTATATTTGCGTTCGATGCCCATAATCAGAGGTACAAATCCTGAGTGGTGATAATCATGTGCCCGTCCATGATGTAGACGCGCACGCCGTTAAGCTCGGCCACCAGCGCCCGCAGATGCACGGTTTCGCCGGACGCGCTGTTCTTCTTGATGGCGTTGCGGTGAAACATTTTGCTCTCGCCGTCCGGCAGCACGGTAATGGCAAGTTCCGGCGATGCGGCATGGCGCGCGCCATCCGCATCCTGCGAAAGTGTAAAGGGTTGCATGGCTAAATCTCGTCGTAGCTGAAAGTGAGCGTTTGCGAGGGCGTCTGCCCCTGCGCGGCGGTCGATTGCACCTCCTGCGCCAGCACAACATGGTCGCCCATTTCGCCGGTGGTGGTGTACGGCCCGGCACCGAGCGCCAGCGGCGCAGCGCTGGTATAGGAGAAGGCATTGGTGTAGCCGGTGGTGGTGCTGACCTGCGCTGGCGTGGCGAAGGTCGTGACGTTCTTCGCCCATAGATTGATGCCGGTGCCCATGCCGTTAGTACCGTTCGTGTAGAACTTGAGATTGGTCAGTTGCACCGAGGGTGCGACCGTCATTTTCATGTGCAGCCAC
>JAGWIM010000136.1 GCA_028873525.1 Pseudomonadota bacterium
GCCGCCTTTACCGAAGCCGCCGCCAAAGGCATCGCGCCGCTGCGTCTTGGTTTTGTCGCAATCGAAACTCTGGTTCAAATCGAAAGCCCGCCCAACGTGAGTACCGAAAAATTCCCATTGTCGCCCGGCCTTGCCTGGAGCGTGCATGTTTCGCCTAAATTCAAGACCCGCGTGGCCGGGCATGTGTCAGGCCGCGAAATCCGAACCGCCTGGCAGCAATACGCCATCTACGATCTGACGCTATCCTTCGATGTGCTGCGAGGCGATGCCACGCAGGAAATCCAGACGTTAATGGGCTTCTTCCTCGCGCGCCAGGGGCAATACGATACGTTTCTGCTCGATCTTGGCGCGGTCACGCGGAATTCAGCCGACAGTTATGTGACGCTGGGCGCGCAAGGCACCGGCGACGGCGTTACCACCGTATTCCCCTTAATGCGCACGGTCGGCGAAGCATCCGAACCGGTGGGCTATGTGTTTTCAGCCGATCTTGCCGATGTGTATGTCGCGGGCGTTT
Organism: Pseudomonadota bacterium; assembly: GCA_028873525.1. Taxonomy (GTDB): domain Bacteria; phylum Pseudomonadota; class Alphaproteobacteria; order Rickettsiales; family SXRF01; genus JABDCD01. The sequence goes on from JAGWIM010000136.1 coordinate 515, forward strand.
TGCAGGATCCGACCAGTTACACATTCACATCACCTAATACGCTTACCTTCAACACGGCGCCAGCCTATGGCAGCCAGATTACCGCGACCTTCCGTTATTACTTTGTCTGCCGCTTTGCCGCAGACGCGCAGAATTTCGAGGAATTCATGGCCAATCTGTGGACGCTGCATGAACTCAAATTGATTACGGTGCTGCCATGAAATCCGCGCCCTCCGCCGTCATCTCCGCGCTGCAGACCAGCCGCGAGCTAACATTCGCCGATTGCTTCACCATCACCCTGGCCGATAGCGCCGTCGCGCGCTACACCAATGCGCAGTACGATGTTTCGATTCCGCAGATCGGCAATCCGGCGCTGCTGTTCATCGCCGGTGATATTCTGGTGGACGGCCTGAAACTCAAGCAAACCCGCGGCGTCGATATTGATGAGCAATCCATTGATATTTCATTCAAACCAACCTCAACCATTGCCGGTTTGCCCTGGCCGATTGCCGTGCGAGAGGGGCGGTTTGACGGCGCGACCATCGACCGTGCGCGGGCGGTGCTGACTGCGCCAGGCGGCACGGTGATCGGCGGCGCGGCGGTGACGGTTTTTCATGGACTTGTTGCCACGGTTGACAATATCGGTCGCTTAAGCTGCAAAATGACCGTCAAGTCGATGCTGAATAAGCTCGCGGTTGATATGCCGCGCGATATCTGGCAGCCCAATTGTCTCAACACCCTCTATGACGGGCTTTGCACCATGGTCAAATCCGCCAACGGTGCATCAGGCACGGTAGGCGCCAGCCCGACGCTAGGTTTTATTCCATGGTCGGGATCGGCGGCGGACACTTACGATCAAGGCACCATTACCTTTGAAAGCGGCGCTAATGTCGGCGTATCGCGCACCGTGCAGACTTCAACCACATCGGGTTTAACCCTTTCGCGCCCGCTCGATTATATGCCCGTCGCCGGTGACAGCTTCGTCGTTTACAAGGGCTGCGACAAGACGATGGCGACTTGCCATAACCGCTTCAATAATCTTGCCAATTTTCGCGGTTTCCCGTTTGTGCCGCCGCCTGAACTGGCGATGTACTGAGGCTACCGCTATTCACCTTTCCACGGATCGCCTGGCAGCAGAGGTATCAGGCGCGTCGAAACATCCTGTGCGGCGCTCTCCATGTGCCATGCGTATCCTGACGCCAGCAGAGGCGTAATATCGGCGGTGAATGGCGGCGTCTGCAATTTGGCGGCCAGGTTTTTCTCAAACATGGCGCGGGTGATGCGGTTATCCTCGTGCTCCATATATTTCAGAAAGGATGAAACGATCCGCGCCGGATCAACCGCAGGGTTTTTAAGCGCGACAGCGAGATCGAACAGATCGCGGCCTTTTCGCCGCTGGTACAGCGCGCGTAATTTGGTGCCGAGAAGCTCATCAAGCTCATAGGTGGTGATATCGGCGGATCCTGAATACCAGCGCGAAGAAACCGAGAACGGAATCCTGGCATGGCCGAACACCGAAAAATGCTCGCGGGAATTGATCTCGACCTTAAGCCGCAGATTGAGCGGCGGCATGTCCTCAGAGCCGAAGCGGTAATTGAGCGTCACGCGCCCTTCATTTTGTTTCCGCCCCGGTTCGCCGAGCCACGGATCAAGCCTTTCCCGCAGTGCATCCATGACGGGGCCGATAGGCTCCGCCGTGATCTGTACGAGATCTATATCTTCCGAATATCTCGCGGGCGGCTTGATGTGCATTTTGTAAAGCGCGGTGCCGCCGCGAAAGGCCAGAGACTTTCCAAGCAACGGATGTGTAAAAATATCCACCAGCGCCCGGCTGATGACCAGATCCTGCTCGACCTGCCAGTCCTGAATCCATGGCGCTGAGGCGCGCCATTCCGTAATGTAGTCGCGTGGGATCATATTTCTTCGATTTCGACTTCTGTATTTAAGGCAAGACGCCAGTTTTTGTCGATGGCCGTTCCATCGAAGGACGCGCCTGACAGGAGCGGCGTTGTGTTCTTTGCCGTTCCATGCACATATTTTTTGAGGAGCGCCGTTTTCTCTCCGGCGCCTGCGCGTTCCAGCAGATAGCCAAGGCGTTGCGCCCACGGCGCGGGGGCCGTCGCGGCTACCGCTGCGAGCTTATCCGGGTCAATCTTTTCTGCCAGCTCCGCGAGAATGGTTGCAACCGCATCAAGACCGCCCGCATGATTGGCGTACCCTACCAGATCAAAGGCCGTCGCCTCGACGCTCGAAACAAGAATGCCGCCGCGCGGCGTGTTGAAACTTTGCGTGGGAACGTCCGTAATGTGTTTGCGCACGAAAAAACTTACCCGCACCGAGCCACAGACTATCGGTCGTCGCGGCCTGGAAACAATAACCTGAAATTCCTGGGGACGGTGATG
>JAGWIM010000137.1 GCA_028873525.1 Pseudomonadota bacterium
CATCGAAAACGTCATCCGGTTCCTCAAGCGATTCCACATCCTCACCGACCGCTACCGAAACCGGCGAAAACGCTTCGGACTCCGATTCAACCTCATTGCAGCCATCTATAATCAAGAGCTTAAACTATGAATTGTGCAGGAGGTCTAATTGAAAGGAGCAAATTATGATTACCGACCTCACACCATACCGGGAATACGTGGACGTATTCGATATAACCGAGAAACAGAAACTCGAACTCGTCAATGCTCTATGGATGTTAGCCGAGAGCATTCTCGATCACCAGTTTGGCCTCAACGATACCCGCGCGGAACTAGAACCAAAACCCGCTGATAAATCGCCTTCCTCTAACCCGTCGGATCAAAAGGGGAATTGTTCGAACAATAAAAAGTAGTGTTTTCAATAGATGGTGCCCCGGGTCGGAATCGAACCGACACGCCTCGCGGCACTGGATTTTGAATCCAGCGCGTCTACCAGTTCCACCACCGGGGCATGGGGTTTATATATAACCATAAAGTGCGATTCCGCAAATGGTTATTGCGGCGTTGCAGCCCTTGTTATTCCTTGTCTTTTGGCCTGGATTTCCTCCGGACGCAAGTGTGCCGGGGGCTGTAAGCCGCGCGGCGATTACCGTCACGGTCGAATTTCAAATCAGGCCTGTCCAAGGTGGTATTGAATAACTCGCGCTGTGTCTTGCCGAAAACACGATCAGCGGGTTGCCCGTTTTTGTGCTTCCGCACGCGCCCAAAGGGTGGAACCGCGCCGGCCAAGCTGTGCGCTTGTGTTCGTGCCCAGTGCATTTTATGATGGCGGCATGTGCGTTGCCGCCATCCTTACAAATTTCCCCCTGCGGGCGCTGCTGCTGGCGCTTGCCGCCGTGTCGGCGGCCATTCTCGGCGTTGCCTTCGTTGCCCAATACGGGTTTGGCCTGCATCCGTGCGAACTGTGCCTGGCCCAGCGCTACCCATATGCGGCGATAGTCATCCTCGGCCTGGCCGGATTTTTCATTTCCTCGCCGCGCGCGCGGCTGGTCATTGCCTGGTTGTGCGCGCTGCTGTTCCTGGCCGATGCCGGTATTGCTTTTTATCACGCCGGGGTGGAGCTTGGCCTGTTTCCCGGCCCGTCCGCCTGCGCCACCCCTCCCTCGCAGGGTGAAACGCTCGAAGATATGCGCCGCGCGCTCATGATTGCGCCGCTGGTGCCGTGTAATCAGCCGATGGTTAGTGCCTTCGGCCTGTCGATGGCGGCATGGAACGCCATCACCGCGACGCTGCTGGCGGCAGGCACAGCCGCCCTGCTGTGGAGAAGGCGCTGATGCGTCGGCTGCCCGGTGATACGCCGCCGGAGGAGCAGGTAAGACGCATGATCCGCGTCAACCACGCCGGCGAATACGGCGCGGCGCGCATTTACGCCGGACAACTGGCGGTGCTGGGGCGTAGCGCCGGCGCATCGGTGATTAAAAACATGGCGGCGCAGGAACAGCGGCATCTCGCCGCTTTTTCCGCCATGATGGTGCGCCGTCAGGTGCGCCCGACGGCGCTGATGCCGCTGTGGCACGTTGCCGGTTACGCGCTGGGCGCGGCCACCGCCCTGATCGGCGAAGCAGCGGCGATGGCGTGCACGGTGGCCGTCGAATCGGTTATCGACCGCCATTACGCCGGCCAGGAAGCAGTGCTGGACGAGGGCGAGCCTGAATTAAAGGCAGCCGTCAGCCAGTTTCGCGCCGAAGAACGCGAACATCACGATACAGCTTTGGCATATGGTGCAAAATCGTCTTCTCTTTACTATATATTAACTACCGCCATAGTATATCAGACAAGATTCGCCATCTGGCTGTCGACGCGGATTTAGGCGGTGCGATGGACAAATCATTTCTATCGTGTATTGCATCGTTCTACCCACCGGATGCAATGGCGGGCTAAGGGATGAGGAATGTTTCATGTTGCAGCCACCCGGAAAGGTTTTACAGGCGTGATGTGCGCACATAAGTTCTTGTGTTGTCTTTCCTGCATCCTCTTTATCTCCGGTTGTGCAGGCGGCAAGACCAATATTTTCGATCCGGAAAAACACGATCTCATCGACCAGGATCTGGGATTGAGCCGCGAGGACTACAAGACGTTTACCGACAGCAGCAGCTATAAGAAAAACGGCGCCAAGACGCCGGGCGCCATCACCCCGCCGGCCATCCCCGACCTGGCGGAAATACTGGCGGCGCCGAAGCCGCCTAAAATCGGGGCGACGCAACTGGTGTCGATCACCGTGACCGACGACGTGCCGCTCAAGGATGTGCTGATGCAGTTGGCGCGCCTGGCCAATGTCGATATCGAGGTGGATGCCGGCATCACCGGCGGCATTGATTTTCGCGCCAAGGACCAGCCGTTCAACGAAGTGATTGACCGTATCGCCAGCCTCGCCGGCCTGCGTTATTCGATGAAGGATAACGTGGTGCGCATTGAGCGCGATACGCCTTACGTCCAGGTCTATTCGCTCAATTTCCTCAATCTTGACCGCAGCTCGCAGAGCAACGTCAATATCAGCACCAGCGTATTGTCGAGTAGCGGTGTCAGCGGCGGCAGCAGCGGCGGCAGTGGCGGCGGCGGCGGCAGCAGCGGCGGCAGCGGCGGCGGGTTGGATAACGGCTCCAGTTCGACCATTACCTCCAAAGCCGATAGTGATTTCTGGAAGCAGTTTGAAGAAAGCATCAAGAAAATATTGACCTACCAGCAGCCTCAGCGCGTCTCCGACGTCGCTATCGCCCAGCAGCCTAACGCCCCGGCCACGGCGGCAAAGGATGCCGCATCGGCGGTCGTGTCCGCGCCGGCGCCGGCGGTTGGCAGCGGTGATGCGTCATCA
>JAGWIM010000048.1 GCA_028873525.1 Pseudomonadota bacterium
ACCGCCCACGGCGGCGCCGGCACCGTCCTCACCCACGCAAACGGCGTCGACGTCTCCGGAAGCCCCTTCGCCATCACCCAGGGCACCCTCACCGTCGCCGACGGAAACGGCGGCGCCAACTACAGCATCACCTATACCGGCGCCAATCTCACCCTCGCCGCCAAGGCCCTCGCCGTCACCGCCGACAACGCCAGCCGGCTCTACGACCACCAGAACCCGGCCTTTACAGGTACAATCTCCGGCTTTGTCACCGGCGAGAACGCCTCTGTTCTGACCAGCCAGCCCGTTTACAGCACGGCGGCGACGCTGGCCTCACCGGCAGGATTCTACCCCATCACCGCCAGCGGCGCCCTGGCCGCCAACTATAGTTTTACTTACGTCGGAGGCCTGCTGGACGTGAGCGGCGGCGCCCTGCCGAGCACGGTGCTGGAAACGATCGCGCATGATGCCGGCATATTGTTTCCCAATACGCAGCCGGAATCCATGAATACGCATATCTTCATAGACCCGCTGCTCCAGCACGACCTTGATCTGCCGCCCTATATCTGACGCGGCGGAAGCAGACAAAGTAGACGATATATAAGTCAAGTTACTGTATAATATATAAAAAATAATGCTTTATTATTCTCTGGTACAAATCATCATTTCTTAATGATTACTTAAGGTTGATGTGATATAAAGGATACTGTCGCATCGAACATCTCGTTTTGTGCATTGTCATCCATGTAGGAGGTTTTTGTGAGTACTATATCCAGCTCGGTTCCGGCCTATCAACTCCCCCAGCAGCAACAGGCGCAGAAACCTGCCCAGCCGCCTGCCGCAACGCCCGCCGCCACCGACAGCGATGGCGATAATGACGGCAGCGGCAGCGGCGCAACCATCAGCCCACCGGTGAACATCAAGGCATAGTTACTCGTATTTGCCCATCTTCCGGAAGCAACGCTCGTCGCAGGACGTTGAGTGTGCCCGTTCCCAATCCACCATATAATCGCGGACAATTGGCAGAGTGTTCACGTCCTTGGTCAACTGGATGTGGAAAATCATCGTGCTTAAATAGCGGAAATCCATCTCGGCGCTGACCAGGTAGAACTCCCACATGCGGCAGAAACGTTCATCGTATAACGCCGCCGCCTTCTTCCAATTAGCGCGGAAGCGCTGCTGCCAATCGCGCAGCGTATAAGCGTAGTGCATGCGCAGGATTTCGATGTCGGTCATCAACAGATCGGATTTTTCAATGGCCTTGGTTACTTCCGACAGCGCGGGGGCATAACCGCCCGGGAAAATATATTTGCGCAGCCACGGGTTGGTCGTGCCCGGCCCGTCGAGTCGGCCAATGCAGTGGAAAAGGGCAATGCCGTCATCAGTAAGCAGCGCCCTGGTGCGGGCGAATAATTCCTTGTAAAACCCGGCGCCGATATGCTCCATCATGCCCACCGAAACAACGCGGTCGAACGTGCCGGTCATGGTGCGGAAATCTTTTTGCAGAAAGCGTACACTGTCCGAAAGCCCCGCCTCACCGGCGCGCTTATTCGCCTTGGCCGCCTGCTCGCCAGACAGCGTCACGCCGGTGACATCAACACCGCAGACACGCGCCAGGTACATGGCCAATCCACCCCAGCCACAGCCGGCATCAAGCACTTTCATGCCAGGTTCGAGGCGCAGCTTGGAGGCAACGTGGCGAATTTTGTCCTGCTGCGCCTGCTCTAAACTGTTGCTCGGATCGGTATAATAGGCGCAGGTGTAATGCCAGTCCTGGTCGAGAAACAAGGCATAAAGCCTGTCGGAAATATCGTAATGCGGCGCAACATTTTTCTGCGCGTGGCCGACCGGATTGTATTGCTGGATTTTCTGTGTAAGTGGCGTCAGCTTTTCAGCGATTTTCTCCGGCAGCGTCGGCTTGGAGACGGCAAAATTAATCGCCAGGATGGAGAGAAAATCATGGAGATTACCTTCTTCCAGCGTCAACTGCCCATTCATGTACGATTCGCCGAGATAGAATTCCGGGTAGAAAAAAAGCTTATAGTGCAGTGACGAATTATGCAGCCTGACGGTGGATTTCATCGCATCACCGCTCCTGCCGAAACGATGGGTCTTGCCCCTGGCATCGATTATCGTCAGATCGCCCGACCTGACCAGATAATCCAATAACGTCCCCCACAACATAAGATGCTCCTATCTACTCACGCTAAAATGCCCCATCAGCAGAATGCCGATGAGAATTACAACCATGCCCGCAGCCTGTAACGCGCCGACCGGCTCACGAAAAAGCCACACACCGGCCAGCGCAACGCTGACATAAGTGATGCTCGACAGCAGGAAGGCAATGCTTAAGGCGTGCCGCCTGAGTATGGCCATCCAGACGCTGAAATTGAGAATCTCCAGCGCCAGCGTCGCCCACAGGTATGGACAGGCGCCTGCCGCCAGCATCCACGCGGCACCGAAGGGCTGCGCCTGCAGGTTGCCGGCGACGAATTTCATCATAATCTGGCTGGCCGTGCCCAGCATTGGCAGTAATACCCAAAGTACCGGGCTGAACCACCGGCTGCGTTGAAACAAAAAAGCCCACCGGTTCATACGTCCTCTCCCATCGCCAGCAGCGGCGCCATAAGGCGCAGCAAACCACCCAAAATCGGGTTGGCATGACGGAATAGCAGCCAGTTGGGCGAAAGCCTGCTGCCCAGCCGCCGCTTGGCGTCATAGCCAGCCTGGCCGCTTTGATAACAGGTCAGCCCATGTTCGAGGCAATAGCGGACATTGGTAAACCAGCTAAGGAAATACAGGTTATATTCCCGTCCCACCGCGCCATCCATGCAGAAAAATTTATCCAGCAGCGTGTGCCGGTTTTTCAGCATCAGATTGGCGGCGAGCAACTGTTCACCCGCATAATAGAGCGTACAATGCGCTTCAGCCCCCATGCGTTTCAGCACGCCGCTGAAATACTCCGGCGTCAGCTCCTCGAACTCAAAATCACCTCGCGCACGCGCGTCAAGATATAACCGCTGCACCTGCGGCAGCACATCATCGATATTCGTGCGATGCTCAATGCGCAGCGCTTCAAGCGTCCTGAGCTTACGGCGCATGTCCTTGCGCGTGCCACCACTTAAACAAGAAATATACTCGCCGATAGTGGAAAAATCGATGTCGAGATACGCCGTCGGCATACTGGGCAATGACCGGAAACCAAGCGGATATGCCATCTTATCCCATAGCGGCTTCTGCCATTGCGGCACGTCACGCACGCCGATCAGGCGGGATCCCTGCCGCAGGGCGTCGCGGCTGAATCCTTCGAGCAACAGGCGGAGCATCTCGCCCTGGCGCGATTCAGGCACATCCTCGTGAAACCCTACCATACCGCTTTCGGTGACTGGCGAGCCGAGGCAGGCAAGCTTCAGCACCAAAAAGCGCGGAAAAATTTTTTGTACACGCTGAATAAACCGTCGCGGCGCACCCCCAAGCGTCGTCCCTAAACTATAGTCCATGAAAAACGCTGGCATGGCGGCGCATACCTGTCCGCCGCACTCCAGTACGGCGTAACGCAGTGCAAAGCCTTTCAAACCTGCTTCCTCGACTGCCAGCAGATAGTCGTAGGATTCCGGTTCATTATGGAAGCAGGCATTCCATGCTTCCCGGCCAATGGCGCGAATATGGCCTGCCAGCCGCCATTGCATCGCCGGGACAGAAATCATCGGCATATGTTCCGTTCTGGCAGGCAGAATGTGATGAGCGGGCTGTGCCATCACGCTACCCGCATATCGATTTGAGAAATACCGAAGAAGGACGCCGTCAGATCCGCCACCTTATGTCGCTCTTGATCGACATGAATCATATGATAGCTGTCTTCCAACAGTACCACGTCGCATACCCCGCCATGCCGTTTCTGTATGGCAAACGAATTACGCGGATGACTGACGTCGTCCTCCCTGGCGTGGATGATCAGCGTCGGCGTCGTGATACCGGGCAGAGCATTCTTGAGAACATGGTTCAGGCGGTAATTTTCATAGAGCGCCACGGCAGGAAAATTCGGCAGTGTGCCTTCGATGCCTTCCTCGTCGTTGACTAAGGCACTCCGGATACGGTCAGACTTGATGCCAAACGGATACATTTCCTTGAAATGGGCGTGACGCACCGACGGAATACGGATCAGCGCCTCGCGCATGACGCGCGCCGCTCGTGACCATTTGGGCTGGTTCCAGCCGTCATAGTCGAGCGCCGGAGCATAAATCGCCACCTTCGATACCGCTTCCGGTTCGAGATACGCCAAATACAGTGCCAGCGCACCACCGACGCAGATGCCGGCGGTATGCACTTCCGGCACCTGCTTTCTGAAATAGCGCAGCGCCGTTTGCAGGCCGGCAGTCCAATCCTCATAGCGCGTCGCCTTGAGCGCCACCTCGTTGCTGCCATGCCCGGCGAGCGTCGGCGCATAAACGGTAAATCCTTTGCGATGCAATTGCTTGCCGATGAATTTCATTTCTGCCGGAGAACCGGTCAGCCCATGTACCAGCAACACGCCTTTGTTACGCGTGCCTTCGAGATAGAAACTGTAATCCTTAGCAGTCATGCCGTCCTCATGCGGTTTTCCCGGGCTAGAAATCCCAGCGCGTGGCACGTGTTAATCACATGCACACCCGTTTGAAGCTGCCTATCCCGAACCTGCATGTGCAGCCATCGCATCCGCGTCCAGTGCAGGCGGGGACGAAAATGATGCTCGGCGTGGTAGCCGTTACCCAGCCACAGCCAATTATACAGCCGGTTATACGAACTCACCCCCCAGGCGATCGGCTGGTTGGGATTGCCGCCGAAATGCTCGAAATAGCCGTTGAGCGATGACAAGCAGTGACCAATGTAATAAAAAGGCAGAAAAAATACGATCGCCCGCCAGTCATGGATGAATGCCGCCGCCACCGCGGTAAACCATGCGCCAAGTTCAAACACTCCCCACCGGGCGTTGAAGCGGTTCTTACGCCTTATCGATCGGATTATCTTGAGCGGATCGTCGCGGAAGAAACTGAAGAAGGTAAAACGCCAGACATTTTCCGGTTCGCCATTGTTGCCGTGACGATAGATAGACAGCCAGTCGACGGTGTCACCGTCCTTATCCGGGCGGTCACTGTTGCCGATATGATGGCGCACATGTACCCAGTGATACAACGTTTGCGAAAATCCGATGGCCAGCGATTCGATCAAACTGAAGATTTTGTTCATCCATGACCGCGTGAAATAGGGATTGTGGATGAAATTATGCGACACCGAATTGATGTTCCATGAAATTGATACGGCATAAAGGCCGCCCAGCAGCAGGTTGAGCCAGAGCGGACGGCCAGCGTAGCCGAAAATAACTGTCCACACGAACAACAGATGCGCCACACCCGCCAACGCCGGAATGGCATCAAGGGCGCTATGGGCAAACAGGATATTTTTGCGTCGGATCGTCATCCTTATACCCCCGACGCACCGACCAGCGCCACACCGCCCACGATGATCGCCGCCGCAATCCATTGCCGCCAGTACATGCGTTCATTCAGAAGCAAGCGGCTGGCGATTGGCACGCCCGCATAGACCAGGCTGACCACAGGAAATGCAATATTAAGCGGCACGGTTTCCAGCGCTGCAATCCAGGCAATCATTTCAATGCACCATAAACCAATGCCCAGCATCAACCACGGCGTGGTCAATACGGTGCGCAGCATGGCTTTATCTTCGTTATTGCGCTCGTCGGCACTGACGCCAAGCTTGAAGCACAGCTCTCGCGCCGTTTCCAGCACGATGCAAGCCGTCAGAAGGGTGATCGCGTTCATGCCATTACCTCCTGAAAGGTTTTAAGCAACGCCAGGTTAGAAACTTCATTGCACGCAGCAACCTCGCCCACGCCCAGGCGCCGCCGCGGCTGGTCAATGAACGATTCCAGGCGCTTCATCGCCACCGGCCAGGCACCACCGCCATAGGCCGGACGGCTGTAATCGCCGATGACGTCAGCGCCGATAATGCGGAAACGATCACCCAGCGCCTGCACGATGCCGCATAGTTGTTCCAGCTTCATCCAGCCCTGATCCCAGTTGGTAATGGCTTCCTGTTCGGCCAGCACATCCTTATCAATGGTAATATAGATGGAATCGGTGTTGATGCGCGACAACAGCAGGCGCAGGAAATCCGTTTCGTCCATCTCGGTCATCGTGCGCCAGACAATGGCATGGCCGCGTTGCGTGTACCCGGCACCGCGGCCGTACTGCCGCCAAACCCGGCTCGGTAGATGGGCGTAAGGAAATAATTCAAGCCAACCTTCGCACAGCAGCCGCAAGTTGGCGCGCTTGAATTCCGGCCAATCGAGATCATGGCTGCTGACGCCGATGGTAATGGCCTTGGCGATGGCGGGCAGCGAAGCCACCCGGTTGATCCACGAGCCGCAATGCATGCCAACCTTGAAATGCACCCAATCAGGGTGATTATCGAAATGAATGAGCGTGAACGGTTGAGCGACGCGTTGCGACAAACGCTCCAGCAACAGCGCCGTTACATGATGAAAATCGCCGGATCCGCTGAAGGTGAGCGTGGGTTGCTCGAAATCCGGCAACATCTGTGCCAGTTCGCGCAATGCGTCCTCGCCGCCCCACAGACGAATCACGCGTCCGCTAGTGCGGACATCAGTCTCCCGCGCGGAGAATAGCTTACACGCATTCATCAGCCTCAGTTGCGGCAGCAGCGCATCGTCAAGATGGAGCATATGGAGCTGCATGGGGCGGTTATCAGGTTTTGTTTACCCGCGCCAGCAACTGATCAATCAGGCGGATAGCCAGATCAATCTCGCCCTGTGTAATGGTCAGCGCCGGGGCAAGCGTAATGACGTTTTTATAATAGCCGCCAATGTCAAGCACCAACCCGCAGCGTTTGCCGTTGCCAGCATCAAGGTCACCTTTCATGGCTTCATCCACGATGCGGTCAGTCGCCGCCCTGTCGGGCGTAAATCCATCTTCGGCGCAGATTTCCAGGCGCAGTGCCAGCCCCAACCCGTCGACATCGCCGATGATGCGATAGCGTTTTTGCAAGTCCTGCAATTGCGCCAGGAAATAAGCGCCTTTTTCCGTCACCATGGTTGCGTAATCTTCTTCTTCGATCATTTTCATGGTCTCCAGTGCCACCGCCGTTCCTATCGGGTTACTGGCAAAGGTCGAATGCGTCGATCCGGGCGGAAATATCTGCGGGTTAATCATTTCCTCGCGTGCCCACAAACCGGAGAGCGGGTTAAGGCCGTTGGTGATGGCTTTGCCGAAGACGATGACATCAGGCGTCACGCCGAAATGCTCAATCGCCCACATTTTCCCGGTACGGAAGACACCCATCTGGATTTCATCGACCACCAGCAGAATACCGTAGCGGTCGAGAACTTTCTTGAGTTCGGCAAAATAATTTTTTGGCGGAATAACATAGCCGCCGGTGGCCTGGACCGGCTCGACATAAAACGCGGCATATTCACATTTGCCGGCTTTGCCGTCCCATACGCCATGATATTCGGTTTCAAACAACCGCTCGAACTGGCGTACGCAATAGATGCCATAGTCTTCCTTGCTCATGCCCTTGATGCCACGAAAATGGTAAGGAAACGGAATGAACTGGGCGCGATCGCCAAAATGACCGAAGCGGCGGCGGTAGCGGTAGCTGGAGGTGATGCTTGAGGCACCCAGCGTACGCCCATGATAACCGCCTTCAAAGGCAAACATCAGGCTTTTTCCGCCACTGAAATTACGCACCAGCTTGAGCGAATCCTCGATCGCCTGCGCGCCACCAACATTGAAATGGATGCGCCCTTTCCTGCCGAAAGCCTGCTGGTTGTGGCGCGCCAGCCGCGCCGCCAGTTCGATTTTTTCCCGGTGGAGATATTGCGACGCCACCTGCGGCAGCGCCTCCAGTTGTCTTTTCACCGCCGCGCTCAGCCGTGTATTGGCATAACCGAAATTGACCGCTGAATACCACATCTGCAAGTCAAGAAATGGCATACCTTCCATGTCATATACCCATGAGCCTTCGCAGCGCGCGAAAATCGGCGGCCGTTCCAGGTAATGCACCGTGTCGCCGAACGAGCAATATTCACGCTCAAGCACCCGCAGTTCGCTTTCGGTCAGCGCCGCCGGCTGGGATACGGGTTGTGTTTTTATTTTCACGGCATTGGTCATAAAATCTTGTTCAGATGGCAATGGATAAAGTGTCTACCTGGGCAGGCGGCGCATAATCGGGGGTTCCAATCAACGTCGAAATCACGGCGCGTACGTCGGAAAAATTATCAAACGCCATGTGACGCAACGCATGCCGACGACAATAATCAAGCAGGTTTTTTTTAGCCAGCGTCAGGTTCGCCTCATGTGCCAGACAGAAATCCGAGCGCCCGTCGCCGACAAGCACGGTGGCAGCGGAGTGTCCGGCCAGTGCACATTTGCATGTACCAGAGCGCGACCGACAACCCGCGGCGGCATGCGGAAAGGTAAGCGTATAATGCTTTTCGTCACGGCTCAGTAGATGGTTGGAGCGGATGGGCAGGTGTCCCAAGCCATAGCGCGCCAGAACGTAACGGATAAAATAATCAACGCCGTCACTGACAATAAGCAGCGGCAGGTCGTGTTGTCGGCAGAAATGCACGAAGTGGCTGAAATAGGGATCAATCTCAACATTATCCAGAAGCGCCCCGATTTCCGATGGCGTGGCATCAAGCAGCTCGATTTGCCGCTGCATACATTCAGCGGAACCGATTTTTCCCGCCTTCCATTCCTCTTCAATGTATTCCCAATCGGGATGCGCATAGGCGCTGAGCACCATGTCCGTCGTGTCCTGCAATGCGATCGTGCCGTCGAAGTCACACAGTATGTTCAATTCCATTGAAAACGCCCCATTATTGACACCCCCCCTGTATAACGGACGAAGCTGAGCGGAAACTGAGCAAGTTTATGCCGAAGGAAGCAATATTTTTACCTGAAGCCCCCGGCCATTATCCGGATCCTGGAGCGTAATGATGCCCGCCATGCGCTCGGCGCATTCCTTCGCTATGGCAAGGCCAAGCCCGCTGCCGGCCACGCCGTGGTCGTTGATGCGGTAGAAACGCTTGAATACCAGATCACGCTCGGCTTCGGGAATGCCTGGTCCTTCATCGGTAATAACCAGCATGGCGCAACCATGCTCGGTTCCGGCGGCAATGCGGATACTGCTGCCGGCGGGAGCATATTTCATGGCATTATCAATAATATTGAAGAGCAACCTACTCAACATCTGATCATTGGCTCGCGCAAGAACCACAGGGCTGTCTTCAAACATCACGCTCAACTGCCGTTGATCCAGCAGGGGTTGCAAAGAAGCAATGGTCTGCTTTGCAGATTGCACCATATCGATGGCGATAAATGGATAAGACTGGTTACGAATGCGCGCCAGCGCCAACAATTGATCCACGACATGGCTCACCCGATCAACGCCGCTTAATAATACTTTTAACGCATCCTCGCGCTCATCCCGTTGCTGCGCCCGCTGCGCCAGTTGCGCCTGAAGTTTCAATGCTGCCAGCGGCGTACGCAACTCATGCGCTGCATTGTCGGTCAGTTGCTGTTCATGGTGCAGCGATTCTGAAATCTTGCCCAGCAAGCCGTTAATGGCATCAACCAACGGTATGAGGTCCGCCGGTATGTGCGTAATCGGCAGCGGCGTCATTAATTCAGGCGAACGCGTATTAATTTGGCGTGTGACCTTGTGCAGGCCGTTTAAGCCGAACTCCAAGGCGCGCGAAAACATCCACACTGTCAGCGGTAACGACAACAGAAACGGCCATATCAGATTCCCGACAATGCGCGCTACCAGGTAATTACGGGCAGTCTGTTGCTCGCCCAATTCCACCGACACATGGTTTTCCGGCACCAGCAAGGTATAAATCCGCCACGCCTCGCCCTGATAGGTAATCGTGTTGAATCCCTCAGGAAAAGGCGGTAGACCGCGCCACTGACTGCTATCCGACGACATCACCTGTTTACCCCCATACCAGATACGAAAGCCACGCCAGTCGCTTTGTTGATCGTACATTTCGCGATCTTCAGGCGTCAGTTCCTTGTCGGAAATATCAAGATCGTGCAACCCCTCGATGTCGCCTTCGTCCAGTTCACGCTGGGTGATGGCATACAACACATTGGCGGCGGTCACGAGATTGGCATCATAGACATGGTCAATTTCACGAACCGTCGTGTAATAGACGAAGCCGCCAATCATGACGATATAGCCGGCAAGCGGCAATATCAGGCTTTTGAGCAGCGCTTTTTTCAGCGACCGTTGCCTCATTCCAGAACCTTGTAGCCGATGCCACGCAACGTGTGGATGAAGTCCTGTCCCAGCTTTTTACGCAGGCTATAAATCAGCACTTCCACCGTATTACTCTCAAAATTTTCTTCATCGCCGTAAATGGACGATTCAATCTGGGTTTTGCTGATGGGGTGATTTTTCGATTGCATCAGCAATGCCAGGAGCTTCAATTCCCTGGGAGGCAGCGTAACAAGCGCACCGGCCTTTGTCACTTGCAGGGTCGCGGTATTATATTCAATGTCGCCGGCCCGAAGATAATTATCACCGCGGCCCTGCCGCCGGCGTATGATCGACCGCAGCCGCGCCAATAATTCATCGAGATCGAACGGTTTGGTAAGATAGTCGTCCCCACCAAGATCCAGTCCCTGCACCTTGGAGGACAACATATCCTGGGCAGTCAATATCATCACCGGCAACTGGTTTCTTCTGGCGCGCAGCTTACGCAACACCTCAAGT
The DNA here is from genome assembly GCA_028873525.1 of Pseudomonadota bacterium. Classification (GTDB taxonomy): domain Bacteria; phylum Pseudomonadota; class Alphaproteobacteria; order Rickettsiales; family SXRF01; genus JABDCD01. The sequence goes on from JAGWIM010000048.1 coordinate 10,780, forward strand.
CCGGATTGCTTGGGCAGATTCAGATCCAGTATGGCGGCATCAAGCGGCTGGTAGAGCGCCGCCAGTTCCGCCGCTTCCCCATCCTGATTCCAACTCACCACATAGCCAACTGCCGTCAGCGCCCTGACCAGCGCCTGCCCAAGCATTTTATCATCTTCCGCCAATAACAATCGCACGCTAATTCTCCGGAATGAGGTATGCAGGCTCGGTTGCCCCCGAAAAAATTGACCCAGTATACCGGTACATGTGGACATGCCGCACGGCGAACGGTAGCGCAATGATACAGTATAAATCCATAAAAAAAACTGTGCTACATTGATAACGTCGACTTTAATCACCATGCTTAAACGCTGGTTCCATGCGGATGATGCCATTCATTCCCGCACGTTCACGCCAACCCAACGAAGAAATATCCGAATAGGCTTCGATTAATAAACAACCCCGCAGCTTGCGGCGGGGTTGTTTATTTACAACACCTACACCAGCGGTAGCCATACGGCGAGATTCGCCGGCATGTGGCGCGTGCCTCTCACAATCGTGCGGAACGCAGCCGCAAGCTGTTCACAATCACCGACACCGAGCTGAAGCTCATGGCGGCGCTGGCGATGACGGGACTTAAGAGCACGCCAAAAAATGGGTAAAGCGCGCCTGCCGCCACCGGCACACCGAGTGCATTGTAGACAAAAGCGAAGAACAGGTTCTGCCTGATGTTACGCATGGTGGCACGGCTTAAATGCCGGGCGCGCACGATGCCCATGAGGTCGCCTTTCACCAGCGTAATCCCGGCGCTTTCCATCGCTACATCCGCGCCGGTGCCCATCGCAATGCCGATCTGCGCGGCGGCAAGCGCGGGCGCGTCGTTGATGCCATCACCGGCCATTGCCACGATGCGGCCATGCTCCTGCAAAGCGCGAACGGCGGCGTTTTTTTTATCGGGCAGGACGCCGGCCTGCACTTCCTCGATGCCGACGCGTCTCGCTACTGCCTGCGCCGTGGTTTTGTTATCGCCGGTCAGCATGACGATGCGCAGCCCGTCAGCTTTCAATTGTTTGATTGCTTCGGCAGTGGTTTCCTTAATCGAATCGGCCACCGTCACTAGCCCGACGGCTTTGCCATCCGCCGCCAGGAACATCACGGTTTGGCCTTGCGCGCGGTAAGCGTCGGCTTTCGCTTTTATGTTGTCGGCGGAAATGCACAGCGATTCCAGCAGTGCCAGATTGCCCAGCGCCACCTGTTTGTTACCAACGATGCCGGTCACTCCCTTGCCGGCAACGGCGTTGAAATCTAAAACGGCCGCAGGCGCGACGCTCTTTGCCTCCGCGCCTTTGACAATAGCTTCCGCCAGTGGATGCTCGCTGCCGCGCTCCAGCCCGGAGGCCAACGCCAACACTTCCTTCTCGCTGAATCCCTCAGCGGCGACAATCGACATCAGTTTCGGCCTGCCTTCGGTCAGCGTGCCGGTTTTATCGACGATCAGCGTATCTGCCTTCTCTAACATTTCGAGTGCCTCGGCGTTTTTAATGAGCACCCCCGCCCGCGCTCCGCGCCCGGTTCCGGCCATGATCGCCATCGGCGTAGCCAACCCCAACGCGCACGGGCAGGCGATGATAAGCACGGCGACGGCACTTAAGATTGCATGACCAAGTTTCGGTTCCGGGCCGTAAAGATACCATGCGCCGGCAGCGATAATGGCGCAGAGCATCACGGCAGGCACGAACCACGCCGACACTTTATCCGCCAGCCGCTGGATCGGCGCGCGCGAGCGCTGCGCTTTCGCCACCATATCGACGATGCGCGCAAGCAGCGTATCGCCGCCGACCTTCTCAGCGCGCATGACGAAGCTGCCGTTGCCGTTGATCGTCGCGCCCGTCACCGCATCGCCCGCATGTTTTTCCACCGGCAGCGGCTCGCCGGTAATCACGGATTCATCGACGCTGCTCGCGCCTTCCAGCACCACGCCATCGACGGGGATTTTCTCGCCGGGCCGCACACGCAATTTATCGCCGACATGCACCTCCGAAAGCGGCACATCATGCTCGCTTCCATCGGCCTCGATGCGGCGGGCGGTGTTAGGAGCGAGTTGCAAGAGCGCCCGTATCGCGCCGGAGGTTTGCGCCCTGGCGCGCAGCTCCAGCACCTGACCGAGCAGCGCCAGCGCCGTGATAACGGCGGCGGGTTCAAAATACACATCGTGCACCGCCGCTCCCAATGCGGCAAACCAACCCGGCGCCAGCGTCGCCGCGAGGCTGTAGCCATATGCCACGCCGACACCGAGGCCAATCAGCGTGAACATATTGGCGCTTTTATGCCTCAGCGATTGCCGGAAACGTACGAAAAACGGCCAGCCGCACCACAGCACCACAGGCGTGGCCAGCGCCAGTTGCAGCCAGATGGAGAGCGGATTCATCGTAAAATCGTGCAATGCGCCGCTCACATGCCCGCCCATGTTGACGACCAGCAGCGGCGTGGAAAGCGCGGCTGCCAGCCAGAACCGCCGCGTCATGCTCCGCAGTTCGGGATCAGCGGCTTCCTGCGCCATGACCTTCTCCGGCTCCAGCGCCATGCCGCAGATCGTGCAATTGCCCGACCCCGGTTGCCGCACCTGCGGGTGCATCGGGCAGGTGTAGATGACGTCCGCATTCATCAGCGCAGGCTTTGCCCCGTGCGGCACGTGATGGCGATGTCTGCAATGTTCATGCTGCGTGGTGTTCATGGCTTTCTCGTCACATCATCGCTTTGAAAAGCCACACGCCCGCCCCATAGATCGCTGCCATCGCGGCTATCGCTATGATCATCGCCGCCGGAAAAGCCAGCCCGTGTTTGAGCAGGAACGGCAGAATCAGGAAGAAGGCCAGCGACGGAAACACCAGCCAGAATACTGAATAAGACAGATCAACGATCCTGCCAGCGTCCTTCGTGTCCCAATACACCCAGATGAACGCGAGAATCGATGTCAGCGGCAGCGAGGCCAGCAGAGCCGCCCAGACCGCATAGCGCCGCGCCAACTCGGATACGGCGGCGACGATCAAGGCGGTGGCGAGGGTTTTGGCAAGGAAATACATCGCCAGCTATTGTGCCGGATGGTGCTTGGTGTAATCCACGTCTTGACCTGCACCCGGCTGACCACCTACCATGCCACCCTGCATCATCATACCCATGCCGCTTTGCGCGTAGGCTGCCGCCGGGAAAATGAAAACGAAAGCAACTAATAAAGTTTTAAGCATCATTTTCATAAAAAATCTCCTATAGTCGGGGTGGAACATTCGAACGCACTTTACCACTCTGCTGTATGAATGTAAGTCCTTTAAGTTGATTTGATTTTGGTCAATCGCTCCTCGGTGTTCTCCCTTCGTAAATATAATACACCACCGGGATGACGATCAATGTCAGCGGCGTGGCCGTCACCATCCCGCCGACCGTCGGCAACACAATACGTGG
>JAGWIM010000049.1 GCA_028873525.1 Pseudomonadota bacterium
ACCGCCTCGTAGCCAAGCAGCCCCATGCCGTTCAACGAGAAAATAATCTCAATCAGCAGCGCGCTGGTGAATAAAATACTTAAGACCGCCCCCGGAAACCCGGCAATCACAATCAGCATGGCGTTGCGGAACACATGGCCATAAAGCACCTGCTTTTGCGTAAGCCCCTTGGCGCGCGCCGTCAGCACATATTGCTTGCCGATTTCATCGAGGAAGCAGTTCTTGGTCAGCATGGTCAGCGAGGCGAACCCCGAAATCACCATCGCCACGACCGGCAATGTAATATGCCAGAAATAATCGATAATTTTATGCGGCCAGTCCATTGCCTCCCAGTTGTCGGAGGTGATGCCCTTCAGCGGAAACCAATGCAGGTAATTACCGCCGGCGAAAAGAATAATCAGTAAAATGGCGAACAGGAAACTCGGGATGGCATAGCCGATGAAAATCACCCAGCTCGTCCAGGCGTCAAAGAGACTGCCGTCTTTCATGGCCTTCCTGATGCCCAGCGGAATTGAAATAAGATACACCAAGAGCGTTGTCCACAGGCCGAGTGAAATCGTCACCGGCAGCGTGCGGGCGATGAGGCTGACTACGCTTTCGTTACGAAAAAAGCTCTCGCCGAAATCGAGCCGCAGGTAGCTTCCCATCATATGCAGGAAGCGCTGAAGCGGCGGCTTATCGAAGCCGTACATCGTGCGGATGCGTTCAATTAATTCCGGATCGAGGCCGCGCGCGCCGCGATACACTGTATTCAGATTGGCGTTCTGCAATGCCTGCCCGGCCATGTCGGTGCCGGCGCCGGAAAGCCGCGTCATCGCGCCGTTTTCGCCGGTGAGGCTGGTCAGCCTTGCCACCATCGATTCCACCGGCCCGCCGGGCGCAGCCTGCACGATGATGAAATTCAGCACCATGATGCCGAACAGCGTCGGAATCATCATCAGGATGCGGCGGAGGATGTAGGCGGTCATGGGCGGATGCCGGATGATGGATGTTAGATGACGGAAACTAATCCATCATCCGGCGTCTGTCATCTATCATCCGGCTTCACCCACCACGCCTGGAATCCCAGCCCGTATTTCGGCACGATTTTCGGTATCCCGAACTTATCCTGGTAGGCGACGCGGAAAACGCCGGAATGCCAGTTGGGGATGACGTAATGTTCCCATAGCAGCACGCGGTCGAGCGCGCGGCCGGCGGCGATGAGGTCGTTCTCGGTTTTGGCCGAGGTCAGCGCTTTCAACAGCGCGTCCACCGCCGGATTCTTCACACCGCCCAGGTTATTCCCGCCTTTGACATCGGCCTGTAACGACTGCCATAGCGCCACCTGCTCGCCGCCGGGATAAAATAAGCCACGATCGATCCAGGCGGAGATAATATCGAAATCATAACTGTCGGTGCGTTTCTGGTACTGCGAATCATCCACCATGCGAATGGAAGAATGGATACCGAGCCGCTTTAAATTCTGCCGCATCGGGCCGATGACGCGCTCCATCGTCGGCTGGCGCAGCAGGAATTCGATGGAAAGCGGCTGGCCCGCCGCATTCTGCCGCCAGCCGTCTTTGCCCACATGCCAACCCGCACCATCCAGCAGCGCCTGTGCTTTCAGCAGGTTGGTGCGATCATCGCCCGAGCCGTCGGATACCGGATTCTTAAACGGCTCGGTAAACAGGGCAGGGGGCAGGCAATATTCCCTCCCCCCTTGCGGGGGAGGCTCACTGCGTTCGGCGACCTCCCCCATCAAGGGAGAGGTGTGGGTGCAGCGAAACGGCCTCAGCAGCGCCAGCTCTTTGCCCTTGGGTAATCCGGTTTCCTGAAAATCGGTATTCTCGAAGAAGCTCTGGTTGCGCACATAGGCATTGTAAAAAATGGTTTTATTGATCCATTCATAATCGAGCGCCATGTCAATAGCCTGCCGCACCCGCCGGTCGGACAAGTATGGTTTCCTCGTATTGAAAATAAACGCCTGCATGCCCTGCGGCGTATGGTCGGGGATTTCGCGCTTGACGATGCGCCCATCCCTGACCGCCGGGCTATCGTAGGCGGTCGCCCAGTTGCGGGCGATATATTCGCGGCGGAAATCATAATCTCCGGCGAGGAAGGCCTGCAGCGTTACGTTTTCGTCGCGGTACATATCGTAGCGGATGGCGCCGAAATTATTCTGGCCGGCATTGACCGGCAGATTCCGCCCCCAGTAGTTTTTCACGCGCTTATACACAATCGACCGCCCCGGATCGACGCTTGCCACTTCATATGGCCCGCTGGAAAGCGGCTGCACCAGCGTCGAGGCGGTAAAATCATGCGTGGCATAATAGGTTCTGGAAAGTATCGGCATCTGCGCGGCAAGCAGCGGCAACTGGCGGTTCTTGGTATCGCTGAAGGTGAAGCGCACGCTATGCGGCCCGGTTTTTTTGCAGGAAGCAATCGGCGCGTACATGATGCTGTAGCTCGGGTCGCCCTTGGTTTTGAGCGTAGTGAAGGAAAATACCACGTCATCGGGCGTAATCGGCGTGCCGTCATGCCAGCGCGCCGCCGGGTTCAGGGTGAAATCCTCATGGCTGCGGTCGGGCGAAAGACTGACACTTTCGGCAATCAGCGGATACATGGAGAGCGGCTCGTCCTGGGACTGTACCATCAGCGAGTCGAACAGCCCGTCCAGCCCCGGTGCCTTGACGCCTTTCAAAATAAACGGGTTCAAATCATCGAACGTGCCGGTTTCGGCCAGCTTCACCGTGCCGCCCCTCGGCGCGTTCGGATTTACATAATCGAAGTGCTGGAAATCGGCCGGATATTTGCAGGAGCCGTAAAGGGTGAGGCACGATGCGGCGTGCGCCGCGCCAGACACCAGAAGCCAGAGGCCAGAGGCCAGAAAGACAAGTCTTTTTAGGTTTCTGGTTTCTGGTTTCCGGCTTCCGCGCGTGTTCACGCGCCTGCCCACGGCCCTTTGCCCGCCGCGCCCGCCGCCGTTTTGTTTTTAATCGCATCAAACACGGTGAGCGCCTGCGCCACCATGCTGCCGGCGTCGCCGGCATTGGCAGGCAACAGAATGGTCGTGCTTTCCTTCGCCAGTTCCCTGAACGCGCCGACATATTGTTCGGCAATCCTGAGCGCCACGGCATCGCTGCCGCCCTGCTTGACGATGGCCGATGCCACCATCTCGATGCCTTTGCCGGTCGCATCGGCGACGGCGAGGATGGCTTCGGCTTCGCCCTTGGCGCGGTTGACCTGGTCGGTCAGCGCGCCTTCCGACGCCAGCACCACCTGTTGCTTGGACGCCTGCGCCACATTGATCTGCGCCTGCATCTTGCCTTCGGATTCCAGTATCGTCGCGCGTTTCTGGCGGTCGGCGGCCATCTGCAATTCCATCGCTTTCAAGACCGAGGTCGGCGGCGTGATATTCTTGATTTCGTAGCGCATACACTGGATGCCCCAGGCCTGCGCCGCCTGGTTGATGGCGGCGACAATGTTGGCGTTCAAGGTCTCGCGCTCCTCGAAAGTCTTATCCAGCGTCAACTTGCCGATTTCCGAGCGCATGGTGGTTTGCGCGAGTAACTGCACGGCGTAAATCGGGTTGGTGACGCCGTAGGATGCCGCCACGGGGTCAACGATGCGTACATACAGCACGCCGTCAAGAGTAAGCGTCACGTTGTCGCGCGTAATGCCAGCCTGCTCCGGCACGTCGAGAGCGTTTTCCTTCAGCGAATGCTTGTAGGCGACTTTCTGGATGAACGGGATAATGATGCTGAGTCCCGGCTCCAGTCGGCGGTCGAACTTGCCGAGTGTCTCGACGATCCACGCCTGCTGCTGCGGCACGGTTTTGACCCCCATCAGGATACCGATGACGGCGATGACGGCAATGGCGAGTAATGGCTCCATTTGGTTTCCTCCTTGTGTACATTCTGCGAATCGCGTGAGCGATTGCGCAGTACCTGTTGCATACAATCCTGTGCTGCCGCTTCGCAATCCACAGGATTTAAGGTGTCGGCTTCACAATCAACGTCGCGCCCTGAATGTCGGTAACGACCACCGGCGCTCCGGCTTCGAGCGCCTCCGGCGCGCCATCCGAAAGCCGCGCTTTCATAATAGTACCCGACCAGGTGACTTCGCCGCCTTTTTTCCGCGTCAGGCCGCTGCTTCCGACATACGCCGTCTCGCCGACGATATTGCTGTAATTGCCATTATGCCGGTGGCGGAATTTCCGCATCGGCTTCCATAGAACAAGCGACCACAGGGCGGTGGCGGCGAAAAACACCAGCCACTGCGCGACATGCGCGTCCTCGCCGACGATGCCAAACCAGAGCGAAACCCCGGCGATAATGGCGCCCAGCCCGGCGAAGAAAAGCCCGACGCCGCCCAGATGCAGCGCATCAAACAACACCAGAAGCACCCCCGCCGCCAGCCAGAGATAAGTAACGGGGATGTTCTGCATTATTTACCCTTGGGCAATGGCAACGGATGATCGCTCTGCTGGTTGAGCCAGGCGATCAGATTGGCGCGTGCCTGCGGATCCTTGACGCCGGCAAAGGACATTTTGGTGCCGGGGGCATATTTCATCGGCGCGGTCAGAAAATCAGACAATGTCTGGAAATCCCATTTTTTCTTGCCGTGCCCGGAGGCGATGGCCTGCGAGTAACTATAATCGCTCTTGTGCGCCCACGTATTGCCGACCAGCCCCCACTGGTTCGGCCCGACGCCGTTGCCGCCGCCCTTGGTGAAGGTATGGCAGGCGCTGCATTTCCTGGATTCGGCCTCGCCCGCCTTGATGTCGGTTTTGGCCAAAAGCGGCAATATGTCCACCGGTTTTTCCTCCTTCGGAGCACTGGCGGCGCTTGCGGCGTCCTCCGCCACGGCGATGGTATAGCCGCGCTTTTCCTTGGGTTTTTCTTCGGCGATGGTGCCGGTATAGAGCGCCTCGGCGATGAGGCCGGAGACCATGGCGATAACGCCGGCCAGCAGGATTGCGCCGGCGATTTTATTGATTTCTATTCCTCCGCGAGATGACATAGCGCTCCTTGCAGTCGTGATGAATTTGAATGCCGTTATAATATGCTGGCCAGCCTACCGCAATAAAGATTATAATCGCGCACAGATTATGCACCCGATTATTCTGATTCCCGCGCGCATGGCGGCGACGCGCCTGCCGGACAAGCCACTGGCCGACATCGGCGGCGAGCCGATGATCGTGCGCGTCCTCCAGCGTGCCACGCTTTCTGGCATTAAGGACATCGTGGTGGCGTGCGACGGCAGGCCGATTGCCGAAGCCGTCGAAAGGGCAGGGGGCAGGGCGGTCATCACCGATCCTGGTTTGCCCTCCGGCTCCGACCGCATTTGGCAGGCGCTGCAGAAAATCGACCCTGAAAAAACACACGATGTCATTATCAACCTGCAGGGCGACATGCCGACCTTCGACCCCGCCGTCATTAAAAAAACGCTGGCGTTGCTCGAGGATCCCGCAGTGGACATCGCCACCCCGGCGGCAGTGATTACGGGTGAGAAGGAGAGGGATGATCCGGCGGTGGTGAAAACAGTGGTGTCAGGCGTCGGATGTCAGGCGTCGGATAAATTTTTTTTTGACACCCGCCTGTCCGCCGTAGCCTTGGCGAAGACGGATCACCCGTCACCCGTCACCTGTCGCGCGCTCTACTTCAGCCGGCAGGCCGTTCCTTACGGCGATGGCCTGTTTTATCATCATATTGGATTATATGTCTATCGGCGCCCGGCGCTGGAGAAATTCGTCGCTCTGCCACCGAGCGTGCTTGAAAAACGCGAAAAACTGGAGCAGCTTAGGGCGCTGGAAGCAGGGATGCATATTGGCGTCGCGGTGGTGGATGCTGTGCCGCTAGGGGTCGATACGCCGGAAACGTTACAAAAAGCAAGGGAGTGGTATGAGCAAGCGGTCAACTGATATTCTGTTCGACGTCGTCGGTATCGGCAACGCCATTGTCGATGTGCTGGCCTTCACCGATGAGGCGTTCCTTACGCGGCACAGGCTGAATAAAAACACCATGACGCTGGTCGACGAGGCGCGCGCCGAAGCCGTTTACCGCAAGATGGGGCAGACCACTGAATGTTCCGGCGGTTCAGTGGCGAACACGCTGGCCGGCATGGCGTCGCTCGGCGCCAGGACCGCTTTCATCGGCAAGGTCAAGAACGACCAGCTCGGTTCGATTTTCATCCACGACCTGCATGCCGTCGGCGTGCATTTTTCCACCATGCCGCTGGAATCCGGCCCGTCCACCGCCAATTGCCTGGTCTGCGTCACGCCGGACGCGCATCGCACGATGGCCACCTTCATCGGCGCCTGCAGCCAGGTTGCCGAGGAAGACATCGACGAGGAAATCATCGCCCATGCCTCGGTTGTCTATATCGAGGGCTATTTGTGGGACACCGAGAACGCCAAGGCCGCCATTCGTAAGGCCATTACGCTGGCGAAGGAAACCGGCCGCAAAATCGCCTTCACGCTCTCTGACGTATTCTGCGTCGATCGCCACCGCGCTGAATTTTTAGAACTCATCAAAAATGACATCGACATTTTATTTGCCAACGAAGCTGAATTGAAATCACTCTACCAGACCGACGATGTTGAGCAGGGCTTGAGCCAACTCAAGGGCGCCTGTCCCGTCGCCGCCGTGACGCGCAGCGAACGCGGCAGCGTAGTGCTGTCGGCGAACGGGGTGGAGACTGTGCCGACCGAGCCGGTTGCCAGGATCGTTGATACCACCGGCGCGGGTGATTTATACGCCAGCGGCTTCCTGTTCGGTTTCACGCGCGGCCGGGATTTGTCCGCCTGCGCCGCACTCGGCAACCGCTGTGCCGGCGAGATCATCCAGCAACTCGGCGCGCGCAGTATGCGTCCGTTGAAGAATCTGGTTGCTTGAAAGGGTTGCCTGGTGAATAGCGCCTGGCCTGCAAGGCGTTATTAACGGCGGCGCTGCACCGAAAAATATTGGTTACTGGCCTTGCTTGGGAAAGCGAATAAAAGAAATCCCACGCAAGGAAAAATATTTGATAAAGGTCATGAGTCCGGATTGCCACGCCGGCCTTCGGCCTCTTCGCAATGGATAATATGCGCATCGTCCGCGACTTTCCGCACTGCCGGTCCGACACTAAGGGTGCCGCCGTCGCCATCGGTAATTTCGATGGCGTACATCTGGGGCATCAGGAAATTTTGCGCCGCTGTGTTGATATGGCGAAAGACAAAAACATTCCGGCGGCGGCGATGACGTTCGAGCCGCATCCGCGCCAGTATTTTGCGGGAAACGGCGCGCCTTTGCGCCTCTATCCACTGCGCCGCAAGATCGAGTTACTCCGCGACATGGGCATCGATCTGCTGTTCCTGACGCGGTTCAATCGGGCGCTGGCGACATTATCCCCGGAAGCCTTTGTGGCAGAAATACTGCTGAAGCAACTCTCGGCGCGCCACGTCGTCACCGGCGAGGATTTCGCCTTCGGCAACGGACGCGGCGGCGATAGTGCTCTGCTGGCGCGGCTGGCAGAGCACAATGGTTTTGGCTTCACCGCCTGCCCGCAGGTAGCAGGCGAAGACGGGCAGGTGATTTCTTCTACCGGTATCCGGATGCTGTTGGCGCGGGGCGATGTGGGTAAAGCTGCCGCGCTGCTGGGGCGTCCTTACGCCATTGAAGGCCGCGTACGGCATGGTAAGAAACGTGGACGGGCGCTGGGCTTTCCCACTGCCAATCTGGCGCTTACGGGGCTGTTCAGGCCGCGCTTTGGCATTTATGCCGTACGCATGGAAGTCGGCGGCAGCGGCCAATGGCAAGGGGGCGTCGCCAGCCTCGGTGTCAATCCGACGTTTGGCGCATTTGAGCCTTTGCTGGAAGCGCATGGATTTGCTATAGAGCATAGCCTGTATGGACAGCGGCTTCGCGTGGAGTTGGCCGGCTTCATCCGCGACGAGGCGCGTTTCGATAGCAGCGACGACCTGCGCGAGCAGATGGCGGATGACTGTCTTAAGGCAAAGGAGATGCTGAATGCCTATCGCTAACTCACATTTATTTCCGCTGAGCCTGTTGCTCGCCGCTGACGTGTTGCTGATTGACCGGATTAGCAAATGGCTGATCCTGACCCACGTTGCCCGGCATGAAGCCATCCGCATAGCGCCGTTTTTCAATATCACGCTGGTGTTAAACAGCGGCATCAGTTTCGGCATGTTCGCCGATCATTATGCGCCGCTGGTCTGGGCTTCGCTGTCTGCGGTAATCGTCGGTATCCTGCTGGTGTGGCTATACCGCAGCCGCCTGCGGCTGGTCGCCGTCGGCCTGGGGCTGGTCATCGGCGGAGCGCTGGGTAATGTCGTTGACCGCCTGCGATTTTCCGCTGTTGTCGATTTTCTCGATTTCCATCTTGGCGCCTGGCATTGGCCGGCCTTCAACGTCGCTGACAGCGCCATTTGCGTCGGGGTTGCAGTTTTATGCGTCAGCGGTATGCTGGAGTCATCGCAGCGTCCAACTGAAAGTAGCCGGCCATGAAATATGCGCGTACACTGGCTGCCGCCAGCTTCGCCTTGCTGACGGCGTGCAGCGGCAACACGGTTAAAACCACGCTCGGGCTGGACCGCGGCGCGCCCGACGAATTCCGCGTCGTCTCGCGTCCGCCGCTGTCGGTGCCGCCGCAGTTCAACTTGATGCCGCCCAGCGCCACTGCCCGGCCACCGGGTCAGCAGCCGGTCTCCCACCAGGCGGCCTCGATGGTGTTTGGCAATGCGACGGCCGCACCGTCGTTGCCGGCGTCCGCCAAATTATCCACCAGCGCCGAATCGCAATTTCTGAAAGATGCCGGAGCGGACCAGGCCGACCCCCATATACGCGACGAGATGGCGCAGCAGCACTACGTCACCCAGGAGCAACAGGATAACAGCAGCTGGTGGAACTTTTTCTCCACCAACCCGCCCAAGCAAGACCCGGTGGTCAACGCGTCGAAAGAATCGCAGCGCATCGATCAGGATCAGGCCGCTGGCCAGCCGGTCACCACAGGCGATACGCCGATGGCCAAGCAGGGGGACACCGGCATTCTCGGTCGTCTCCTCGGGTATTAGTTCTTTTGAAAGTTGGCAATGCTCTATACGCAGTCCCTCGACCATTGCTTTGCTTCCGGCGTAAAACGCGCCGAAGTCGAGGCATATGCGGCGGAATTAGCCCCGGCCCTCAAGTCACTTAAAGCGCGGCAGGTTGCTTCGGCGTCGCCGTTGCTGGCGCTGCCGTTTGATACATCCGATTTGGAAGAGATTGAACATTTAGCAGCGGATATCCGCCGCCGCTTCGATCATGTCGTCGTCATCGGATCGGGCGGATCGGGACTCAGCGGCCGGGCATTGATTGGCCTCATCCCGCCACCGTTGGCGCCGACATTCTATTTCCTGGAGAATATCGACCCCGATGTAATGACATCGCTGTCGGCGCGGCTGGACATGGCAAATACCTGTTTCCTTGTCATCAGCAAATCCGGCACGACGGCTGAAACGCTGAGTCAGTTCTATATCTGGCTCGCGCACGCCGGGAAAAAACTCGACAAACAGGCGGCGCAGGAACGATTCATCGTCATCACCCTGCCGGAGAGCAGCCCGCTACGGCGCTCGGCGGAGAGCTATGGCCTGCACCTTATGAATTACGCAGGCGACATCGGCGGGCGGTTTTCCATTCTGACGAATGTCGGTCTGCTGCCTGCCGCCGTCGCCGGGCTTGATATCAAGGCACTGCGCCGCGGCGCGCAGACGGTGGTGGAGCAGATGGATAAGGCGCCTGCGCCTGTAGACTGTCCGCCTGCGGTTGGCGCGGCGCTACAATGCGCCTTTGTCCGGAAGCATTATCCGATGAGCGTGATGCTGCCTTATTCCGACCGGCTGGCCGGATTCGCCGGCTGGTATAGGCAATGTTGGGCGGAAAGCCTGGGCAAGCAGGGCAAAGGCTCGACTCCCGTCCCCGCCCTCGGCGCTACCGACCAGCACAGTCAGTTGCAGCTTTACCTCGATGGTCCCAAGGATAAATTGTTTCATATGATCACGGTGAACCGTGGCGGCACCGGCCAGCACATCCCCGCACCGGAGGACGCCGATATGGCGTATCTGCAGGGCAAAACGACTGGTGATGTTATGCAGGCCGAGCAACGGGCAACGCTTGAGACGCTGGTACGCCATCATTGCCCGGTGCGGCATTTGCAGCTAGAGTCGCTGGGCGAGGAACAAATGGGCGCGCTGCTGATGCATTTTACACTGGAGATCATGTTCATGTCGTTTCTGCTTAATGTCAACCCGTTCGACCAGCCGGCCGTCGAGGAAGGCAAGCGGCTGGCGAGGGAGCACCTGCTGGCGGGCGCGCTATGACCATCCGTGTTCTCCCCGCAACGCTGGTCAACCGCATCGCCGCCGGGGAAGTCATCGAACGCCCGGCGTCGGTGGTAAAGGAACTGGTGGAAAATGCTATCGACGCCGGAGCGGCGCGTATCGACGTCACGCTGGAGCGGGCGGGCAAAAACCGCATCCTCGTGCAGGACGATGGCAAAGGCATGAGCCGCGAAGAACTGGCGCTTTCCGTCCAGCGCCACGCCACTTCCAAGCTGCCGTCGGATGATTTGCTCGACATACGCTGTCTTGGTTTTCGCGGCGAGGCGCTGCCTTCCATCGCCTCGGTCAGCCGTCTGAAGGTGACGACGCGGCAGCAGGGTGGTGAAAACGCCTGGAGCTTTTCGGTTGAAGGTGGAGAGGCAGGCAACGTTGTTCCGGCGACGCAGCCAGCGGGTACGCGCGTCGAAGTGTGCGATTTATTTTACGCCACGCCGGCGCGCCTGAAATTTCTCAAAAGCGACCGCACCGAAATCCAGCAGGCGGCGGATATTATCAACCGGCTGGCAATGGCGCATCCTGGCATCGCTTTTTCGTTTTCCTCGGACGGTAAAAAATTGCGCGGACTTGAGGCACCGACAGGCGACCTGTTTGATGCGCGGCTTGCGCGCCTGCGTGACATTATGGGCAAAGAATTCGCCGAGAACGCCCTGGCGCTGGACGTACAGCGCGAGGCCATCCGGCTGTCCGGCTTTGCTGCCCTGCCGACCTTCAACCGCGCCACCTCGGTGGAGCAATATCTGTTCGTCAATCACCGGCCAGTGCGCGATAAATTATTGCTTGGCTCGGTGCGCGCCGCTTATCAGGACGTGCTGGCGCATGGCCGCTACCCGGTGGCGGCGCTGTTTTTCGATCTTCCGCCTACGGAGGTGGACGTTAACGTGCATCCGGCCAAGGCCGAAGTGCGCTTCCGCGACGCCGGCGCGATTCGCGGCATGATCGTCGGCGCCCTCCGCCAGACGCTGGCTGAAGCGGGATTCCGCGCCTCGACCGGCGGCGGCGCGCAGGCGCTCAAGCGTTTTATCCCCAGCCATCATGCGCCCTCCGCCCACAATTATCACGCACCCGCCCTTCCCACCCACCCACCTACCCAGCTTTCGCCCCTGCGGAGTTTCGGCGGGCAAAAAAGGGCAGGGAATTCCACCGCGCTGCACGAAACCGCGCCGCGTTCGTTTATGGCTGACGCATCGCTGTTGACGCAGGAAATGGCGCCGCCAATGGCGGTGTTCGCTGTCCCTGATGCCGGCGACCCGGACCATCTGCGCTATCCGCTGGGTGCGGCGCGGGCGCAACTGCATAAGACGTATATCGTCGCTGAAACGGCTGATTCGCTGGTTATCGTCGATCAGCATGCGGCGCATGAGCGGCTGGTACAGGAACGCATCAAGACAGAGTTGGGTGGACAGGGCCTGGCGCGGCAGAAACTGCTGATTCCGGAAGTGGTGGAACTCGGCGCCGGCGCCGAATTTCTGCTGGCGCGGCAGGAGGAATTGCAGGCGCTGGGGCTGGTCATCGAATCGTTCGGCGAGGGGACGGTCGTCGTCCGCGAGACGCCCGCTGCGCTCGGCAGCTTTGACGTGAAGGCGCTGCTGCGCGACCTCGCCGACCAGCTACGTGAGCATGGCGAGGCGCTGGCGCTTAAAGACCGCCTCGACCATGTCAGCGCGACGATGGCCTGTCACGGCAGCGTGCGCGCCGGGCGGGCGTTGTCGATCGCTGAAATGAACGCGCTGCTTCGCCAGATGGAAGCGACGCCTTATTCCGGCCAGTGCAGCCACGGTCGCCCGACCTATATCGAACTCAAGCGCAGGGACGTTGAAACCCTGTTCGGGAGGCGGGGATGAATTTTTATATCATTCTCGCCCTGTCGGCGTTTTTGATCTCGCTGCTTGGCACAAGGCTTACCATTCTGGCGCGGCGGGGCCGTATCAAGCCGTCGCTGGCCGTGTTGCGCGGTGACGCACCTGAGCCGCCGCCCGGTGGTGGCGGCATTGTCATCGTAGTGGCGCTGGCTATCGGGCTGCTCATGGCTGACGTTGATTACAGCATCGTGCTGGCGTTGTTTCTGCTGGCCGCCGTGTCGCTGCTTGATGAGCTGATCGGTGTCGCCGCGCCGATCAAGCTGCTGACGCAGTTGGTGTCGGTGACTATTCCGTTGAGTACCGTGCACACCGCCATATGGGGTGGGGGATTGCCGCTCTGGCTTGACAAAACATTGATTGCCGCCGCCTGGATATGGTTCATCCGCATGTTCGACAGGATGGACGGCATGGAAGGATTAGCCGCCACCGAAGCCGTCTGCGTCGCCGGCGGGCTGTGCCTGCTGAGCGTGATGGCTGGAGATTTGCCGAAAACCCTGTTCTCCTATAGCCTGGTGACGGCGACGGCGACGGTCGGATTTTTATGGTGGAATTGGCACCCGGCAAAAATCCTGCTTGGCGAAGTCGGGTGCGTGCCGCTGGGATTTCTCTCTGGCTATCTGCTGCTGCTGGCAGCGGCGCATGGCTACACCTTTGCCGCGCTCATCCTGCCCGCGTACGCGTTCGCCGATGGCGCCATCACCGCCCTGCGGCGGTTCGGCCGCCATTATTACCATGAAGCGGCCAATAACGGCTGGCGGCCCGATCGGGTGGTGCGCCACGTCCTTGGCGTCAACCTGCTGCTGGTATTGCTGGCGACGTTATCTACGCTCTGTCCACCCATCGCGCTTGTCATTCTGGCCGTCGCTTATATGTCGGTGTTCATGCTGCTGGGATTTTTCGCCCATACGGCGGCGGAGACGCATCATGAAGGCTAGCCGCATCCTCGCCATGATGCACGACGCCATCATAGCGGCGGCGAGCTTTTTGCTGGCTATCTGGCTGCGGCTGGGTGAGGAACAGTGGCATCTGGCGCAGCCCTATCTGATTTACGGCACGTGGCTGTTTACGCTGGTGTGTGTGTCGGTGTGCGCCTCGATGCGGCTTTATCGCGGCCTGTGGCGCTATGCCTCGATGCAGGATATGGTGGCGCTGGTCAAGGCGGTGACGCTTTCCATTCTCATTTTCGCGCTCCTGATGTTTTTCATCAACCACCTGAAAAATGTGCCGAGATCGCTCTTTTTTATCAACTGGATGCTGCTGCTTGTGTTGCTCGGCGCGCCGCGCTTTATTTACCGCGCGCTCCATGACGGCACGCTGCCGTGGCGCGTGCAGACCGGCGGAGCGCCGAAAATTCCGGTGCTGCTTATCGGCGCCGGCGATCACGCCGAGCAATTCATCCGCGATATGGAACGCGGCCGCCACTCGCTCTTTATAGCGGTGGCGCTGGTGGACGACGACCCAAGGCAGAAGGGGCGCACCATTCGCGGCGTGCCGATTCTGGGCGCGACCGACGCGCTGCCTTCCATCGTGCGTCGTCTCGAAAGGGAAGGAGAGCGGCCGCAGAAACTGATTTTGACCGACGACCGGGCGGCGGGCGAGACGGTGCGCGAGCTGCTGGAAATGGCCGACCGGCTGGGGATTCCGCTGGCGCGGCTGCCGTCCTTGAGCGCCTTCAAGTCCGGCGTCAGCGACCGGCTGGAAGTGCGGCCGATTGCCGTCGAGGATTTGCTCGGGCGGTCGCAGAATGTGCTTGACCGTGATGCCATGCGCGCGCTGGTTGAAGGCAGAACGGTGCTGATTACCGGCGCCGGCGGCACCATCGGCGCTGAGTTGACGCGGCAGATTGCCTGTTTCAATCCGGCGGGACTCATTCT
Organism: Pseudomonadota bacterium; assembly: GCA_028873525.1. GTDB lineage: Bacteria > Pseudomonadota > Alphaproteobacteria > Rickettsiales > SXRF01 > JABDCD01. Next base: position 14,091 of record JAGWIM010000049.1, read on the forward strand.
CGTCGAGCTGTCCGAATTCAATCTCTATCAAATCGAGCGTGAACTTAAGGCGGCGAGGCCGGATTT
>JAGWIM010000050.1 GCA_028873525.1 Pseudomonadota bacterium
CCGGATCGTTCGGCAGGCAGTGCATCCGCACCATCCTTTCGCGCTTTCGTCCATCCCGGCTGATCGTCTTTTCCCGCGACGAGCTGAAGCAATACGAGATGCAGCAGGAATTTAACGATGACTGCATGCGCTATTTCCTCGGCGACGTGCGCGACCGCGACCGCGTGATGACGGCGATGAACGGCGTCGATGCCGTCATCCACGCCGCCGCCTTGAAGCAGGTGCCGGCGCTGGAATATAACCCCGGCGAGGCGATAGAAACCAATATCCGCGGCTCGCAGAACGTCATCACGGCGGCGATGGAGCAAGGCGTCAGCAAGGTCGTCGCGCTCTCCACCGACAAGGCGACCTCGCCCATCAATCTCTACGGCGCGACCAAGCTGGTGGCGGACAAGCTGTTCATTGCCGCCAACAACATCCGCGGCAAGCATAAGATTGCCTTTTCGGTGGTGCGCTACGGCAACGTCATCGGCTCGCGCGGCTCGGTCGTGCCGTTGTTCAAGAAGCTCATCGCCGAAGGCGCGAAAGAACTGCCGCTGACCGACCCGGCCATGACGCGCTTCTGGATCAGCCTGCCGCAGGGGGTGGATTTCGTGCTGAAATGTTTCGAGCGGATGCAGGGCGGCGAAACTTTCATCCCCAAGATTCCCTCGATGAAGATGGTGGATCTGGCCAAAGCCATCGCGCCCAAGGCCAAACTTAAAATCATCGGCATCCGCCCCGGCGAAAAGCTGCACGAAGTGCTCTGCCCGGCCGAACTTGCCGGCGACACGCTGGAGTTCAAGGACCATTACGTCATCCAGCCGGCGTTTTACTTTAATGAAAGGCCGGACTACGCGAAAAACGCGCTCGGCGAAACCGGCAAGCGGGTGAAAGCGGGCTTCGAGTATAATTCGCTGAACAATTCAGATTTCCTCGATGTCGCCGGGCTGCAGGCGCTCATCAGCCACCAATGAACCATGCCGCGCCCCTTCATTCCCTACAGCCGCCAGACGATAGAAGATGACGATGTCGAGGCGGTAGTGCGCGCGCTGCGCTCCGACTGGCTAACGCAAGGCCCGGCCATCGAACGGTTCGAGCGGGCGGTGGCGGATTATTGCGGCGCGCCGCAGGCGGTGGCCGTCAGCAGCGCCACGGCGGGACTGCACCTTGCCTGCCTTGCACTCGGCGTAAGTGAAGGCGATGTGGTATGGACATCGCCGCTTAGTTTTGCCGCCTCGGCCAATTGCGCGCACTATTGTGGAGCGGAAGTCGATTTCGTCGATATCGATACCGGCAGCGGCAACATGTCAGTCGCCGCGCTGGCAGCAAAACTGGGAGAAGCGGCGCGCGCCCGCCGCCTGCCGAAACTAATCATCCCGGTGCATTACGCCGGACGCGCCTGCGACATGGAGGCCATCGGCGCGCTGAAGGAGCGGTATGGATTCCACGTCATCGAGGATGCGGCTCATGCGCTGGGCGCGCAGTATGCCGATGGTTCGCCGGTCGGCGGTCATGCCGCTGCTGACGCCGCCGTTTTCAGCTTTCACCCGGTAAAGCCCGTCACAACCGGCGAAGGCGGAATGGTGGTGACGCAGGATGCCGGTCTGGCCGACCGCATCCGCCCGCTGCGCACGCACGGCATCACCCGCGACCCTTCGCAACTGCAGCAGAAAAACATGCCGGCCTGGTATTACGAGATGCAGCGGCTTGGGTTCAACTACCGCATTACCGATATCCAGGCGGCGCTGGGCATCAGCCAGATGGCCAAGCTGGATCGTTTCATAAGGGCAAGGCGAACGCTGGCGGAACGTTATCGCCATCTGCTGCGGAATTCGCCGCTGACGTTGCCGCCGCCAGGCGTATATTGCGGCTGGCATCTCTACGTGGTGCAGGTAGATGCGCGTGATGCCGTGTTCGAAAAAATGCGCGAACAAAACATCGGCGTCAACGTGCATTATATGCCGATTCACCTGCAACCCTACTACCGCGCACTGGGATTTAAGGAGGGGTGGTTTCCGAAGGCGGAAGCGTTTTTCAAAGGCGCGTTGTCGCTGCCCCTGCATCCGCGGTTGACCGAGCGGGAGCAGGATGATGTTGTGGCAGCGTTGCGCGATGCGCTGGTGGGCGGCAAGTGATCCCCTTAGTGCGCGAATATATCACCGATATTGACACTGCCTATCTGCACCGGCGCATCGAAGAAGGGCTGCTCAGCGATGAATCCGAGGTAGGTCATTTCGAACATGCCTTCGCTGCGCGGGTCGGAGCCGCCGGCGCCGTCGCCGTTAATTCCGGCACGTCGGCGCTGCATGTGGCATTGCTGGCCGTCGGCGTAGGCGAGGGCGACGAAGTCATCCTGCCGTCCTATACCTGCGTTGCGCTCTTGCATGCCGTCCGAGCCTGCGGCGCGATTCCAGTGCTTGCCGATAATCGCTGTGATGTCCGCGCCGCGCAGTTTCATATGACGCAGGAATCGATCCGGAAAAAACTCACTTCCAAAACACGGGCGGCAATTATCTCGCATATGTTCGGAACGCTCGAACCAATCCATCCTGTCGGCCTGCCAGTGCCGGTCATCGAGGATTTTACCCTCTCGCTCGGAGCGCAAATTGATGGCAAGCCTGCCGGAAGCCTTGGCACAATCGGCGTTTGCTCGCTGCATCATTCCAAGATGATTTCCTGCGGTCAGGGAGGCATGGTCGTTACACGCGATGCGGCGTTGCTGGATAAAGTCAGGCAACGCTGCAATTACGACGAACCGATGGCGCGCTGGCGATTCCAAGGCGAAGGCGATTTGCGCGGCGGTTATCAGGCGGCTTGCAGCTACGGCATGAGTTCGCTCCAGGCTGCGCTTGGCGTCAGCCAGCTCAGCCAACTGGATGTATTTCTCGACCAGCGGCGCGTAGTGGCGCAGCGCTATAGCGAGCATTTCTCCGACACGGGGTTAATTCATCCGAACGTGGCTCCGGGGCGTTCGAGCGTGTTTTTCCGCTACATGATCTACACCGATAAACCAGTGCCCGAAATCTTGCGCCAATGTAAAATAGCGGGCATCGAAGCCGGTCGCGGCGTTTATCCGCCTTTGCATGTACTACTCGGCCTGCCCGACGATGAGTTTCCATCTACGACGGAGTGCATAAACCATCTCTTAAGCGTACCGCTGCATCCGGATATGAGCGATGAAGAGGTGGAATACACGGCGCAGCAGGTCACGAAAGCCGTGGCTTAGGGTTGTTGCGGCTGTGTGGCCCGGAAGAAGATTTGACATACTACCTCACGGTAAAAGCCGGACGGAGCGGCGCGCAGGGAAGCCGTTTTTCCAACGCGCCGGTAGCCAGTTCTTCAGCAACTTTTTGCAACACGACGCCGTAGGCGCTCAGCGCCCGCGCCACATCGGCCTCATTATGCGCATAGCATACGTTATGCGACCCGGCGATGAGCACGCCCTGCTTCGCCATTTCGATGATGAACAGGGTTTTAATCGCCTCTTTCGTTGCCTTGGGATGCGGCTGGAAGTCCAGTATAACCCACGGCGCAAGCCCCCGCTGTATCAGAACGTCTTCCAGTCCGTATTGCTTCAGTAATCCGTCTACGCCGTTGCGCAGCCGTTCGCCGGTGCTCCATAAGGTTTCGATCACCGGCTCGCGTTTGATTTTATCGAGAACGGCGATGGCCGCCGCCAGCGAGAGCGTTTCTCCGCCGAACGTGCCGGAAAAGAAAATATCCTCCATTTCATCCATGATGTTGGCGCGGCCGGCAATGGCGGAAATCGGCATCCCGTTGCCAAGCGCCTTGCCGAAAGCGGCGAGGTCGGGCGTAACGCCGAAATATTCCTGTGCCCCGCCCTTGGCCAGGCGGAATCCGGTAATCACCTCGTCGAACACGAGCAACGTTCCATGTTTATGCAGCAGGTCTTTCAGATCCTGCAGGAAACCAGGCTGCGGCAGGGTAGTATTTACCGGCTCCATGATGAGCGCCGCAAACTCGCCTTTATGTTTCAGCAGCAGGGCTTCCACTGCCGCGAGGTCATTATAAGGCACGGGGTGGCTGAGCGCTCGCACGGCAGCCGGAACACCCTTAGACCGCGACGTGGAACCGATATACCAATCCTGCCAGCCATGATACCCGCATACCATCGCCCGATCACGATTGGTATATGCCCGCGCCAGTCGAATAGCGGCTGAGGTGGCATCTGAACCGTTCTTGGCGAAGCGTATTTTTTCCGCGCAGGGGACAAGTTCGGCCATGCGCTCAGCCAGGGTGGTTTCAAGGGGAGTGGCAAGGCTGAAGGTGATGCCGTTATTCAACTGGCGGCGAATGGCGTCGTTGACGTCCGGATCGGCGTAGCCGAGCATAACGGGCAGCAACCCGCATACCAGATCGACATATTCATTGCCATCAATGTCCCAGACGCGCCCGCCTTCGCCGTGCGTGAGAAATAATGGCGCGTGACCCGCCGGAAATTGCCTGGCGCTTTTGCTGAAGGTCTGCGACCCCTGCGGAATCAGACGCTCGGCTTTTTCCAGCAAGGCCTGCGACGCGGCAAAGGAAGGCGTTTCTTTCCGCGCCGCCGGAACAGCACCGGCCGGTTGCACGATGGGATCGCGATTACGAAGCTGCGGGTTGCCCTCCAGAACCAATAGCACCTCAAGATAACTGGGAGAACGCCCCACCGGCAGATGCTTCGCCACTTCCGCCAGAAACGCGAAATCCTGCGGATAATCGAGCGTCCAGCGCTCAAACCCCAGTCCGGGCAAGGGGCAGGCAAGGCTTTCTATCCTGAAAAAATGCGGATGATCGAGCAAATACGGCACCACATGTTCTCGGTCATAGGGAAGTGTGGCCTCCGTCTCGGCGCGATAGAGCGCATCGGCGGTAAACACTTCGCAGTCCAGCCCGTTCGGCCAACTGCGATCTTTTGCTACATTGCTGGCGTAGTCAGCGTGGCTTTGCTTGAACAGTTGCAGCACTTCGCCGCAGACCTGCGGATCAAGCAGCGGGCAATCGGCGGTCAGCCGCATGACGGCTTGCGCTTCAAGTTGCCGCGCCGCCAGCGCATAGCGCGCCAGCACGTCGTGCAGCGGCCCACGTATGCAGATTATCTTGTTTTCTCCGCACCATGCGGCTATGCGATCATCGCCGGCATCGGCCGAAGTGGCGACAGCGACCGCATCAATGCCGGGGATGGCCTGGGCAGCGCGCACGCACCAGCCCAGCACCGGCAGCCCAGCCAGATCCCTGAGCACCTTGCCGGGAAGGCGCGTCGATGACATGCGCGCCTGAATAATAGCTACAGTATGCATTAAGGCTTTTTCCTTTGCGTAGGCCAGCAGGCCGGATTCAACAATGACTCATCCAGGTTTACAAATTTCTTGCGTATCGCATCGCAGGCCTCAGCGCTTAAAGACGGCGTTTGGAGCATTTCCATATTTTCCTCTAATTGCAATCTATTTTCCATGCCGACGACCACCGTATCAATCCACGGTTGCGCGCGCACGTAAGCCAGGCAGAGATCCACGCGGTTTTTGCGCCCGAACTGCAAGACCCATTGATCCAGCGCTCCGGCAATGGCATCCGCTTTCGCCGGTTTCAGGATCGGCCAGACGGCCGCTTCCCGCGTCAACAGTCCTTGCAGCAAGGCGCTGCGCGCCACCACAAGCATATCCGGGCGTTGTAAAAGCATGGCCGGTATGCCAAGACGCTCATATCGCCTGTCGAGTATGTTGAAAGGCAGTTGCAGGCATTCGATATCGGGCGTTTGCAGTGCGTCCACGATTTCTTCCGGACGTTGAACGGACACACCCAGCCGCCCGATTACCCCTTGCCGGCGCAGGCCAAGCAGTCTTTGCCATATCTTTCCCCCATGCGCGTGCAGGTGCTGCGCGCGGTGCAGCAGCAAATAAGGCAGAGAGGACAGTCCGAGGCATTGCAGCGACATATGCACGCTCTCCTCCACCTTGCTGCCAATGGTGGTTTCCGTATCACTGTCCGATAACTCTTCCAGCAGCGAAAGCTTGGTCATGATGGTGGCCCGCGGCATGTTCGGGATGGCCTGGCCGATCCGCTTTTCCGATTCGCCGTAAATGCGCGCCGTATCAAACATCGTCATGCCCGCCGCATAGGCCGCCGCCAGTAAATCCTGCGCCGACGCTGCGTCCGGCATACCTGTGCGGTTGGCGATGCCATAAGCCATCCCGATCTGCGCCGCGCCGAAGCAGAGCCGGCTTACGGCGCGGCCATGTTTTATCTTAGACGGGATCATGGATACAGATACACCCGGTTGGTATAGGCATCCACGCCGTAGGTATTTTTCGCCACCGGCTTCGGCGTGGTTTGCGCGTTCAGGGAGGTCAGGCTGTATAAAAAATGCAGCACCAGCCGCTCGCCCTCCACGCACGGCATCGAACGGTGCAGCCCCCAGGTATCTTCGAGAAAACCGCAGCCGCTTTTCCCGGTTAAAACCAACCGATCGCTTTTATCGAAATTTTGGTCAATCTCCTCATCGGTAAAAGTCCGCCGCGCCGTCAGTTTCCCTGATATATGCGACCCTCTGACGAAACAATGCGCGCCATTTCCTGCCGCAACATCGTTCAGATAGACGAATAATTTGAGGAATTTATAATCATCGACGTCGCGGTGAAACATATCGTCGTAGAATTTTTCCGGCGAGCCGTTGCCCGCTTTCGTCCACCAGGCGGCCATGTTGGCGATGGTCGGCTTGCAGCCGAGATATGCCGACACGAGGGAAAGAATTTCCGGGGAATTGGCCAGATCGACAATCTCTCTGCACCCCGCTATATCGGCGTCAAAATACTTGAGCTTGGTTTGCCGGGTGATCGCAACTTCATCCAGCCTGAGCGGCGTTTTTCCTTTCTCAGCGTACTCTTCAAGCAGGTTATAGACCGGTTTAGCAAGCAGATACCGACGTATTTTATCCACGGTGGAAGCGTCGAGCAGCCGCTCCCGGATGATGATGCCGTCCTTTCGCAGGCGGGCGGTGTCTTCCTGTGCCGCGGCGGCCGCGTCAGCCCTCGGCGTGACGCTTCTCACCAGCAGGTGGAGCGCCCGGCGCAGGCGGGGGCTGCGCACCGCTTTATTCAGGTAGTAATACAGCGCTCTCCTGTCCCTGAAGTACCTCTTCAGGCGCGACAGCCCGGCGATCAAGCGTTGCGGCATTTTTTTCTCCTTCCTTAAGCAGCCGCCGTCCCCATATGTTGAGCGACTTTCTGGCCGGCATCTCGTAAAAGCGGTATACCAGGTACGACAATAGTAATGTGCCGGACGCCGATGTCACCACCAAAAGCGCAATCGGATAACCCCTATTTTTTCGACAGCGTTATGTTGACCGGACTATCGTATTTGTTATCCGCGCCGCTGGCCGAGTCAATAGCCCAGCCGATGCCGCCGCCGAGCACGATATTGCCGAAGGTCGCGCCCGCCACGCCGGAATGGTTGAGGTAGGTGGCGGTTTCGTAGCCCTTCTTGTTGCAGGTGATGAGAATATCGTACTTCGTCTTCTCGACGTACATGCTCCCCGGCGTCGGGGATATGGTGCCGAGGCTTTCACCATTGCGCGTGAGGCTGCACGATGCCGCCGGCGGACTGGTGTTTATCATAATCTCCTGCGATCGCCCTTCGATGATCGAGGAACAGCCGGGCAGCGCGATAATGAGCAGAATCACTGTTGCGGAAATAAAGGTTTTCATAATCCCCCCGTGGTTGAAGAAACCAAAAATGCCACCAGGTCGCCCTGGCGGCGGGGGTTTACAAAACCTACCGTTGAGAAGGTTCACATGCGCCTTTAGGCTTTCGCCCTGAACATACGCGCACGTCCCCCGCCTCATAAGAGGAAGGGGTGCGAATGACGGTCACACTAACCGTCAACGGTAAGAGGTTGTAACGCCCCATGAACGCCATCGGCGATCACGGGAGGGATAATAGACGGCGGGCGGGGCAGGTCAATCGCTAAAAAAGGCTATGGCGTGTCCGGCAGGCCGGAAAGAAAATCCGAAAATTTGCTTTCCCAGGTCAGGCGGCGACGCCGTTGAGGCCGGGGTCATTGAGGGGGGCGTCGCCGTCAAGGTGCTTATATCATGCTATGGCACAGGAACCATGCGGTTTGTCAGCCTCTCCATGGCGCGTGGAGCGAAGAGCGCGAAACGCCGCGCCATGATTACCGGATGATTGCTAGATATGGCTTACGGATAAACGATAAAAACATAACCTACTGAAAAATATGGTGAGCCCGGCGGGAATCGAACCCACGACAACCTGATTAAAAGTCAGGTGCTCTACCGACTGAGCTACGGGCTCCCTATCGTCATCCCCGAACGCGCGAAGCACAAACCGCGGATGGCGGGAAGACATGGGACAATAAGGTTTATCCAACCTTTGTCAACTATTTGCATCCGTTTCAAGATCGGAAATGCGTACGCGGTAGCGCGCAAGGAAATCCGCCGCGAATGCCGCCAGCCGCCGTCCGGCGACGGCATCGCGCAGTCCCTGCATGAGAATCTGGTAAAAGGTGAGGTTATGCGCGGTCAGCAGCATCGGCCCAAGCATTTCGCCGGCCTTGAACAGGTGATGCAGGTAGGCGCGGCTGAATCCCGCGCAGGCCGGGCACGGGCAGCCTTCTTCCAGCGGCCGCGCATCCTCGGCGTAGCGCGCGTTGCGGATATTTTTCTCGCCTTCGTGCGTATAAGCGCGGGCGTTGCGGCCCGAGCGCGTCGGGATGACGCAGTCGAACATGTCCACGCCGCGCAGCACAGCGCCGATAATATCGTCCGGCTTGCCGACGCCCATCAGGTAGCGCGGCTTGTCCGGCGGCAGGTGCGGCATGGTAGCGTCCAGCACATCGAACATCACCTGCTGTCCCTCGCCCACGGCCAGCCCGCCGACGGCATAGCCGTCGAAGCCGATGGATTTAAGCGCGGCACAGGATTCCTCGCGCAGCATGGGATACACGCCGCCCTGGACGATGCCGAATACCGCATATCCATTGCGCGTCACGAATGCTTTCTTCGAGCGCTCCGCCCAGCGCATGGAGAGTCGCATGGATGTTGCCGCTTCGTCCTCCGTCGCCGGATAGGGCGTGCATTCATCAAGCGCCATGCTGATGTCGCTGCCGAGCAGATGCTGAATCTCGATGGCGCGTTCGGGGGGCAACTCATAGCTCGTTCCGTCGAGATGCGACTGGAAGGTGACGGCATTTTCCGTAATCCTGCGCAGTTTGGCAAGTGACATCACCTGGAACCCGCCGGAATCGGTGAGTATCGGCCCGTCCCAGTGCATGAACTTGTGCAGACCGCCGAGTTTGGCGATGCGCTCAGGCCCGGGGCGCAGCATGAGGTGATAGGTATTGCCGAGGATAATATCGGCGCCCGTCGCCTTGACCGCTTCCGGCATCATCGCCTTCACCGTCGCCGCCGTCCCCACCGGCATGAAGGCCGGCGTGCGGATCACGCCGTGCGCCGTGGAAAGCGCGCCGGTACGGGCATGGCCGTCTGTTTTGAAGATTGTAAATGGCGTGGTCATATCGGCTGCTGATATAGCAAACACGCATCGCCGTAGGAATAAAAACGGTATTTCTGCTCGACGGCATGGATGTAAGCGGCTTTCATGCGTTCCATTCCGGCGAAGGCACAGACCAGCATGAACAGCGTCGAGCGCGGCAGGTGGAAGTTGGTGAGCAGCATGTCCACAGCTTTGAAGCGGTAGCCGGGCGTGATAAAAATATCCGTTTCGCCGTCGAATTGCCTGACGATTCCGTTATCATCTGCAGCTGATTCCAGCACGCGCAAAGAAGTAGTGCCGACGGCAATGACGCGCCCGCCTTTTTCTTTCGCGCGATTGATGGCATCGGCAGCTTCCTGGGTAATAATCGCATGTTCGCTGTGCATGATATGATTGTCTGTATCCTCGGCCTTCACCGGCAGGAATGTGCCGCCGCCGACATGCAGCGTCACCGACACGCGCCCGGCACCCGCCGCATCAATCGCTTCCAGCAACGATTCGGTGAAGTGCAATCCCGCCGTCGGCGCGGCGACGGAGCCTTCATGCCTGGCGTACACGGTCTGGTAGCGCTCGCGGTCGGAGGCCGTGTCGTCACGCCGGATATAAGGCGGCAGCGGCATATGGCCATATGTTTTCAACATTTCGCGCAACGTGCCGCCTGCATTAAACGCAAGCACCACCTGCCCGTCCGGCAGTTTCTCCATTACCTCCGCATGAAAATTTTCAGCGAAGTCGATGCGGTCGCCAGGGGTCAGCCGTCTGGCGGGTTTGGCGAAGCATTGCCACACATTGTCATCCCGAGTCTGCCGGGGGATTGCAGGATCCATCGACTCGCCTGCGGCTTGCTCAGGATGATATTGTTTATGCAGCAGCACTTCCACTTTCGCCTCGCCGCGCCTGCCCGGCAGGCGCGCCGGAATAACGCGCGTATCATTAAACACCAGCATGTCGCCTGGGCGGAGGAAGTCGCAAAGGTTTTTGATATAGGAATTAATCGCCCCCTCCCCGACCCTCCCCCCTGCAGGGGAAGGGGGAAGAATGAGCATCCGCGCCGCGTCACGTGGGTTGACGGGATGGGAAGCGATGAAAGAGTCGGGAAGATAAAAATCGAAGAGGGAGGTTTTCATTCTATAATCCCGCAAGACGCGCAGCGGCCGCGCAGGATCCTGTGCCTACGCTCCGCTCCACACAGGATTAACGAGCGTCCGCCGCCACCTGCATCTTGATGATTCTGTCGGGATCGCTGACCTTGCCGTTATCGTTCGGGTCGCCTTTTTTAAGGTTGGCCACGCATTCCATGCCTTTCGTCACCTGGCCGAATACCGTATAATCCGGCGGCAGCGGGTAATCCTTGAACATGATGAAAAACTGGCTGTCGGACGTGCCGGGGCCGGCATTGGCCATGGCTACCGCGCCGCGCACATAGGCGGCGGAGGAGGAAGGAAATTCATCCGGCAGCGTTTTTCCCGAACCGCCCATGCCGGTGCCGGTGGGATCGCCGGTCTGCGCCATGAACCCGTCAATCACGCGGTGAAAGACGATGCCGTCATAAAAATGACGCCGCGCCAGCTCCTTGATGCGCGCCACGGTCTTCGGCGCGAGGTCGGGCCGCAGCGCGATGGTGACGCGGCAGCTATCCTTCAAATCCAGATAGAGCGTGTTTTCGAGCGAACTTGCGGCGGGCGCAGCCTTTGCTTTTTTGGCCATGGTGACTCCGAAGACAATGGTGGTGGCGAGTGCGGCGGTTATCAACAATGAATATTTCATGCGCAATCCTTTATGAGAGGGTTAAGTTCCTTGTGAAGACAGGCGATATGCTCGCGCTGGCTATCGAGAATCTTTGCGAGCACGGCGGCGGTGCCAGAATCTTCGCGGCTCTCGCAATGCGCCAGCGCCGTTTCAATCTGCGTCAGCGCATGTTCCGCCAGCGCCAGATCGCTTTCCAGCATGGCGGGCGCAGTGTCGCCGATGGAAAGCCGGTCAAGTTCCTGCAGGCTGGGAGCGCCGCCCAGCGACAGCACCTGCTCGACCAGCATGTCCGCGTGCTTCATCGCGCCGAGCGACGCCTTGTATTCGTAATCGGCCAGGCGCACCTCGCCCCGGTGCTTGAGCAGGCGGGCATGGAGAAAATACTGGTTGATGCCCGTCAGCTTGGCCTTGAGCACGGCATTAAGGCGGACGATGGTTTCAGAATCAGGGATCATAGGCCGTTTACATGAAGGAGCGCTTGCAAAAAGTCAAGTCCGGCGTTATGTGTAAATCCTGCGGACGGCGAAGCCATGGCGCAGGATCCCGGATAACCTTGGATCCTGTGCCTCGCTTGATGCCCGCACAGGATTATTCATATGAAAAAAATCGAAGCCATCATCAAACCGTTTAAGCTCGACGAGGTGAAGGAGGCACTGCAGGAAATCGGGCTGGCCGGCATCACCGTCACCGAGGCACGTGGGTTCGGCCGCCAGAAAGGCCATACGGAGCTGTATCGCGGCGCCGAATATGTCGTTGATTTTCTCCCGAAAATCAAAGTGGAAATCGTCGTCGAGGACAAAATGGCCGACCGCGTGGTCGAAGCCATCATCACCGCCGCCAAAACCGGCAAAATCGGCGACGGAAAAATCTTTGTCCTGCCGGTCGAGGACGCCATCAGAATCCGCACCGGCGAGCGCGGGGGCGATGCCATATAAATCCATTTACATTCTCTTCACTATTGCCTATAACACCCCCATTCCACCAAAATTAAACACTTTCCAAACATCACATAACTGAGGATTTTCGTATGTCCGGCAACGACGCACTCAAAATGATCAAAGACAATGACATCCAGTTCGTTGATTTCCGCTTCACCGACCCCAAGGGCAAATGGCAGCACACCGCCTACGTCGCCGCCCAGGTGAACGAGGGCAGCTTCGAGGACGGCATCATGTTCGACGGCTCCTCCATCGCCGGCTGGAAATCCATCAACGAATCCGACATGATTTTAATGCCGGAAGCCAGTACCGCCTTCATCGACCCGTTCGCCGCGCAGCCGACGCTGGTCATTTTCTGCGATGTCATTGAGCCGTCGACCGGCCAGCCCTACAGCCGCGACCCGCGCAGCACGGCCAAGCGCGCCGAGGCCTACCTGCAATATACCGGCGTCGGCGACACCGCCTATTTCGGCCCGGAGCTGGAATTCTTCGTGTTCGACGACGTGCGCTTCCGCACCGCCGGCAATTACAGTTTCCACCAGGTCGAATCCGAAGAACTGCCGGTCAATTCCGACCGGATGTACCAGGCCGGTAACATGGGGCATCGCCCGCCGACCAAGGGCGGCTACTTCCCCGTGCAGCCGGTGGATTCTCTGAGCGATTTACGCGCTGAAATGCTCACCACGCTGAAGGCCGTCGGCGTCGAGCCGATATTGCATCACCACGAAGTCGCCCCGGCGCAATGTGAACTTGGCATCATGTTCTCAACGCTGACCGGCACCGCCGACAACGTGCAGAAATATAAATATGCCGTGCACAACGTCGCCGCGTCGTACGGCAAATCGGTGACCTTCATGCCCAAACCCGTCAGCGGAGACAATGGATCGGGGATGCACACGCACCAGTCGTTGTGGAAAGGCGGCAAGCCGCTCTTCGCCGGCAACGGCTATGCCGATTTGAGCGAAACCTGCCTCTATTACATCGGCGGTATCATCAAGCACGCGCAGGCCATCAACGCCTTCTCCAACCCGCTGACCAACAGCTACAAGCGGCTGATTCCCGGGTTCGAGGCGCCGGTGCTGCTCGCCTACTCGGCGCGCAACCGCTCGGCCTCCATCCGCATCCCGTATGTGGCGTCCCCCAAGGGCAAGCGCATCGAGGTGCGTTTCCCCGATCCGGGCGCCAACCCCTATCTCGCTTTTACGGCGATGATGATGGCGGGGCTGGACGGCATCGAGAATAGAATCCATCCCGGCGACGCGATGGACAAAAATCTTTATGACCTGCCGCCGGAAGAACTCAAGAACGTGCCGACCGTATCCGGATCCTTACGCAATTCTCTGGAGAAGCTTGACGCCGATCGCAAGTTCCTGAAAAAAGGCGACGTCATGACCGACGACCTGATTGACTCCTACATCGAACTCAAGATGCAGGAAGTCTATAAGTGGGAACACACCCCAACGGCTGGCGAATTCGAGATGTATTACTCTGTATAACCACCTCCCCACCCCCGAACGGGGGAGGGGGGAAGTAAAAGCAATGTAATGACCCGTTGGGTTTGCTAAACATTGCTTTTGATACTTCAAATCGGAAGCACTGCGCAATCCGTCTATGACGAGATTTTTATATACGTGGGTCATGGTAAAAATATCTCCGGCAATTATGTCATCTTGCTTACCTGAACTAATTGTAGTGCTTTAGCCGCTTTTCCCCTCACGATCGCCATAAGGAGATCATCCAGAACCTGTTGTGGCGGAGGTCTAAAATTCACCTTATCCATTGCATTGCGTAATTCTATGAGCGCCTGATCCGCAGCATCGCCGCCACGGCAGGCGTCGCACATAACGGCGACCAGAGCGAAGGGCAGGGCAGTCTCACCTATTACGGCAACCGCGGCGACGTCACCGCCAGCCATGACCTCGTGGATTCCGCCGGTGGCAATGGCGCGATCAGCGGCACCGAG
>JAGWIM010000004.1 GCA_028873525.1 Pseudomonadota bacterium
AATTTTTTTCATTGGATTCATCCTTATATCTATGGGGTTGCAACAAAATCGCGCGCAGGCAATTTCACGCCCGGCGACATAGCATATAAAACAATTGGATGGCGTTGGCAATAGCAAACCGCACCTAGGCTGAAAGATTGAAATCGGCATCCGTTTGTTGCCGGCGGCGCGCATGGCGTTCGCGGTAGCCCTGGACATAATCGGCCTGGATTTTATCGACGTTTTTCTTGGCGCCCAGCACGCCCGCGATGGCGCCGGATAGGCCGTTATTGCCCAGGTGCGCCGCCGCCGGGTCAAGCCCGACCTGCTCGAGCGTCTCCTCCAGCCCGGCGCCCTTGAGATGCGCTTTCAGCTCGCTTTCAAGCTGCTTTTTCATCTCCTCCGGCACGCCGCCTTCCTTGAAAAAACGGTCACGCACTTCGTGCACTTTGCCGACGAAGGCTTCCACCTGCCGCGGCGTCACCTCGTCGGACCAGGGCTTGAGTACGCCGATGGCGTAGGTTTCAAGCAGCTCCGGATCGACGCTCCTGTTGTTGACGGCCTCCTTGATCAGCATGTCCACCATGCCCGGCGGACCGAACGGAAACAGCGTCTCATTGTTGGACCACCATTTGCCGACGATGGGCAGCGCCACCTTGCGGTTGGAGGCGATGGAGAAGCGCGATCCGAGATTGGTCGAGTAGTTGGCCAGCGGCAGCAGCGGCAGGCCGGAGGGATAGCCGAACAGGCCGCTGATCGCCGAGCTGTACGACCACGGCTCCGACTGTGCCATCGCCGCCTTGTCGTCCATCTCGTCCAGATATTTGGCGTTTTTGTTGCGGTCGTAGCGTTCCCTGAAGAACAGCTTGCTGCCTTGAATGACAGAGGCAGTGCCGACGATGCCAGGGACGCCCCAACGCACGATCTGCATCCACTTATCTTTCGGCAGATCGCTGTGCGGGTTGAATGGAAGGATTTTATATATCGCTTGCAATGGCTTCCACAGTTCATGTTTATGTACCCGCGTGCCGGCGAAGGTGAAGCCGGTCATGGCCTTCATTACCTCATCGCCAAACCAGCTTCCCAGCCATAATCCGGCGGCGCAATGCACGCGGTGCATGCCGATGGCGGCGTTGAGCATGCCGGTGATGCCTTCGGCGGCGTCAAGCAGATGGCCGTCCACAAAGTTGCGTTCCCTTTTGGCATGGATGACATGCTTTCCCGCCGGTTGCTGTTGTGCAATACGCTGGCCGAAGCTGGCCGGAATGACGTCCGTCGCGCCCGCCGCCGGCGCCAGGTCGCTGACGCCGGTATCCCTGGCCGTACTGATGGCGGCGACGGTGGCGGCGCCGGTGCCGAGGAACGCTCCGGCAACCAGCTTGGCGGCGGTCGAGGATTGGGTGAGATCAGCCGGGGTGAAGGTTTTTGTGACCAATTCGGGATGGCGCAGTTCCACGCCCTTGATCATCAGTTGCTGCGCCGCCTTGATCCTATCCGTGGTATTGCGTCCGGTCAGGTCGCCGATCCAGCGCGCGAACGTGGTGACCACGCCGGCGTCGCCGATGGCGGCTTCGCGCGGGTCGATGCCGGCTTCGATCAGTCGTTTTTCGAGTTGGCCGTCCTTGAAGCAGTGCTGGAGATGTTTCCTGACGGCAGCTTCGGTCTGTCCCAGCGTGTGATGGCTGGCTTTGGCCTCGGCGACAACATGATCACGCAGCGCCAGCGTGTTGCGCTTGAAGATGTCGATCTGCTGCGGCGTCACGTCGCGGAACCAGGTTTTAAGCATTCCCTCGGCGGTGTCGGTGAAGCTTTGCGGTGTTTTCAGCCCGCGCGCGCTTCCTGCCAGATGCTCAATCATGCTGCCGATCAGCTTGGTCGGGCGGAAAGGTTCCAGTGAATGGTTGTTGATCAGCTTGGCGCGCAGCGTTTTCCCCAGCCACGGCATGACGGCGCTGCGCTCGGCGTCGAGGGTGAACTTGGTGCCCAGCGTCGAACTGTAATTAAGCCAGGAGGGAATCAGCCCGAAGCCGCTGGCCGAGCCGAACGTCGAGGCGAGGCGGGAGAACCCGTTCCATATCCGCCCCTGGTGGTACAGCGCCCGGCGTTCGGCGTCGGCCAGGGTGAAATGCCTCGCGGACGCGGTCATCTTGGCTTCGACCGGCAGGAGAAAATCTTTCTTGAAGAAAATGTCGCTGCCGATGCCGGCGCCGATGCCGCCCAAAATGCCGGGAATCATCATGTCGATGATCTTCATCCAGCGATGCTTCGGGTCGTCGGAAAAATGATCATATGCCAGAATGCCGTGCAGCGGCCGTAGTCCCGCCGGCACGTCTTCCTTGTCGATTTTCTTGCCGCCGAGCGTTGATCCGGTCAGGATGTTCATGCCCCAGCGTCCGGCGACGATGCCGGCCGTCAACCCGACGGCGTTGTAAAGTCGGTGGCGGTTGGGCGGCACGTTGAGATACGCCGTGCTGAAATGGGCGATTTTGTAGAGAATGCCGCCGTTGCTTTGGTTTCCTGCCATAGCCTGTCTTTGCAATAAACAGTTCGCTTCACTTTACAGGGTATCACGAAGCGGCGGGCGGCCTCAAGCGATGACGGCGCCGTGGATGCAATCTTCACACAACTGCAACAATTCTCCGGTCGGTAAACAGGCAGAAACAGGCCGGAAAAACCCAAAAAAATAGGGAAAAAATGCCCGGAAAATGCCTGAAAAATGTGAAATAAACAGGGAAAAATAGAAAACAAATGGGCAAAAAATGCCTGAAAATAAACCATTCCGTCACAAAAGCTTCACAAAAAACCAGTCAAAAACCGGTGCAAAATAGCGGATAATGAAGAGGAAGAAATCCGTCCCGAAACCGGGCGAACGCGAACGATGGTTTAACGACGATTTATGGGTAATCAATTGTTTAGTAAAGATAAAAAAGAAAATAAGGATGTGCCGGATCAGCCCGGCGCCCGCTTCGGCGCCTATGGCGTGTCCGCACAGCCATTTGAAATACAATGGAAAAACGCAAAAATAGATAGCGATACCGGACGCCCGTGGAAAGACAGCCGGGCCAACCGGCTTGCCATCCGCACTTTCTCGCGCGGCGTGCTGGGAGCGCTGGCGTTCGCCGGCATGGGCTGGTATGCGCGCGGCAACACCGCTACCAACAAAGGTTTCTGGCGCGGCATGGGCGAATACGACCCGCTCAAGCCCGGCAGCATGGAGTGGAAAAAACCGCTGACGGTAATCGCCAAAGTTGTCGATACGGTGATAGGAAAGCCGATTAGCTATACAATTCATGCGATTACAGGAGACGCCGCCCGCGCCGAACGCTGGGTGCGTTTCCGGCCTTCGGCCAAGGAATTTTCCGGCGTCAATGGCCGATCGCTCGGCAGCGAGGTGGTGGGCGTCACCGCCGACTTTGCGGCGATGAGCATTGGCGACGCGCTGGGGCGCGACCTCGTCGATCTGGCCGATCCAAACCTCAAAAAACCGTGGCGGGATGAAGAGGGGCATTTAAGCGCCGGCAAAGCGCTGAAATCAATGGCTAAAACCGGCTGGCGCTATGTCAGTTACAATGCCGGCGAAGACTGGGCGGTGGCGTTGCCATATGTATATTTCATGCGCACCTTCAAACATGGGCTGGGCGCGATCAGCCCCGGCTTTCGTTACGACTCCGACCGCAACCTCAACGGCGGAAGCCTGAAAATAGACAGTAATTCCAACGTTATCGGCAATTACAACAGGGTCGGCATCGTTGACCTGCAGGCGCGGTTTACCGCCTACAATATGGGCACGCTGCTCTACCGCGAATGGTATAACTGGGCGGCGGACAGATGGTGGCATAAAACGCCGACGCGGCTGTATGGCGCGCCTGACGCGCCGGTGGAAACGAAAGACCGCAGCATAGCGGGCAACGCGGCGTACCTGGCCAAGTGGGTGGCGCGCGGCGTCATCAAGGGTGGCGTCTACATGACGCCCGCCGTGCCGTTTTTCTGGATCACGCGCACGCCGCAGTCGAAATACAAGGGCATGTTCATCGATCCTGAAACCAGGGAGGTGCTGGGGTATCTCGACCCCAAAGACAGCCGCCCGCAAGCGGTACACGCCAACGAGGTCGGCACGCGTTACGACAGCGGCAACCATGAGCAATATTTTTCGTCCCGGACAAAGGTATTCCGCAACCGCTACAGCCGGGACATTCATAACT
This sequence comes from Pseudomonadota bacterium, assembly GCA_028873525.1. Classification (GTDB taxonomy): domain Bacteria; phylum Pseudomonadota; class Alphaproteobacteria; order Rickettsiales; family SXRF01; genus JABDCD01. The sequence continues at coordinate 4,182 of JAGWIM010000004.1, forward strand.
GGGAACAGGTGCCCGGGGCTGTTCCGGCGGTTAATCCGCATAAAAACCCAAGCTTCGACGCCTATGCGAAACATTTCGGCGCCGGCGATGCCCTGCTGAACGGCATTGGCTGCTCCAGCAATTACATACGCAAGAAATTCCATCATTTTCCCAATGAGTTGAAACGTACCTTCAATTTGAAACCCGGGCAGAAAGATTTCTTTGAGAATCCCAGCACCTTCTGGGAATATAAGCGCAATTCCGACCGCTACTGGAACGCGGCCGTCTCCTACACGCCGTACTTCATGGCCAAGACCGAGTTCGCCAATATGTGGGATACCGGCAAGACCGACCTGGCAACCGAGCGCCTGATCGACGGCGCGGCCAGCCTGAACTGGGGCGAATTCAAGGCGGGAGCCGGAGAGTTATGGGCGTCGCTGACCGGCAAGCCTTTCGCCGATCCGGCGCGTGAAGTCGAGGCGCTGCGGCGCATTATCATCGATCCGTCTTCCGCCGACGAAGCAATCGATAAAACCGAAAAAGAGGTCGCGGCGAAAGAGGCGGAACAAAAAAGGGACAGGTTGCTCGCGCAGAAAAAAAACGCCGCTCACGTACCGGCCATAAAAACGGACGATCTGCCGTGGCATAACCGCGTCTTCAGCGGGCCGAAGCCCGACACCTTCGCCCAAACGGTCGGCGGCAAGCCGATCAGCCATTCCGAACGCGAAGAAATGCGCAAGTTACTTGAAGAAATAGAACCGCCGACGAGCAGCCGGCACTAGAGGATTTCGGATTAATCCTACGCCACGCCCCCGTCATTCCCGGAGTTTTGCTTTTGCAACATTCCGGGGAATCGAAAATACATCCGGCTATACTGCGCCGCCGGGTCGCCTCGCCGCCATGCTTCCCGCAATGACGGCCGCTACCCCGGCCCCAGCATGGTTTCGGGCTTGACCCACTGGTCGAATTGCTCGCTGGTGAGTAATCCCAGCGCAATGCCCGCTGCTTTGAGCGACGTGCCTTCCTTGTGGGCTTTTTTGGCGATTTTGGCGGCGTTGTCATAGCCGATGTGCGGGTTAAGCGCCGTCACCAGCATCAGCGATTCGTTGAGAAGTTTATCGATGCGTTCTTTGTTGGCCTTGATGCCCACCACGCAATTATCGGTGAAGCTCATACAGGCGTCGGCGAGCAGGCGGATGGATTGCAATACATTGTATATAATGACCGGCTTAAATACATTCAGCTCGAAATGGCCGTTGCTGCCGGCGATGGACACCGTGACGTTATTGCCCATCACCTGCGCAGAGACCATCGTCATGGCTTCGCACTGCGTCGGGTTGACTTTGCCTGGCATGATGCTGGAGCCGGGTTCGTTTTCGGGCAGCGAGATTTCGCCGAAGCCGCAGCGCGGGCCGCTTCCCAGCAGCCTTATGTCGTTGGCGATTTTCATCAGGCTGACGGCGCAGGTATTGAGCGCGCCGGAGGCATCGACCAGCGCGTCATGCGCCGCCAGCGCCGAAAACTTATTGGGTGCGGTGATGAAGGGCAGCCTGGTTATTTTCGCAACTTCCTTGGCGAACGCTTCGGCGAATCCTTTTTTGGCGTTGAGGCCGGTGCCGACCGCCGTGCCGCCCTGCGCTAACTCCAGCAAGCCATGGAGCACGCCTTTCTCGCCTAAGCGCATGATATTATCCTGGATCATCTGCACATAGCCGGAAAATTCCTGGCCGAGGGTCAGCGGCGTCGCGTCCTGCAGATGCGTGCGGCCGATTTTGATGATGGAATTGAAGTCGTGCGCTTTTTTGTCGAGCGCTTTGTGCAGATGGTGCAGCGCCGGGATGAGATGATTGTGGATTTCGTACGCGGCGGCGATGTGCATGGCGGTGGGGAAAGAGTCGTTGCTGCTTTGTCCCATGTTGACATGGTCGTTGGGATGCACCGGTTTCTTGCTGCCCATGACGCCGCCCGCCAGCTCGATGGAGCGGTTGGAGATGACTTCGTTGACGTTCATGTTGGTCTGCGTGCCGCTGCCGGTCTGCCAGACGACCAGCGGGAAATTGCCGTCGAGCTTGCCGTCGATGACTTCCGAGGCGGCGGCAACGATTTTTTCGCCGACGGCTTTGTCCAGAACGCCAAGCGACATGTTCACCTTGGCCGCGGCGAGTTTCAGGATGCCAAACGCGGTGATGAGCGGTTTTGGCATCGTTTCGCCGCCGATTTTGAAATTCTGCAAGCTGCGCTGCGTCTGCGCCCCCCAGTATTTATCGGCCGGGACGTCGATATTGCCAAAAGAGTCGGATTCGGTGCGGTGGGCCATGCTATCTCCCTATAATCTTAACGAAATTGTCATATTTACAGCCTATGGATAGGCTATAATAGGATGATGGCTATATGTAAAGCGGATGGAGATATTTATGGTGGATGATCCGAGAATTAAGCGGCTTACAGAAGTTGAGCGAGAGAAAGTCATAATTGGTCCGTGGAGAGGTGCTGGCATTGTTGCCGCAGGAGGGGCTATCTTGGCAGCTATACTGGGTGGTGCAGCAGTCATAGGTGTGCCCGGGCTGCTTTTATTCGGCGCAGCCGGTGTTGCAATGGCATACTATGGGCACAGTAAGTTCAATGCGCTGACACAAGAAAGCCTTGAGTTGCAAAAGTCTATTATGCAATCCACCGGCAATAAATCATCTGAACGTGCGGTGTCTCAAGACATAGAACAACCATCCATGTCGTTTGCAGCGCGATCACCGGAAGCTTCCCGAACTTCCGGGAAAGATTCCAGAGGCCGCTAATCCCGCGGCGACAAAATCGTCACATGCCCCATCTTGCGGCCGGGACGTGATTCTTTTTTCCCGTACATATGGATATGCGCGCCGGGTTTTTTCCAGCTCTCTAAATGATTCACCTCGTCGCCGATGAGGTTAGTCATCACCACTTTTTCGGCCGTGCGTTTTGGGGCGATGAGCTTCATGCCGGTGACGGCGCGGATGGCCTGCTCGAACTGGCTGACGTTGCAGCCGTCCAGCGTCCAGTGCCCGGAATTATGCGGGCGGGGGGCCATTTCATTCATCAGCACATGGCCGTCCCTGGTGATGAACATCTCCACGGCCAGTAACCCCGCCACTTCCAGCGCATTGGCAAGCGTGGTGGCGGTATGAATGGCCTTTGCCGCAATTTCGGCGCTGATATTGGCCGGCGCCGTGGTGGTGTGGAGGATATGGTTCCTGTGCATATTTTCCACCGGCTCGAAACACTGGATTTCACCGCCTGTGCCTCGCGCGACGATGACGGAGATTTCCTTGTCGAACTGAACGAAGCCTTCGTAGATGTAATCGCCCGGCGGTAATGGCGGTGCATCGGCAGGCGTTGCGACTTTCCACTGTCCCTTGCCATCATAGCCCAGCGTGCAGGTTTTGAGGATGCCCGGCACGCCGACGGTTTCCATGGCGCGCCGTAGCTCTTCGGGCGAACGCACCGCTGCAAAAGGCGCGGTTTCAATGCCCAGCGAGTTTGCCAGCGTTTTTTCGCGCACGCGGTGTTGCGAGATTTCGAGCGCTGCGGGAGAAGGGTAAATCGGCGTCGCAAGTTTTTTCAGCGGCGCCACCGGCACGTTTTCAAATTCCAGCGTGATGACATCCACCGACGCGGCGAATTTTTGCAGCGCCTTGATGTCTTCGTAATCCGCTTGAGTGAAATGCGTGGCGGCGGCGGCGGCAACCGGGTCGGCGTCGGGGGCGAAAACATGCGTCTTAAAGCCCAGCTCCGCAGCAGCCTCGGCCAGCATTTTGCCTAACTGCCCCGCGCCTAAAATGCCGATGGTAGTCATACGTTAGGGCTTTTCGGCGACGCCCGCCGTCTGCGCATCGCGCCATGCCCCCAGTTTTTTTGCCAGCTTCTTATCTTCCAGCGCCAGAATGGCGGCGGCGAGCAGCCCGGCATTGGCGGCGCCCGCCTTGCCGATGGCCAGCGTCCCGACCGGCACGCCGCACGGCATCTGCGCGATGGACAGCAGGCTGTCGAGGCCATTGAGCGCCTTGCTTTCGACCGGCACGCCGAGGACGGGCAAGGGAGTCATCGAGGCCGCCATGCCGGGCAGGTGCGCCGCCCCCCCCGCGCCGGCGATGATAATTTTCACGCCGTTTCCGGAGGCGGATTTGGCAAAATCATATAAACGCGCAGGGGTGCGGTGCGCCGAGATGACGCGCGCGTCATACGCAACGCCCAGCGCATCCAGCATATTCGCGGCGTGCCGCATGGTCTCCCAGTCGGAGGCGCTACCCATGATAATGGCGACAGGCGCCGATTTTCTGCTTGTTTTCTTGGCCATAGGGGCAGGCACGTTACAGGATTCATCCGAAAAGTCAAAATCGCCGTTGCCGCGTCGCCCACCGGCTTTGTCACGATGAATATTATTAATGAATTGATTAATTTTATTACATATATATTAATAAATACAGGGATATTAGGGGGCGGAATCGGTTGCATATTTTTACAATGCCGCCGATATATCCTAACGATTATACTTTTATCTTGGAAAGTTTAATGCTATGCACGAGGCAGGTGGCGCTGGACGCGCCGTAACGGCGGCGCGGATTTTCCGTCGGCTCGCCACACGGAGAATAAATGAAATCGGAGACGGTAAAAGAATTGACGTCCGATCCGGTCGAGGCGCCGGCCAGAAAAAACAGGGCGTCGGATCGCCTGCCCATGCTCGGCATCCCGCCGGAGGACATGACGCCGGCGGTGAGCCTTGCCGTCACCGCCCTGCTGGAAAAGCTCGACGACCTCAGCCGCGACCTCTCGCGCACGCGGGAGAGCCTGTCGGAAATCGAGCGGCTGGTCGATGTCGATTGCGTTGCCCCCATCCCTAACCGCCGCGCCTTCATGCGCCGCCTTTCCTGGGCGATTACCATGCACGAGCGCTACGGTCATCCCTCGACCATCCTTTATTTCGACATCAACGACTTCAAGGAAATCAACGACCGGTATGGCCATGCCGCCGGTGATCTCGCCATCCGCCATATTTCCCATTTACTTTCCACCGCCATGCGCGAGTCGGATTTCCTGGCGCGCATCGGCGGCGACGAGTTCGCCGTCATCATGTATTACGCCAGCGAGGAGGCGGCCAGGAAACGTGGCGCCAAAATCGCCGAGAAGCTGCACGACACGCCGTTCGTCTATAATGGCCAGCGCCTGAGCGTTACCACTGCCTACGGCTATTACTCGATCAAAAGCGGCGAGGACGCCGAAACGGCGCTGGCGAGCGCCGATATGTCGATGTATGTCGACAAGCGCCGCATGAAAGCCGGTGCGGCGGGGGAGTAATGCTTCCGTCATCGCCCGAATTTTGCCAGTAGGCAAAATCATAGGGGATGACGATAATGGTTTTATTTCAGTATGTTAACAGTTTCTTTACCAAGTTGTCACACACCGGGGCGCATTGTCACACAATCTTCATTTGTTACTACGGGGATTTCCTGCGAAAATAAGGCGTTATATTGTAATAATGCCTTGAGGAGAAATGGTTATGGCTGAACCGAAGATCTGGTGGGAAGGCGCCTGGGACAGCGTCAAGGATACTCTTGGTGGAGGCGCCGGCGCGTGGATAATCGGCGGCCTGGCTGCCGCCGCCGGGCTGGCGATGGGCGGCGTGTCGATCATCGGTTTCCTGCTGGCGGCGGCGCTGTCCATGCTGGCTATCAACTTCGCTCCGCAGATTCTGGGGGCGTTCGGCATTCACCCGAAAGCCGCTGCGTCCGGCGGACGGCCGCCGGTCCCCTCCCGCCAGGAAACGCCTGCTCGGCCTCTTACGCCGGAACAGCGGTTGTCAGCAGAAGTGATTGAGCTTCCGACGGACGAAGATAGAAATAAAGCCAAAGTCAAAATCGATGGGCAGAAATATGATATTGTCGTGGAATATGATGGAAACACCCCGGGTAAATTTAAAGCTACTGCCGTTAAATATAAGAAAGTCGAAGATCCCGATGAAGACAGATTCTATCGTTCTTTGACCTTGTCTCCTATCGAGATTGGCAGATTGGACAAAGAGGGAAAAGCGGCATTTGATGAGGAAGCTGTCGGCAAAATGACCGGCAAGATTGCCGAAAAAATGCGCGCGGAGATACTAAAGCAAGGCAAAGCGGCGGTGGTCACCGGTCTTAACCCCTTAATTGGAAAAGACGGTAATGCCTTTATCGTAAAGGGGGGCAGTGGCGCGAGATATGTCATTAAAACTGAAAATGATGGCCTGACTATCAATAATCTTGATGGGCAAGTAATGCAGAATATTGAAGTGACCGATCCGGCGGCGCTGCAAAATCCATCAGCATTATCAAGGATAATTGTTGAAAATGTTGCTCATATCGGTAGCACAGAACAGAGCGTAAGAAAAACTACAGTAGGTGGCATGCCTATTACTTTCCCACCTTCCGGTTCGATGATTGGCATAACTACTGCTGCTATTGCATCGGAAAATAAACCGGCGGGAGAAGGCTCATTCATGCTGAACGGCCAGAAGATAGAGTATAAATTGAACAGCAGTTATAATGAAGATAAAGGTGAATATACCTCTGAAGGTATTACTCTCATCGTTGATGGTAAAGAAGTACCTGCTTATATAAAAAGTATGAATCTTGGAAAAGCGATTCCCGGCAAAGATGGTACAGTTACCTATACGCCGGATGAAAAGAAATTCGAAGAATTGTTCAAAGGCGCGCTCAAGCAACATGAAGACAGCATCGAGGGGCTAAAAACACATCTTTATGAAATAACCCCTGCCGCGCCTGCCGGTGCTGCCCCGGCGGCGGAAAGTTACTTGCTCGAAGCCCAGAAAAGCAATTATGTCATCACCGCGAAGGAAAGTGGCGGCAAGTTCAAAGTAACGGTAAGAAACTTAGCTGATGACCAAGAAATTTCCGTGGACAAGGAATTTACCGGCAAGCACGAAGCCCTGAAAGCCGGGCTGCATACAGTGGTCGATGAATTTGGGGAAAACGGCAAAAAAGGCGTAAATGTTAAAAAACGGGATATGATAAACGACTATGCGTCCAACCAATCTGGTGGTAACCAGCAGTTACCCGTCTACCCGCAGACGGGCGTCGCGGCGGCGCGAGGATATTCGGGGGCAGTAGTGTAACGCTGCTGACGCCTGCTGCGCCGCACACACCTCCTTGCTTGTGCTTCCGGTGCGTTTTTGCTAGACTGACCGTCCGGTCGCCGGCTTAACCCCTTGCCAGAGAGGAACATGATGCGCATCGCCAAAGCCATCCTCGTGTTTTCAGCAACCATCGCCGCGACGTTCGCTGCGCCCGCGTTCGCCGCCGAGCGCATCATCACCATCGGCACCGCCGGCGTCACCGGCGTTTATTACCCGGCGGGCGGCGCCATCTGCCGCCTCGTCAACCGCGACCGCAAGAAAACCGGCATCCGCTGCGTGGTGGAATCCACCGGCGGCTCGATCAGCAACTTAGAAGGCATCCACAGCGGCGATCTTGACCTCGGCATCGTGCAGTCCGACCTGCTCTATCACGCCACCACCGGCACCGATATTTTCTCCGACGCCGGATCCGACCGCAATGTCCGCATCCTGATGCGGCTGCACGCCGAGCCGTTCACCGTCGTCGCGCGCAAAGGCGCGCATATCGCCGTTTTCGACGATCTGAAGGGCAAGCGCGTCTATATGGGCGCGCCCGGCTCCGGCCCGCGCGCCACCATGGAGGAAGTGATGAAGCGCAAAGGCTGGACGAGCGGGACTTTCACCAGCGTCGATATTCCCGCCGCCGATCAGGCGAAGGCGCTGTGCTCCGGCAGGATTGACGCGCTGATTTATACCGGCGGCCATCCCAACGGCACCATCCAGCAGGTGACGGCGCGCTGCGCCACCCGGCTGGTCAGCGTTACCGGCCCGGCGATTGACAAGCTGATCGCCGAGCATCCGTTCTATTACCATGCCGTCATTCCCGGCGGCATGTATGCCGGCAATCCGAAGCCGGTGCATACCTTCGGCGTTGAGGCGATACTGGTGGCATCGAAAAACCTCGACGACGCCATTGCCTATGAGGTGGTGAGGGCGGTGTTTGAAAACCTCGATCATTTCAAGACGCTGCATCCGGTCTTCGCCACGCTTGATATGCATCATATGATTCCCGCCGGCGACATCGCGCCCATCCATCCCGGCGCGCTGAAATATTACAGGGAAAAGGGGCTGATCAAGTAGGGTTTTTCAACTCCCCCCTGAAGGGGGGAGCAAAATAAGCAGGGGAAAAAAGATTGCAAAACCCTGCCGCTTATTTATAACCATTCCTTCTTCAACTTTTTCGTCCTTATGGCAAAACTGAAATCCCTGTTTGACACTCTGTGGTTCCGTGTGCTGCTCGGCCTGGTGCTGGGTATCGCGTTCGGCTTCGCCGTCGGGCCGGTCACGGCGCACGGCGCGCTGGGCATTGACGGTAAAAGCTTCCTCACCGAATATATCCGTCCCGTCGGCACCGTTTTCATCAACCTCATCAAGATGGTCATCGTGCCGCTGATTTTCTTCTCGCTGATTTCCGGCATCGTCAGCATGACCGACGCCAAAGCCTTCAGGCGCATCGGCCTTAAATCGGTGGCGTATTACCTGACGACCGGCGCGTTCGCCGTTTGCATCGGCCTGGCGTTCGGCCATTTTTTCCGCCCGGGCCTGGGCGTTGACTTGAGCGCGCTGGCCGCTGTCGCCGGCACGCCCGCCGCGCCCGCCGCGGCGTTGCCGCCCGTTAACGTCATCAGCATACTGGTCGGCACCATTCCGCCCAATGTCGTGAAGGCGATGGCCGAGGATAATATCCTGCAGGTGGTAGTGTTCGCTCTTTTCGTCGGCATCACGCTCAATGCGCTGGGCGACAAGGTGCGCAACCTGACCGCCGTCTTCCAGCAATCGGCGACACTGGTGTTCCGCCTCATCGAAACCGTCATCCGCTTTTCGCCGTACGGCGTTTTCGCGCTGACCGCCTGGATGGTCGGCACGCAGGGGCTGGATATTCTGTTTGCCCTGTTCAAGCTGGTGTGCGTGGTTATCGGCGCGCTGTTTACGCAGTACCTGCTGTTCGGCCTGATGCTCGTAGCCTTCGGGCGTCTGTCGCCGCTGCCGTTTTACAAAAAAATGCTCGAGCCGCAGCTCATGGCGTTTTCGACCAGCAGCAGCAAGGCGACGCTGCCGGTGGCCATGCGCGTGGTCAATGAAAGCATCGGCGTTTCCAAGAGCAACACCGCTTTCGTGCTGCCGCTCGGCGCTTCCATCAATATGGACGGCACGGCGATTTATCTCGGCATCACGGCGCTGTTTTTCTCGCAGGCTTACGGTATCCCGCTCGGCCCGCACCAGTATTTCATCCTGGTGCTGACGGCGACGTTAGGCAGCATCGGCGCGGCGGGCATTCCCAGCGGGTCGCTGTTCATGATGGGCATGGTGTTCACCTCGGTCGGGCTGCCGCTGGACGGCATCGCGCTTATCGCCGGCATCGACCGCATCCTCGACATGATGCGCACCACCGTCAACATTACCGGCGACTCGCTGATTACCCTGCTCGTGGATAAGTCGGAAGCGACGTTCAACCGGCAGGTCTACGAGGATATGAGCCGGTAGAGCCTGGATTATGTTCTTGGCCTTTGGCCGTTGCGTGGATTCTGGCGTTCGTCGGTCTTGCGGTCGGCGAAGCCTTTGTCGTCCGGCAGGATTTTATCCATCGCCAAGAAGGCGGTGAGGGTGGCCTGAGTAGTGGATTTAGCGTCTTGCGCCGGTTTACCCTTCTTATCCTTACCGGCCGATTTTGCGCCTCCGGCCGCCTGGCTGCTGACGGCGCGCAGCGATTCGCCGAGCTGGCGGACGGCGATCATGTCGCCCTGCCGCAGGTTAAGCCCCTGCAGCGCATCGGCGATGCCGTCGCCGTTTAAGTCGCCGGCGCCGCGCCGCTTGGCGGCTTTGGTCAGCCCGCCTGACGAGCCGGAGCGACGGCGGCGCTTGCGATGGTGAAACATCTGTTCCTGCTGCCTGGCGTGGTCGACGGCCTCCTGCGCCAGGTCGCCCTGCCGCTGCGTTTCCTGCTGCCCGGCCTCGATGTCCTGCGCCGCGCGCTCGACGCCGGCCTCCATGGTTTTGGTCAGCCTGCTGACGGTGCGGCTGTCGAGATTTTTCCATTCCTCCGGCATCTGCGCGATGTCGGCGGAAATCTGCTGCGCCGCAGCGAGGCTGTTCGGCATTTCCCTGGCGGCCATCAGCGAAATGGCATGGGCGAAGCAGCCGGCGGCCTCGTTGGCGTCCCTGATGCGCGGATCGTTCAGGATGCCGGGGTTGATCTCCGCCGCTTCAGACAGCAGGTTCTTGTAAATTTCCAGTATGTCTTCGAGTTTTTGCGCCAGCGCGGTTTTTTCTTCCGCGTTGCCGATGCCAATGGCGGAGGCCGGCGTTTCATTGCTGCCGCGCATATTGCGCAGGCGGCGCAGTATCTCGCGCGCCAGCTCGATGGATTCCTCGCGCGCCGGGTGTTTCAGCGTATCAATGGAGTAAAGCTGCCGCGCGCCCTGCCGCATAGTGGCGCTGATAGCTGCGAGTTGTTCCGGGGCGGGGCGCTCGAAGGCGCGCACCATGAGCGCCAGCAGCCGCTGCACCGATTGCGCCTGCCTGAGTCCGGCGCGTTTGGGCAGCGATGGAAGCAGCGCTTCCAGCCGCGTGCGATCCGGATGATTATCGGGCAGGAGGGACAGCGTGTGTGTAATGACCGAAAGCGCCAGCGACTCCGCCGCTTCACCGGCATCGGCAAGCGGGGTTTCGTCCATCGCCTTTTTTTTCCGCTCGCATTCCACCACGGCGGCGGCCAGCAATTGTTCCAGCATGGCGGCCTTGGCTTCCTGTTCTTCTATCAGTCCGCGCGCCAGCCAGTCCTGCGCGTCGTCCTCCGTTCCCTGAAGGTTGGCCAGCCAGCGCAATAGTTTCTGCGCTTCCTCAGCGGAGATGGCGGCAAGCTGCCCGCCGCCGCCGGATTCCAACCGGAAGATGAGGGCGGCAAGGGATTCGCTGATGCCAAGGATCGTCTGCATGTCCTTATCCTTTGCGCAATGTGCCGCCCGGCGTGCGGCCGGTGAGGCGCGCGGCAAAACCGGGGGGGCGTTCCGCCGATGCGGCACCCGGCGCGCGCGGCGGCGGGGCGGCAAGCCCCGGCGGTGAAAACGGCGTCTGCGCCAGCGGCGGCAGGCCGAAGGCGCGGGTCGGCATGGAAAGCTTGCTGCGGAAAAATTCGCCGATCGACGCCAGCGCGCCCGGCTTGTCCTGAATCTCCAGCAGGTAAGTATACATCTCGGCGGCGCCGACGCCCGGCGCGTTCGCCACGCCGACGCTGATGGAGGGCATAAATGGCCGCTTCCACCAGGTGTCGCCCGCCAGCGCATTGCCCAGGGAGTCGGCGATAGTGGCGATGAGCGGTATATATGCTTCGTCGCCCGGATCGAACGATCCGTCGTTGAGGTATATGCCCATGATGTCGTTGCGCAGCACTTCGAGGTTGGCGCGCAGGCCGGCATTTTCAGGCAGCAGCGCGGCGGGGAAGCGTGCGGCGATGATGTTGTCGAAGTACGGGTGTTTGGCGGGGTTGAACTGCAGCCCCTTGCGGTCGTCACTAATCAGGGCGACATGCGCCGCCCAGGTGTTTTCGGCAGGGATGGCGAACGGCCCGACGTCCGGCCAGAAGGAAACGACACGGGGGGCAGGCGCCGCGCCGCCCTGCTGCGCCAGTTGCTGGCGTAACAGCGCTTCCCGCTGAAAGTCAGGCTGTTCGAGAAAGGAGGAGCTGTTAACTTCGGTGTCGGACGCATCGTACTTGCGCTCGTAAGCGGAGCTTTCCCATAGCTGGTCTATATCGCCGCCGCCTTCACCTCCGCCGTTCCTGTGTCCGTTTGGCATGTCGATACCCTATCAGTGCACCGCGGATTCGCCCTCCGGCTGCACCTGCTGGCCGCCCTCCGCGGCGGCGGTGCCCAGCGCGTAAACGCATAGATCCTCGAATGAAACATTGTTCTCGATGGCGATTTTGTGCAGCCGCTCGAAACTGTCCATCACCTCCTGCGGAATGGTGCCGCCGCGGATGGTGCTAAGCCACCAGGCCTGATGCTGCAGCGGGTGACGCGCCGGATGCGGCTCGCCGACATAGACGTGGAACGGGTATTTGGTGCCGTTGAAATCGCAGGGGATGGTGAAACGTTTCATGGGTAGCCTCCTAAGGTTTTTCTCACAAATTCTACTATGCCGGGCAAACGCTTCGTTTTTTGCGCTTCCGTTGCTCACGTACTAAAGTGTACGCTGCGCTGCGGTTCTCGAAAACTTCGCTTTTTGCCTCCGGCCTAGCGAATTTTTGAGAAAGACCCCTGGATGTACGTGTAACAGTATAACATGAGAGTGTTACGGAATGATGACAGGAAGCGCATTTTTACGGTCGCCGGCAAGAACAGGAAATGTTAAATATCAGAGTATTAGTGCTGCGGCCGGCCGAACTTGAAATTATCGGCATAGGCCTTGGCGACCTGACGGCGCGTGTTGGGGTCGTAAACCTCGTGCGGGATGCCGCGTTTTTTAGCGTAGGCGACGGCGGCATCTTTCGTAGGAAAATAAAGGCGGATTTCCTGTTTCATGTCGGTCATGCCGTTCCAGCCCATGAGGCTGTCCACCGGCGACGGCTGATCGGGCGAGAATTCAAGCAGCCATTCCTTCATGCCGGCCTTGCCGGATTGCATGGCGGTTTTGTCGGGGCGGTAGATGCGGGCTTTGGTCATGGTAGAGGTGTTAGTTGTTAGTCGATAGTCTTGGCATATCTGTTTACACTACGTAATTAGGACACAGGGAAAGGACCTGATAATATACAACCTTTACCGTATTGAGATTCTAACATTGCTCTTGCATTTAGTGAATTGTCAGCCTGAATCATGACTTGTTGGGTGACAAAACTAGCGCCGCTTTTTATTTTAATTGTAGCTTTATAAGTTTTAGCTTGCATAAATACCCTAAAATTTAAAATGTGTGCATTATAGGTGCTGCTTCATCCGCTTAAGTTGTGTTTGTAACTTTTTTATAAACACATCCCTAGCCTTGAGCTTCGCTTCATACTTAGCCTCAATAGCTGCTATTTGCTGTTTAAGCAATTTTTCTCGGTCATTAAGGTTTTTATCACCCGGATTGCGTGCCATACATCTTCTCCTATTTTAGAGTTTATTACAAAATTTATTTTAAAATACAAAATAGATTATCTATTGTCAAGCGCCTTAACAACGTAGGACGTGAAGGGCATTATGAAACTCATAAGACAGAGGTTAGAGAATGATTGCGGCGTTGCCTGTGTAGCGATGCTTACGGGAGTTCCATACCGTGTTGCTAAGAGAGCTATCTTTGGAAGCGGCATTGTCGGACTCACCGACGTCCCCGAAATCAAAGCTGCATTGGCTGATCTAGGCCGATTACCGGCAAATAGGCTGATTCCGCTTAGGGGTCGTGACTACCGGACATTAAATGGCTTGGCTTTGCTCAAGGTAAACATTAGATCCAATCGTAAGTGGCACTGGGTAGTTTGGAGTGGGAAGAAATTGCTTGATCCTAAAGTACCTCCATACCAACCCTCTCGGCTTCGCCCTGTATCATACCTGAGTGTAGAATGAACCGAAGTTTTCCCCTATGGGGGGAGGAAAAATTTGATGCTATGCACGCAGGTAAAGGCGATGCGGTTTTTTCGCGCGCGGGAAAACTGCCGCGCCGATGCAACGATATGCCGCACGATGCGCTCGCCCAGTGAACTCGCGCCGAATTCGGGGTGCCACTGGACGCCCATGATGCACTGCCCGGCATAGTCGCCGTCCGGGTCGGACTCGATGGCTTCGGCGAGATAACCCATCGTGCCGTCGGGCAGCCGCACCGTGTCGGTGACGGCAGAGACGCAAAGCCCCGGCGCGATGATGTCCAGCGCCTGGTGATGCAGGCTGTTTTCCATCAGCACCGTTGGGCAACCGCTTCCGCGCACGAACGGCATCCTGATGCCGCGCGCGATTTGCGCCAGCGCCGTGTCCTCCTTGATAACGATCGGCACGACCGGGATGTGCAGCGCGATGCCGCGCCGCGCCTGCATGTGCCTGTCGCTGCCCACCATGTCGGGGATGTGCTGGTGCAGCGTGCCGCCGAGCGAGACGTTGATGCGCTGCATCCCGCCGCAGACGCCGAGCAGCGGCATTTTCGCCGCCAGCGCCGCCTGCAAGATGGCTTCCTCGTAACGCGCGCGCGCCGCGCCTTTGGGAATGGCCATTTCGCTTCTCGTATGCGGATGGCATTTCCGCTTATGGCTATCTTCCGGATAACGATGGGCATAGCGCTTGGGATCGATATCGAGACTGTTGCCCATCAGCACCAGCGCGTTGATGCGGCCGAGGTCGCGGGCGACGGCGGCGGTCAGACTCTTCACCTGGCTGGAGAGGAATGCCGCCGCCGCTCCTGCCTCGCGGATCTGCCGCATCATGGCGCGCACCGATTTGGTATGCGCGGACGCGCCGCTGACGCCGATGGTGCAGATGGGTCTCATCGCGCCATAGTAGCACAAAAAAACCGACAGAAAATAAGGGAATTAGCCCGTTTTTTTCTTCCGGGTGAATTTTTTCTTAGGGGAAGCGGCCTTGGCGGCAAGCAGCGGGACGGCTTCTTCCAGCGAAAAACTTTCCAGCGATGCGCCCTTTGGCAGGGTGGCGTTGAGCTTGCCGTGTTTCACATACGGGCCGTATTGCCCCTTGTAGAGCGCGACCTCGCCGCCGTCCGCCGGGTGCTTGCCGAGGATGCGCAGCGGTGTGGCTTTCGCGCGCTCGCCCTTTTTCGGGGCGTTGGCCAGCACTTCGACCGCGCGGTTGATGCCGATGGTGAGCGGGTCTTCCTCCTTCGGCAGCGTGGTGAATTTTCCGTCATGCAGCAGGTACGGCCCGAACTTGCCGTTATTGACGAGGATGGGTTTTCCAGTATCGGGATGCATACCCAGCTCGCGCGGCAGCGCCAGCAGTTGCAGCGCAATTTCGAGCGTGATGTTTTCCGGCCGCATGGTTTTGAAGAGGCTCACGCGTTTGGGTTTGTCGCCCTCGCCGCGCTGCGCATAGACGCCGTAAGGCCCCTTCCGCAGGCTGACATCCTCGCCGTCCGGTGATTTGCCCAGCGCGCGCGGCCATGTGAATTCCACGCCTTCGGCGTCGATCATCGCCGGGCTGGCGCGCTGGCCGATCTGCTCCTTGTGGTTGCATTCGGGATAGTTCGAGCAGGCGATATACGGGCCGAACCGCCCGATTTTTAAGCCCAGACGCCCCGTGCCGCAGGCCGGGCAGACGCGGGGATCCTTACCTTCCTTGGCGGCGCCGAATGCATAAGAGGCGAGTAAAAGGTCGAGCGCTTCCAGCACCTGCGAGACGGTCAACTCTTTGCTCTCATTAATCTTGAGAATAAAATCCTTCCAGAAATCGCGCAGCAATTCCTTCCATTCGCGCTCGCCGGCCGAGACATCATCAAGGCGGGATTCCAGATCGGCGGTGAAATCATATTCCACGTACTGCGTGAAGAAGCTGACAAGGAAGGCGTTGACCAGCCGCCCGAGTGATTCGGCGATGAAGCGCTTTTTGTCGAGCCGCACATAGCCGCGATCCTGCAGCACCGAGATGATGGAGGCATAAGTGGACGGGCGGCCAATGCCCAGCTCTTCGAGCTTTTTGACCAGGCTCGCTTCCGAATAGCGCGGCGGCGGCTCGGTGAAATGCTGCTCGGGCGTGATGTCTTTGGCGGTGAGCGCCTCGTCCTGCTTCAGCACTGGCAACTTGGCTTCGCCTTCTTCATCGTTCTCGTCGTCGCGGCCTTCCATGTAGAGCTTCAGGAAGCCGTCGAACCGCACGACCGAGCCGGAAGCGCGCAGCACGGCTTGATGGTCACTGGCGGCAATATCCACGATGAGCTGATCGAACAGCGCGTTTTCCATCTGGCTCGCCACCATGCGCTTCCAGATAAGCTCATACAGCCGCGCCTGATCCTGCTCCAGCGCCCCGCCGATTTTTTCCACCGTCTGCGTAACATCGGTGGGGCGGATGGCTTCGTGCGCTTCCTGCGCGTTTTTGGATTTTGTTTTGTACGCGCGCGGCGCACCGGGCACATAATTCCGGCCGAAGGCGCTGCCGATATAACCGCGCGCCGCATTCACCGCGTCCTGCGACACGGTAACGCCGTCGGTACGCATGTAGGTAATATGCCCGGCCTCGTAGAGTTTCTGCGCCGTCTGCATGGTGCGCTTGGCGCCGAAACCAAGTTTGCGCGCCGCTTCCTGCTGTAGCGTCGAGGTGGTGAACGGCGGCGCCGGATAGCGGCGGACTTCCTTGGGTTCGAGCCGCGCGACTTTATACTGTTTGGTTTTCAGGTCGGCGGTGATGTCCTTCGCCTGTTTCTCCGTGGTGATGGAGAATTTTTCGAGCTTCTCGTTTTTATATTCAATCAGCCGCGCCGAAAGGTTGCTGCCGCCGGTGGAGAGCAGATCGGCCTTGATGTCCCAATATTCGCGGCTCTCAAACTGCTCGATTTCCTCGTCGCGCTCACAAATTAATCGCAGCGCCACCGACTGCACGCGCCCGGCCGATTTGCTGCCGGGGAGCTTGCGCCACAGCACCGGAGATAAGGTGAACCCGACAAGGTAATCGAGCGCGCGGCGCGCCTGCTGCGCGTTGACGAGGTGCATGTCGATGGCGCGCGGATGGGCGAAGGCATCGAGCACGGCTTTCCTGGTGATTTCGTCGAAGGTGACGCGGTGCACCGCTACGTCCTTGCCCAGCGCGCGCGAGGCTTTCAGCGCTTCCAGCACATGCCAGGAAATAGCCTCGCCTTCACGGTCGGGGTCGGTGGCCAGATACAGCGCGTCGGCGCCTTTCAAGGCTTTGGCGATGGGGGAGAGATGTTTTTTCGCGTCGTCGTCCACCTCGTAGGTGATGGCGAAATCCTCATCCGGCCTGACAGAACCATCCTTGGGCGGCAGGTCGCGCACATGGCCGAACGACGCCAGCACGGTATAATCCGCACCGAGATATTTATTGATGGTCTTGGCCTTGGCCGGTGATTCGACGACGACGACGTTCATCACACTCTATATGCGCTGTGCGGAATTGGTGAATACGACAATGGGCTAAAGCATATATAGCAGCAAGGCCGCTTCAGCAAGGGGTATCGTGGAAGGCGAGGTTTTACGCCATTTCCTCCGCCGTTTCCACGTTCATTAAATACACTTTGTTTCCGGCGCTGCGCTTCAGGCGTCCGGCCAGTTCCAGTTCCAGCAATATGGCCATCACCGCCCCGGCGGGAAGCGCGCATTGATCGACCAGCTCATCCACCGACACCGCCGTTGCGCCGAGTTTTTCGAGGATGGTGCGGCGCGCGGTATCGAGTTCGCTGTCGCTTAACGCGGCGGCCATATGATCGGATGCGTAAGTCATGGCGGGGTTCTCCTCGAGCTTGCGGCCTCGCAGGTGGGCGATGCCTTGCAGGATGTCGGCGGTGGATTCGACCATTGTCGCGCCCTGCTTGATGAGATGGTTGCCGCCGCGCGAGCGCGGGTCGAGCGGCGAGCCGGGGACGGCGAACACCTCGCGGTTATTCTCCAGCGCGAACTTCGCCGTAATCAGCGAGCCGGATTTGGGTGAGGCTTCGACCACCACCGTGCCGAGCGCCATGCCGGCGATGATGCGGTTCCTGCCGGGAAACGCGCCGCTGAAAGGAATCGCGCCGAACGGCTGCTCGCTGGCGATGGCGCCTGATTCGCGGATTTGCCCATAGAGCGCTTCGTTTTCCGGCGGGTAGATATTGTCGATGCCGCCGGCGATGACGGCCACCGTTCCCGAGGCCAGCGATCCCTTATGCGCGAACGTGTCAATGCCGCGCGCCAGCCCCGAGGCGATGACCAGCCCGGCTTCGCCCAGTTCGCGGGCAAGCTTTTGCGCGAACTGGCAACCGGCGGCCGAGGCGTTGCGCGCGCCGACCATCGCCACCACGCCTTTCCGCCACAGATGCGTATGCCCCAGCATGGTGAGAATCGGCGGCGGATCGGTGATAGTGTGCAGCAGCGGCGGATAATCGGACGCGCCGTAAAGAATCATGCGTGCGCCGAATTTCTCCACGGCAGCCATTTCTTTTTCCGCTGCCTCTTTGGAGCAGGCCGAAAGCGCCCGCAATCTTCCGCCACGCAAAGACATCTCCGGGAGTACCGCGAGCGCCTCCGCCGCCGTGCCGAACCGCGCCATCAATTGAAAAAACGTCACCGGCCCGACATTGAGCGTGCGAATGAGCCGCAGCACATCGAGCAGGTTCTGCGAGGCGAGGCTGGGGTATTGCGTGGTGAATTCACTCACGGCGCCGTCTTTCCAAAACGATGTTCCGTTCCATTCATGAGCCGCCGGATGTTGGCGCGATGGGTAAAAACAATCAGCAGCGCCAGAATGAATGTCGGCAGCGCCAGGCCATCTCCAAGAATATGCGCGGCAACCGGCGCGCCGGCAATGCCGGCCATCGACGCCAGCGACACGATGCGGAAAGGCAGAAATATCACCAGCCACACGGCGCAGACGATCAGCGCCAGCGGCAGGCTCAGTGCCAGCAATACGCCGATGGCGGTGGCCACGCCCTTGCCGCCTCTCCATTTCAGCCAGATCGGGAACACATGGCCAAGCACGGCGCACAGTCCGGCCAGCGACAGCGCATCGGGGGCGATGGAACGGGCGAGCAGCACAGCGGTGAACCCTTTGGCGGCGTCGCACAGCAGCGTGAGTACGGCCAGTTTTTTATTGCCGGCGCGCAGCACGTTGGTCGCGCCGATATTGCCCGAGCCGATGGCGCGCACATCGCCTAAGCCGGCCAGCCGGGTGATTATCAGCCCGAAGGGAATCGAGCCGAGCAGGTATGCCCCTATCAATAATGTTGTGATCATCGCACGCTATCCAGAAACCCCTGCAGCATATAGCCTGCCGCCAGTTTGTCCACCAGCGCGTCGCGCCGCGCGCGCGACAGGTCGGCCTCGAGCATGGCGCGCTCCACCGCCATCGTGCTCAGGCGCTCGTCCCACAGCAACATCGGCAGTTCGATATATTTTTGCAGGTTGGAAACGAACGTGCGCGTCGATTGCGCGCGCGGGCCGAGCGAGCCGTCCATGTTGATGGGATAGCCGATCACCAGCCCGGCCACGGCATGTGCGGCGATGATTTTTTTTAGGTGCTCCATATCCTTAGTGAATTTTCCGCGCTCGATAGTGGAGAGCGGCGTGGCGATGCGGCGCGTGGCGTCGGTCAGCGCCAGTCCGATGGTTTTTTCGCCCACATCGAGGCCAAGCAGCCGTGCCGCAGACGGCAGGGCAGCAGTGAATTCGGCGGGGGAATTGGCTATTATCAACTTGTCATTATTCACAATTGCCATTAAAACCGGCCTTCTCGCATTCGTTCAAGGTTTTATTTATGGTATTAGATACGCAGGCGGTGGCGAAAATCGCCCGGTTGGCGCGCATTGAGGTGACGGAGGCCGACAGGGAGCATTTCGCGCGCGAGATTTCCGGCATCCTTAAGTGGGTGGAGCAGCTTTCCGAGGTGGATACCAGGGGCGTGCCGCAGCTTACGTCGGTGTCGGCGGTGAAGCTGCCCTGGCGCGAGGACAAGGTGACGGATGGCAACCGGCAGGAAGCCGTCGTCAAAAACGCGCCGCAGTCGGACTATGGCTGCTTCGTGGTGCCGAAGGTGATGGAATAAGGAGAAAGACAATGGCTGACATTGATCCGGCAAGTTTTGCATGTGTATTTACAACCATCGCAGATGCAAAAGGCGTTCCTCTAACGCCTGCTATGTCAGCTTACATTGAGGCCGCCAGACAGGCTATGCAACGTGTTATGAATTCTGAACAGATTGAAGCAATTAGTGAAATACGTCACCAGCCAGTTGAAAGAATTCGAGCGGCGCTTAATAATGAACCTCTGGATTCAACGCCTCCGGGAAGAGTCGGTTCAGTTAATCATGTCCATCTGGGAGAGGCGATACGCAGCATAGGGACTGTATCGACGAGTATCAACAACCAGATAATGAGGCTGGCAAAACCCACAGGCCATTTTCAAATCGAGCAATCTCAAGAAGCGCGGGTATAGGAAAAGTCCGTGAGTGATCTCCGCCAGCTTTCCCTTTCCGACATGCGCGACGGCCTCCGCGCCAAGAGATTCTCTGCCGTTGAATTGGCCGAGGCGCATCTGGATGAAATCGAGAAGACGCACGCGCATATCAATGCCTTCATCACCGTCACGCGCGACATTGCACTGGCGCAGGCCAAGGCATCCGACGCCAAACTCGCCAAGGGCGAGGGCAGGGGCATCGAGGGCGTGCCTGTCGGCGTCAAGGATTTGTTCTGCACCAAGGATGTGCTGACGACCGCCGCCTCGCACATCCTGGATGGTTTCAAGCCGCAGTATGAATCCACCGTGACGCAGAACATCTGGAATGCGGGCGGCGTTATGCTCGGCAAGCTCAACCTTGATGAGTTCGCCATGGGTTCCTCCAATATGACAAGTTATTACGGGCCGGTGAAAAGCCCATGGACGAAAGACGGCCAGCCGCTGGTTCCCGGCGGTTCTTCCGGCGGCTCGGCGGCGGCGGTGGCGGCGCACCTTGCGCCGGTGGCGCTCGGCACCGATACGGGCGGCAGCATCCGCCAGCCGGCATCGTTCTGTGGCATTGTCGGCATCAAGCCGACTTACGGGCGTTGTTCGCGCTGGGGCATCGTTGCATTTGCCAGCTCGCTCGACCAGGCCGGGCCGCTGACCCGCAACGTACGCGATGCGGCGATTATGCTCAATGTCATGTGCGGGCATGACGTCAAGGACTCCACCAGCGCGAAGCTGGCCGTGCCGGATTTTGAAAAGGCGCTCACCGGCAATGTGAAGGGCAAAAAAATCGGCATCCCCAAGGAATACCGGCCGGACGGGATGAATCCGGAAATCCTCGCCATGTGGGACAAGGGCGTCAAGCTGCTCAAAGAAGCGGGCGCGGAAATTGTCGACATCTCGCTGCCGCATACGAAATACGCGCTGGCGACCTATTATATCGTGGCACCCGCCGAATGCTCCTCCAACCTGGCGCGCTATGACGGCGTGCGGTTCGGCCTGCGCGCGCCCGCCGACAGCCTCACCGAGATGTACGAAAAAACCCGCGCCGCCGGTTTCGGTCATGAGGTGAAGCGCCGCATCATGATCGGCGCCTATGTGCTCTCGGCAGGTTATTACGACGCCTATTACAAGAAGGCGCAGCAGGTGCGCTGGCTGATCGCCAATGATTTCAATGAGGCGTTTGGGAAAGTCGACGCGATTTTAACGCCGACCGCACCCTCCGCCGCCTTCGGTTTCGATTACAAACCGAGCGACCCGGTGGAGATGTACTTGAACGACGTCTTCACCGTGCCTGCTTCGCTGGCCGGTCTGCCCGGCATCTCCATTCCCGGCGGGTTGAATAAAGAGGGATTGCCGCTCGGGCTGCAACTCATCGGCAAGGCGTTCGACGAGGAAACCGTGCTGAATGTGGCACATGCTTTGGAAAATGCACTCCAATTCAAAGGGAGAGCCGCATGATCAAAGGCAATACCGGCGACTGGGAGATCATCATCGGGCTGGAGGTGCACGCCCAGGTGACGACCGAGAGCAAGCTGTTCTCCGGCGCCAGCACGCAGTTCGGCAATGAGCCGAATGCCAACGTGTCGTTCGTCGATGCCGGGATGCCGGGGATGCTGCCGGTCATCAACGCGAAGGCCATCGGGCAGGCGGTCAAGACCGGGCTTGCCATCGGCGCGAAAATCAATTTAAAAAGCGTGTTCGACCGCAAGAATTATTTTTATCCCGACCTGCCGCAGGGCTACCAGATTTCGCAGTTCTTGGACCCCATCGTCGGCAGAGGCGAGGTGCTGCTCGACATGCCGGAAGGCGTGAAAAAAGTCGGCGTCACGCGCATCCACATCGAGCAGGACGCCGGCAAATCACTGCATGAATATAATCCGAAATTCACCTATATCGACCTCAACCGCGCCGGGGTTGCGCTGATGGAAATCGTCTCCGAGCCGGACATGCGCTCGGCCGACGAAGCGGCTTCGTACCTCAAAAAACTGCGCTCCATCGTGCGCTATATCGGCGCCTGCGACGGCGACATGGAAAAAGGTAACATGCGCTGCGACGCCAATGTGTCCGTGCGCAAACCCGGCGCGCCGCTCGGCACGCGCTGCGAAATCAAGAACGTCAATTCTGTGCGCTTCCTGCATAAAGCCATCGAATTCGAGGCAATGCGCCAGGTGGAAATCCTGGAAAGCGGCGGTAAAATCGATCAGGAAACGCGGCTGTTCGATGCCTCCCAAGGCGAAACCCGCGCCATGCGCAGCAAGGAAGACGCGCATGATTACCGCTATTTTCCCGACCCTGATTTATTGCCGCTGGAATTAACGCAGGAGTTTGTAGACAACATCAAAAAGTCGCTGCCGGAGCTGCCTGACCAGAAAAAGCAGCGTTACATGGAAACGTTTGGCTTCAATTCGTATAATGCAGGTGTTTTAGTGGCTGAGCAGGAATCCGCACAATTTTTTGAAGATACATTGAAGGCATTAGACGACAAAAAAACTATTGGCCTTACGAGGTTAGCCGGAGAAGTCAGCAACTGGCTCGCAAATGAGTTGTTCGGTCGGTTAAGCAAATTGGGCGTGGAAATTACTCAGTCACCGGTTTCGCCAGAAAAATTTGCCGGTCTTATCAGGCTCATGGTTGACAACACCATCTCCGGCAAAATCGCCAAGGACGTGCTCGATTTCATGATGGAAACGGGTAAGGAAGCCGCCGTTATCGTCGAAGAAAAGGGCTTGCGCCAGGTCACCGATACCGGCGCCATCGAGAAAGTCATCGATGGCGTCATGGCCGCCAATCCCGATAAAGTCGCCGAATACCGCGCGGGCAAGGAAAAACTATTCGGCTTCTTCGTCGGGCAGGCGATGAAGGCCTCCGGCGGCAAGGCCAACCCGTCGGCGGTTAATGAATTATTAAAGAAAATGCTCTCGGCGTGATTGGCACAATGTTTGCTTTCTCGTTACCCGGAGAAAGTAACCTATGAAACGCGACGTTATCCTGATGATGCTCTGCGGTACGGCGGTGGCGGGTTGCACGCCGTCGACCGGCGTCGTGCAAGGCGCCGCCATTTATGGCGCTGCCTCCGCTGTGTCCGATCCTCCTCCCGATGCTTCCACCGCCGTCAAGAACGTTGCCAAGGACGTGCAGTCCAATACCGCGGAAGCGCTTAACCATGTCAATAATTTAGGCACCGCCGCCAAGGAAGGCATCTATCACGGGATGGACAGCTTTGCCGACTGGATGCGTCCGCCACCGCCGCCACCGCCGCCCAAGGTGATTGCTTCCTCCTATTGCTACCGCACCTATCAGGACATTTTATGTTACCGCCAGCCGATGCCGGGCTGGGAATACCGGCTGGTTGGCTATCAGGGAACCTATGCCGCGCCGCCGCCGCCTGCGTTCATGCAGCCGCTGCCGGTGCAGGCGGCAATGGCCAATTCGTCCTCGGCCCGCGTGGCCGACGCGAAGCCGGTATTTACCGACATGCCGCCGCCTGAGAATGAGGTAACAAAGCCTGACGATACAGGCACCGCCGATCCGACGCATGAAATGTTGCCAAATCCTGCCCTGGTGCCACAATTGTAGCCGCATTCTTTTTCTCTTTTCCGCCTGCAGGAGAGGAAAACGTCCGGGCGTCTTGCGAAGATCATTCTTGATTTAACCTCCGTTGTTTATCATCCCTGCGGCACGCAGGAATTTTCTTCAACCGGCGGGCAAGTTTCCTGCTGGCGCGGCAGCAACACGGAGTGAAACGAACACGCCCTGGCTCACGTCAGCGTGTCGAAACCGTGGCAGGCCGGGCAATGCGCCGACCATTCGCCGGTGTTATGTCCGCAGGCGCGGCATTGCCAGGCCGGTTCGGGCGGTTTTTGCGTATAGATGGCGCGGAATTGGTCGGTCAGCTTGGCCTGGCCGGCCCTGGGTTGAAGGGCGATGATGTCTCTGAGCGCTGCGCCGAGCTGCGGATGCGGCGCGCGTTTCCATGCGCCGG
The DNA here is from genome assembly GCA_028873525.1 of Pseudomonadota bacterium. Taxonomy (GTDB): domain Bacteria; phylum Pseudomonadota; class Alphaproteobacteria; order Rickettsiales; family SXRF01; genus JABDCD01. Next base: position 28,338 of record JAGWIM010000004.1, read on the forward strand.
AGATGATGGCCAGCGCTTTTTTCGCTTGTCCGCAGGCGGCAAAGGCACGCGCCAGCAGGGTCACCGCCGGTGCGAAATGCGGCATATCCTTTATCCCGGCGCGCGCCGCCGCCAGCGCCGCTTCATTGCGTCCGGCAGCAAGCCACGCCAGTCCCTGCTGAATACGCACGATGCCGCGAAGCCGCCTCAGTTCCTGGTGGCCGAGATGCCCCTTGCGCCTGGCTTGATCCAGCGCCATATCCGCTTCCTGCCATTGTGACAACCGCACATGCAGGCTGACGATGCTCGCAATGGCGTTTTTCGCCCCCGGATTCAGCGCATAGGCGCGCTTGGCCATCGCCAGCGCCTGCGGCAGCAGGAGCTGTTTGCTGGCGGCGTCGCTGAGCGACCGCGCCGCCAGGTATTCGGTTTCCTCATGATCGAGCATCTGCGTCAGCAGGGCGCGCGTTCCGGCCTCGTCGCCCCGGCTGCGCGCGATTTGCGCGGAAAGCAGCAGTGTCAGCGGTATCTTGCCCAGATGCTTTTCCGCCTTTTTCATATGCGCCTGCGCTCCTTGCATGTCGGTGGCGGCCAGCGCGGCGATGCCATAGGTCAGTTCGGCCAGTCCCTTGCGGTAATGTTTCGATCGGCGCGCTTCCACAGCATTTTTCGGCGTACGCAGAATCCAGGTCAGCAGCGTCCAGGCGCACAGCAGCAGCGCTGCCGCCGCCAGCAACACGGCGGCGCTGGTGTCGATGCGCCAGTCGAGCCAGGTGATGGTGACGGCGCCGGGATGTTCGGCCATCCAGGCGGCGGCGATACCAAGGCCGGCAAGCAGGATCAGGAAAAAAAACGGCGCAATCATTTGGCCGGCGCCGTTTCGGGTGCCGGCGCAGGCGTGGCAGCGGGCCGGTCCTGCAACAACGCCGGTCGCAGCGCCGCCAGCGCGCCGTTGATGCGGATGCAATCCTGCGCCTGTGACCGCCACGATGCAAATGCCGCCGACGCTTTCGGCGACAATTCGGCAAGCGCATTGGCCGCCTTTTCGATCTCGCCATCGCCAAGCCGTATTTCAGCGCGGGCGATGACGGCGTCGTCGCCGCTCCCCGGCTGGTCGCCGATTCTGCGGATGCTGACCAGCGTGCGCAGGTATTGCCTCCACCCCGTTTCATCGCCGGCAGACAGGGCGGCGGGGATGGCGTTTTCGAATTCATCCTGCAATTGCGCCAGCGTCGCCGTGCCTTTTTCAGCATAAGGAGCCAGTTGTGCCAGCAATGCCTGCACGGATGCGTTATCCGCCGTCACTTGCGTCAGCGTGGCCAGCGGCGCGGCAAACGGATTGCCATGGCGCACGGCGTCTTCCAACATGCCGAGCGCCGCCAGCGCCGTCAGTCGGTGCGCGTCCCTTGTCTCAACGGCGTCCAGCCGTGCGCTTAAGGCTTGCAGCGCCAGTTGCTGCTCATTCACCAGCGCTTCCAGATGGGTGTTCGGCGCCGAATCGCCGACGTGGGACGGCGGCGCCAGTGCATCGACCTTTGCCTGCAATGCCGCGATTTTCGCATCGGCGTCGCCGGGCGGCCTGGGCGCGGCGATGACATCTTCGAGCGCTTTAATTTTGGCGTCCGACTGGTCGAGATGATGTTGAAGGTCGGACAAAAGATGGTTCGGCGCCGGCCGGCTGACAACCGGCTCGGCCTGCAGCGTCAGTCGCGGCAGCGCCCGCATGAACACCATCCATATCGCAAGCGCCACGGCAAGCAGCAGCAAGCCGGAAAGAATGCGGGCGGGCCTTGCGTTATGGGGCGTCTCGTTCATGCAACATATTATCCACGCTGCGGATAAGAGATGCAAGCGTTGCCTTGTCGGCCACATGCACGCGCCGCCAGGGCGCACCCGCCAGCGCCTCGGCGACGGTATGGCTTAAGGCGAACGCCTCCAGTTGCGCGGTTTCTTTCCCAAGGCCGGCCTTGGCCAGCAGCGCCGAGAAAATCCGTGCGGTGCGTGGAGAAAGGAAAGTTATCGCATCAATCTGGCGGCGGTTCAGGTGCGCCGTCAGTATATCCGAAAGCTGTGATACGGCGACGGCTTCATAGAGCGCAATTCTCTCGACCTTCATCGTATGTTCAGCCAGCGCCATGCCGATATCGACGCGCACTTCCTCGCCTGAAGCATAGAGAAAATGGGTGCCATCGTCATAGGCGGCGGCGATGTAGGAGGCCAGCTTATCGGACGTGCCGCCGCAGACGGCGATGCGCGAAAATCCCAGTGACTGCGCCACCAACGCCGTCGCCTCGCCGACGCAAAGCAACATCGGGTCGCGCAGTTCGGTGAGCGCGGCCAACGCGCGCGCGCCGTGGCGGCTGGTGAGGATGACGGCGTCGGGTTCGCGCTTCAAGGCGTGCTCCAGCGCCTGCCGCCGGTCATGCTGCAGGATGATGTCCATCAGCGGCTCGCAGATGACGCGCGCGCCCATCTCCTGCAGCGCTTCGGCCAGATCCGCCTCGTCGCCGCGCGGGCGGGTGATGACAATGGTTTTACTCATTCCTATCTTCCCCCTCCCCCTTTCAGGAGGAGGGTTGGGGTGGGGGTTATCAGCTGCATTATAAGTTAGAGAATCATAAACAGAATGAGAAGCGTTGTTTATAATAACCCTCACCCCAGCCCTCGCCCTAGGAAGGAGAGGGGGTGATTACCACGGCTTCGATGATGACCTGCGCGGAAGCCAAGGGATAGTCGTCGCTGAGCGAGACATGAATGGCGGCGGCCATGCCTTCCGGCGTCATCGTCTGAAGTCTGCGCAGCGCACCGCCGGAGAGCCGCATGGCGGGTTGGCCGGTGGGAAGGTTTATTACTTCCATGTTGCGCCAGAACGTGCCCGCCCTTAAGCCTGTGCCCAATGCTTTGGCGCAGGCTTCCTTGGCGGCAAAACGCTTGGCGTAAGTCGCGGCCACGATGCGTTCGCCGGCTTTTTTGCGGCCGTGCGCTTTTTTTTGCTCGCCGTCGGTGAAAACGCGGTTCTCAAACCGCGTGCCGAAACGCCTGAGCGATTTTTCGATGCGGCGGATGTCCACCATGTCGCTGCCGGTGCCCAAAATCATCGTGACTCGTGGCTCGTGGCTCGTGATTCGTGTATGATGCGTCGCATGGCGACTATCGCCTCCTTTATCCCCACGAACACCGCCTCGCCGATGATAAAATGCCCGATGTTCAGTTCAATTATTTCCGGAATCGCCGCGATAGCGCCGACATTATTATAATTGAGGCCGTGCCCGGCATGGACTTCGAGACCGAGGCCATGGGCGAGAATGGCGGCTTCCGAAATAGCATGGCGTTCCTTTTCACGCGCCGCGCCGAGCAGGTGGCAATAAGCGCCGGTATGGATTTCAATTGCGCGTGCGCCGATGCGCTGTGCGGCGTGGATTTGTTCATGTGACGGAGCGATAAACAATGAAACGCGGATGCCTGCGTCCTGCAATTTTTGTACGAACGGTGCGATCTGTTTTTCATAGCGCGCCGCGTCGAGGCCGCCTTCGGTGGTCAGCTCCTCGCGCTTTTCCGGCACGAGGCACACCGCATGCGGCATGGTTTTCAGCGCGATAGAAAGCATCTCGTCGGTCATCGCCATCTCTAAATTCAGCGGCAGCGCGATTTCGTTTTTGAGCCGTTCGATGTCGCGGTCGCGGATGTGCCTGCGGTCTTCGCGCAGATGCGCCGTGATGCCGTCGGCGCCCGCTTCCTTGCATAGCTCAGCGGCGCGGACAGGGCAAGGGTTCTCGCCGCCGCGCGCATTGCGCAGCGTGGCGACATGGTCGATGTTAATGCCGAGGCGGAGGTTTTTTGTCATCCCGTGGCGCGCCTTTTTGCGCACGCAAAAAGCGTGAGCACAGGATTTGATAAAGATAAGAATCGTCTCATGCACATTCTCCCTGGATACTGCGCAGCCGCGGTCGTGGCCCGCAGGATGACGTCAAGTCTGATACCGCTCAACACTTTGCACCACTTCCTTCGCGCGTAAATTGGCGATGATGTTGTTGAGGTGCTTTAAGTCGCGCACCTCGACATCGATGAGGATTTCGAAAAAGTCAATCGAGCGGTTGGTGATTTTCAAGTTGTTGATGTTGCCCATCTCCTTGGCGATGACGTTGGTGACGGTGGCGAGTGCCGCCGGCTCATGGCTCACCTGCGCGCGCAGGCGCCCGATGTGCCGCGCATCGGTCTGGTCATGCTCCCACGCCACGTCGATCCAGCGTTCCGGCGCGTCGGAATAATTTTCGAGCGTCTCGCATTCCATCGTGTGAATAGTAATGCCCTTGCCGGTGGTGACGATACCGACGATGCGGTCGCCCGGAATCGGGTGGCAGCAGCCGCCGAAATGAATCGCCATGCCGGGGATGAGGCCTTTGATCGGCATCGGCGTATGCCCGCCGCTTTTTTTCTTGCGGAATGGGTTGGAGAGGCTTGAAAGCAGGCCGGGGCTGGCCGCCGGTTTCTTCTCGCCGATCACCACGTCCGCCACCTGCTGGCGGGAAATCAATCCTTCGCCGACTTCGGCCAGCAAATCGTCCACCGTTTTTTTATTGAACGCCGGCAAGTGCGGTTCGACCATGCTTTCGGCAAATTCGTGCCCTTCCTGCTTGAAGGTCTTGACCAGCACGGCGCGGCCGAGATTGATATATTCGGCGCGCTGCGACGTGCGCACGTATTTGCGGATTTCCGATTTTGCCTTGCCGGTGACGACGAACCGCTCCCAGCTTGGGCTTGGCGTCTGCGTTTTGCTGGTGATGATTTCCACCTGGTCGCCGTTTTTAAGCTTGGTGCGCAGCGGCACGATGCGGCCGTTGATTTTCGCGCCGACGCAGGTGTCGCCGACGCCCGAATGCACCGCGTAGGCAAAATCCACCGGCGTGGCGCCGCGCGGGAAGGCCAGGATGTCGCCCTTTGGTGAGAAGCAGAACACCTGGTCGTGATACATCTCGAGCTTGGTGTTTTCCAGGAATTCCTCCGGGTTCGAGGATTTTTCGAGAATCTCCAGCAGTTCGCGCAGCCAGCGGAACTGCTTGCCGTCCTTCATGTTCTTGTGCGTCTGCTTATAGGCCCAGTGAGCCGCCAAACCGTATTCGGCGATCTCATCCATCTCGTGCGTGCGTATCTGGATTTCGACGCGCTGCTGCCCCGGCCCGAGCACCGCCGTGTGCAGTGACTGGTAGCCGTTCGACTTCGGCGTGGAAATATAGTCCTTGAAGCGGCCGGGAATGGTGTGCCATTCGGCGTGGATGACGCCGAGTGCCTGGTAGCATTCGGCCACCGTGTCGGTGACGATGCGGAAGGCGATGATGTCGGACAATTGCTCGAACTCGATATTCTTGTTCTCCATCTTCTTCCAGATGGAAAACGGACGTTTCTCGCGGCCATGGATTTCTACGGTTTTCAAGCCCGCCTCGTCGAGCTTTCTGCGGATGCTGGAGAGCGTTTTGTCCAATTCGGCTTGGCCTTCCTTGCGCAGGAAATCAAGCCGCTTGACGATGGACTCGCGCGCTTCCGGGTACAGCTCGGCAAACGCCAGATCCTGCAATTCATCCTTCAGTCCCCTCATGCCGATGCGTTCAGCCAGCGCCGCGTAGATTTCCACCGTCTCGCGGGCGATGCGCTGGCGTTTTTCGGGACTTTTGATGAAGTTAAGTGTTTCCATATTGTGCAGCCGGTCGGCGAGCTTGACCAGCAGCACGCGCAGATCTTCACTCATGGCGATCAGCAGTTTCCGGAAATTCTCCGCCTGGTTGAGGTTCTCCGATTTGCCCTCCAGCCGCGAAAGTTTCGTCACGCCGTCGACCAGCGTGCGAATCTCTTTGCCGAAATTCGCCTCGACATCGTCGAGCGTCACCTCGGTGTCCTCAACCGTATCATGCAGCAACGCTGTTATAATCGAGGCGACATCCAGCTTGTAGCGAGTCAGCTTGTAGGCCACTTCCACCGGATGGGAAAAATAGGGGTCGCCGGAGGCGCGCTTCTGCGCGCCATGTGCTTTCAGAGCAAATTCATAGGCGCGGTTGATGGCGTCCTCGTCGGCGTCGGGGTCATAGGATTTGACCTTTTCAACCAGATCATGCTGTCGTATCATCGGTTGATTCTAGCTCAATGCGATACGCATGAGAAGCGCATTTGAAATTACCATTTTACGCGGCCGGCGGATTTGTACTAAGGTCATGATTAATTGCCGGGGATAATTAATTAAATTTTATTTACAAATATGTCCATAAGCCACTGAGGTACGATTATTCTGATGCCTGAGCTTAACACTTTTTTAAGTAAGCGGGCGGTATCATTTTGGTGGAATTGAAGACTAAAATAACTCACTATCGGATGTCCATGTCCAGACGTGCCATATTGTTGTTGATTGCCGGCACCATTGCCGCTTTTACCGCCATATCGGTGAAGAACCGCCTGTCGCAGGCGCCGGCGGAACAGTCGGCCTCCGCCGCTGCCAGCCGCGTTGTCATCGCCAAGCACGACCTGTCGCCGGGCAGCTTCGTGCAGGCGGCGCAGGATCTTGGCTGGGGGGTGCCACCGCCGGTTTCCGCCGCCGCTACCGCCCCGGGTGAGAATGCCCGGCCGGCCAATCCGGAAGAAGGTACTGCCGGCGCCGCCAAAGAAATTTACCTGTACGAAGGCGCCGTCAATCTCGCCGATTTCAACGGCGCCGTGGTGCGCCGCCTGATCCATGCCGGCGATCCGGTGCCGACCAGTGCGCTGATGAAGTCGGGCGAGGGCGGTTTCATGTCGGCGGTGCTGAATCAGGGGATGCGTGCCGTGTCGATTGCGGTGACGCCGACTTCGGGAAATGCCGGTTTCATCTCGCCGGGTGACCATGTCGACCTCATCGTCACCCATCGCATTAAAACGTCAGGCGGCGGAAACGGCAGCGGCGAATCGGTGGTCAGCGAAACCTTTGCGCGCAACGTGCGCGTCGTCGCCGTTGACCAGATGCTGGATAACCCGGACAATAAAGCCATCGTTGCCAAGACCGTCACCGTTGAGGTGGCGCCGCGCCAGGCTGAGGAAATCGCCGTCGCCTCCGAGATGGGCACAATCTCGGTGGCGCTGCGCAGCCTGTCGGAGCCGACGCCCGGTGTCAGAAAGGCCGGCAGCAACGCGAACGCGCTGACCGATCTCTATGGCGAAGGCGATGCGGGTTACACGCGCGACACCGACCTTATGCAGTTGAAAAGCGCCATCGTGCCGCATGTGCAGGTGATTCGCGGCGATAAGAGCGAGACGGTCGAATTTTATCGGGGCGCCCAATGAAGGTTTTTACCACATTCGCCGTTGTTCGCGCTCTCGCCTGCATGGCGGCGCTGGCCGCCGTGCTGACGACTGCCGTATCGGCCCGGGCAGCCGATGATCGCGTCATCAGCGTCGAGATCAACAAGGGCGCCCTGGTCAAGCTTGGCCGGGCGGCGTCTTCCGTCGTTATCGCCGATCCGGCGACTGCCGATATCGAGATGGTATCGCCGAAGCTCGTCGTCGTGCGCGGCAAGAAAATCGGACAGACCAGTTTGTACGCCGTTGACGCGCAGGACAATCCGATCCTGAACGCCGTCGTCAGCGTGACGTATAACCTCAGCAGCCTGCAGCAGACGGTGAAAAGCGTTGTGCCCGACGCCAGTGTCAGTTTCCGGACGGTAGATGGCGGGCTGGTGATGGAAGGTTTTGCCGATTCGGTCGCCGATTCGGAAAAAATACGCACCATCGCGCAGTCTTTTATCGGCGCCAGCGACAAAATGGTCGACATGATCCAGACCGCCGGATCCGACCAGGTGATGCTCAAGGTCAGGTTCGTCGAGATGGCGCGCAACGATTTGAAAAATCTCGGCGTCAACATGCAGAACGCCTTTTCCAGCGGCGTCGGCGGCCTGGCCCTGCAGGTTGTGCAAGGGCCGAACATAGGCATCAACAATGCGACCAATAATTTTGAGACGCTCAACGCCGGCGCAACGCCGGTTGACCGTACCGGCCTGCTCGACCGTGGCAGCAGTCAGAATACCGGCATCCTGGCGCGCTGGCACGGCGGCCAGATGACCAGCATGATCGACGCGCTGGAGACGCAGGGTCTGGCCACCATCCTTGCCGAGCCGACCCTGACCACGACTTCCGGCAAGGCGGCCAGCTTCCTGGCCGGCGGCCAGTTTCCGGTGCCGGTGGTTGGACAGAACGGGCAGACGACCATCCAGTACCAGCCGTTCGGCGTCAGCTTGAAGTTCACGCCGGTGGTGATGTCGCATGACCGCATCAGCATGACGGTGGCGCCGGAAGTCAGCACGCTCGATTTCAACAACCCCATTCAGGTATCGGGCATCACCTACCCGATCCTGGACACGCGCAGCGCCGCCGCCGTCGTCGAGCTGGGCAGCGGTTCTTCTTTCATGCTGGCCGGCCTGCTGCAAAACGACGGCAGCAACACCATCAACAAATTTCCCGGGCTTGGCGATCTGCCGGTGCTCGGCGCGCTGTTCCGCTCGACGTCGTTCCAGAATAACGAAACCGAGCTGGTGATACTGGTGACGCCTTATATCGTGCATCCGGTGGCCGATGCCTCGAAACTGCAGACGCCGCTGGATGGTTTTAGGCCGCCGTCCGATCTCCAGCTTCTGTTGATGGGCAACCTGTTTCAGCAACAGCCGCTGAAAGCGCCGGATAAAGCGCCGCCCGCCGCTATGCCACCGCTGTACGGCGACGGCGGGTTCATCATGGAATAGGATGGGATACGCAAATGACGACATATGCATATACAATGATGTCCGCCGCCGCCCTCCTGTTGTGCGCATGCACGGCCCGCATGGACATGCAGGGGCAGGATCCCAATGAGTTTTACGCGGCGCACCCCATCAAGAACAAGGTGGAGTCGCGCGAGGTTTCGGTGATGGTGCATTTCCCGCCGGAGGCGTCGTCGCTGCCGCCCGGTGACATGGCCCGGTTGCACCAGGCGCTGCAGAACATTGCGCCGCCAGCCATTGACGTGGTGCGCATCCGGATTGCAAAAAACGATATGCATAACCAGGCGCGAAAAACCTATCTTGCCGCGCTGTTGCGCCGCATGGGTTATAAGAACGGCATCCGTTTTGAATCTTCTCCGGGGCTTGCCCGCGGCGACGCGGACATCGACGTCACCTATCTTGCTATCGTGCTGCCCGATTGCCCCGACTGGCGCACGTCGCCGGTCACCAGCTACAGCAATACATGGCAGGGCAATTTCCATTGCGCGCAGGAAGTCAATCTCGGGCTGATGGTTGCCGATCCGCATGATTTGGTCAAAGGCAGCGCCCGCGTTTCGCCCGACACCGACCGCGACGCCAAGGTTATCGAAGATTACCGAGCCGGTAAGGGCTTTGATCAGGTAGCGCCGTGGGACACCAGCTCATCTTCCGGATCCGGCGCGGGCAGTTCTACCCCGGGATCCGGTTCCGGCCCGACGACCGGGGCCGGCGCTTCCTCCGGCGGCCCGTGAGATATGTATGGTTATGAGCAATCCAGGCCAATCGGCAGCTAAACCTCCTTTCCTTGCCTTCGTCGGCGAAGGCGCCGATATCGCCACGCTTAAATCCTTTGCTGGAAGCCGCCAATGGCCGGATGACTGCATCCACCATGGCAACATTGGGACGGCGTCGCAGTATCTGAAGTCCAACCCATCGCCGGCACTGCTTCTGATTGAGATTCCTTCGGCCGAGGAAGCGCCGCCGTTGCTCGACCAATTAGCCAATGTCTGCGATCCCGATACCAAGGTCATCACCGTCGGGCGCGTCAATGAATACAGTTTTTATTGCTGGCTGATGGATCTGGGCATTTTCAGCTACCTGTTGATGCCGTTGTCTGAAGCGGCGCTGGAAAGCGCATACCAGAAATCCATAGCGCCTCCGTCTTCGCAGGCGAAACAGGAAAAACCGCCGGGCGGCGCCATCGCCGTCATCGGCGCGCGCGGCGGTGTGGGCGCGTCGACGGTGGCGCTTAGCCTGGCCGGCATTATCGCCGATCTGTCGAAGAAGCAGGTGGCGCTGGTCGACGTCGATCCGCAGGAAGGCAGTATCGCGCTGGCGCTTGACATCGAGCCGAGCCGGGGCCTGCGCGAGGCGCTGGAAAAACCTGACCGTATTGACTCGCTGTTCATCGAGCGCGTCATGACCAAGCCGCTGAAGAATCTGTCGGTGCTCTCCGCTGAAGAAGCGTTGCAGGATCGCATCAATGTGCATGACAACGCCGCTGACACGCTGATGAAGGAATTGCGCGGCAAGTTCGACGTGACCGTGCTCGACATCCCGCGTCGTATGAACCCATTCGCCCGCGCCTTCCTGAAACAGGCCGACCAGGTGGTGCTGGTGGCCGAGTTGACGTTGCCGTCCCTGCGCGATGCGCTGCGCCTGTCCGACATGATGTGCGAGACGCTGAAGATGAAGCCGCCGGTGATTGTCGCCAGCCGCGTCGGGTGTGCGCCCAAACAGGAGATGCAGCCTGGGGATTTTGAGAAAGGCGTGAATGCCAAAATTATGCATCGCGTGCCGTTTGCGCCCGATCTGTTCATGCCGGTTGGCAGCGACATCCCGGCGCTGAAATACAGGGATCATGCCGGAATGAAGCCGCTCTATGCGCTGGCGTCGCAACTGGTGCCGGGGGCGAAGCAGAAAACGGTGGCAGCGGCCGGTAAGGGCATGGCGCTGTTTGCCAAATTCAAGAAGAGGACGTAATGTTCGGGCGCCGCAGCAATACAGATCCGGCGCCGCCCGTTGCGCCGCCGCCGGCCGGTCCGGCGCCCGTTCTCGCCGCGCCCAATGGCGCTGCGCCTGCGGCCAGGAAAAGCGGTGAGGAATTGCTGCGCAATGCCACCGAGGCCAGCCTGAAAGCGCCGGTGGCGATGCCCAAGGCGGATGACGATCTGAGCGCAGCCAAGGACAGGATTTACAGCCTGCTCATGGAACAGATCGACATCGCCACTTCCTCGCGCCTGCCGCGCGATGAATTAAAGCGGCAGATTATCGAGATCATCGGCGAAATCGTCGTCGAGCAGAAGCTGCCGTTGTCGCAGTCGGAGCAGCAATTGCTTGCTAACCAGATTGTCGACGACATGCTTGGCTTTGGTCCCTTAGAACCGTTGCTGCGCGACGATCTTGTCACCGACATCATGGTCAATGGTCCCTACCAGATTTACGTCGAGCGCAAGGGCAAGCTGGAACTCACCGACGTTAAATTCCGCGACAACGCGCATGTCATGACGGTGGCGACGCGCATCGTCACCGGCGTCGGCAGGCGCGTGGACGAGTCCTCTCCTATCTGCGACGCGCGCCTGCCCGATGGCTCGCGCGTCAACGTCATCGCCCAGCCTTGCGCCATCCGCGGTGCGGCCATCTCCATCCGCAAATTCTCGCAGAAAAAAATCACGCTTGATACCATGGCGTCACAGAAAAATATTTCTGATTCGCTATGCAAGGTGCTGAAAATTTTTGGCGCCGTCCGCCTCAATATCATCATTTCCGGCGGCACTGGCTCCGGCAAGACGACGCTGCTTAATGCCATCTCGCGCATGATTTCGCATGGCGAGCGCATCGTTACCATCGAGGACGCCGCCGAGCTGCAACTGCAGCAGCCGCACGTCGTGCCGCTGGAAACCCGCATTGCCAACCTCGAAGGCGAGGGCGAAATCACCATGCGCGACCTGGTGAAAAACGCGCTCAGAATGCGCCCCGACCGCATCATCTTAGGCGAGGTGCGCGGCGCCGAAGCGTTCGACCTGCTTCAAGCCATGAACACCGGCCATGACGGCTCAATGGGCACGCTGCATGCCAACACCCCGCGCGAGGCGCTGACCCGCCTTGAGAACATGATCGGCATGGCCGGCATCAACCTGCCGAGCAAGGCGGTGCGCACGCAGATCTCCAATGCCGTCAACGTCATCGTCCAGATCAGCCGCATGCGCGACGGCATCCGCCGCATCACGCATCTAACCGAAGTCGTCGGCATGGAAGGCGACGTCGTCATCACGCAGGATCTGTTCACCTTCGAGTTCAAGGGCGAAGATGAAAACGGCAAGTTGACCGGCGAGTTCAAATCCACCGGCATCCGTCCGCATTTCACGCACCAGGCCGCCTATTATGGACTCGACCAGGCGCTGATTGAGGCGATGATGGCGGGACAGTCATAATCCTGTGGCGCGCGAAACGCGGGCGTGGGATCTTGTATGGAGGATACGTCGATGACCCGTATTGTGATAATGGATAAGGATACTGCGCAGCCGCTGCGCGTCTCGCAGGATTTAGAATGCTGACCGATATTCTTATTTTTGCAGGCGTGGTGGCGCTGTTCTTCCTCGGCGCCGAATTATTAGGCGGCGGCGAGCGCCGGCAAATGCAGAAACGCATTGACCGTTTGAAAAACCGCAAAATCGTTGCTGTCAAGTCGCCGCAGGATATGAAACTGCGCCGCCAGACCATCGAAAGCAAAGGGGTATCTTACTGGCTGGCAAAGCCGCTGCCCAACATCAGGCGGTTGGGCGATCGGCTGGCGCGCGCCGGCAAAACCATCAGCCCCAAGCAATATGCGCTGCGCCGCCTGCTGTGGCTGCTGGCCATCATGTTTATCGTCTCCTTCATTTTCAGGAAATCGCCGTTGCTCGGTTTTTTCCTCGGCATTATTTTCGGCGTCTGGCTGCCGCTGCAGTTCCTTAAATTTTCTGCCAACAAGCAGTCCAAGGTGTTTCTCCAGCTTTTTCCCAATGCCATCGACCTCATTGTGCGCGGCTTGCGCTCGGGGCTTCCGGTGTCGGAATCGCTGGTGCTGGTGTCGCACGAGATACCCAATCCGGTGGGCAGTGTTTTCAGCAATATTTCCAACACCATGAAGCTGGGCGTGCCGATGGAAAAGGCATTGCAGGAAACGGCGCACAAGCTCGACCTCACCGAATTCAATTTTTTTACCACCAGCATCATCCTCCAGCGCGAGACCGGCGGGAATCTGGCGGAGATACTCGGAAATTTATCGGAAGTGCTGCGCGGGCGTTTCCTGATGCGCATGAAAATCAAGGCGATGTCGTCGGAAGCGCGCGCCTCGGCCTACATTATCGGGGCGCTGCCGTTCATTGTTATCAGCGCCGTCGCTGCCGTCAGCCCGGATTATCTGAAGCCGCTCTACGAGGATTATCGCGGTAATGAGTGCGCTGCGTCGGCGGCATTCCTGATGGTTTTCGGCATGTGGGTCATGCGGCGGATGACGCAGTTTGAGATATGAGGTAACAGATGTCAGGTGTCGGGTGTCAGATAGAAGATGACCACGGGCAGAAAACGGCAGATGGGTTTTTTCTGCCGTCTGTCGCCTGTTGCCTGACGCCTGGAGCATAGCCCATGCGATCAGGTGAGCCTTTCCAGTTAAGCCAGGCATTGCCGTATTGGATCAACGTTGACGATTTCTATGTCGCCCTGACCGGCGTGGCGGCGTTCCTCTGCGTGTGGGCGATTGGCACCGGTTTCAGCGAACGCGACAGGATGGCGGCCAAGATCAAGGGCATCCAGGAACGGCGCAGGCTGCTGCAAAACGACCTGACCGGCCCCAAGAAACGCAGGAAGCCGGAAGCCAGCGTGAATTTCATGCGCGCCGTCGTCATGAAATTCCAACTCATCAAGAAAAACCAGATCGGCAAAACCGAATCCACCCTTGTCGAGGCTGGTTTCCGTTCGCGCGATGCCATCGTCGTGCTGGCGTTTTTCAACCTGGTGCTGCCAATTGCGCTGGGTATACTTGGCATTATCGCCATGCGGCTTAATGCCAACGTCAGCGAAAAATGGCGGGTCATCAATTATATCTGGCCGGTGCTCGGCGCGTATGTCGGCCTGAAACTGCCGGGATGGTATGTTGGCCGGGTACGCAGGAAGCGCTACCTGCACATCCAGCGGGCGCTGTCCGACACGCTCGACCTGATGACTATCTGCGCCGAAGCCGGCCTAAGCTTCACGGCCATGCTCGACCGCGTATCGAAAGAGCTGAGTATTTCCTATCCCGAAATGGCCGAGGAACTGGCCATGACCTCCCTTGAAATCGGCTTCCTGCCCGACCGTAACCAGGCGCTCTCCAACCTGGCCAAGCGCTGCACGTTGCAGGAAATGCGCGGCATCGTCAGCGTCCTCATCCAGACCGAAAAATACGGCACGCCAATCGCCCAGGCGCTGCGCGTGCTTTCTACCGAGTTCCGTCAGCAGCGTATGCTGCGCGCCGAGCACAAGGCGGCGGCCTTGCCGGCGAAGATGACGGTGCCGATGATTCTCTGCATCCTGCCGGTGCTGTTTATCGTCATTATCGCGCCGGCGGTTATCAAGCTGCTCGATACGATGAACCATTAGCGCACGTTCGACGCGACGGGAAGCCCCTGCGAACGCCCGAAAAAAAGAAGCGCTATACTATGCGAGGTTGTTGAAGAGGCCTAATGCCCATTACCAGTCGGAATGACTATAAATCGCAAATGATCTAAAATTTATTCGTCAGCGGGAACCGCCTGTCACGACCGAACAGCATCGGCGAAAGCTTGACACCGGGGCAGGACTGGCGGCGCTTGTATTCACTGAGTCGTACCATCTTCACCACTTTCTCAACAATGGTCTTGGGATATTTTTTGGCAATGATTTCCTCTGCCGACAGCCTGCCCTCAAGATGCAGCGCCAGCATCTTATCGAGCAGCGCGTAGGGCGGCAACTGGTCATCATCCTTCTGGCCGGGCGCCAACTCCGCCGTCGGCGCGCGCGTGATGCTGCGTTTTGGAATCACCGCGCCCTGCTTATTACGCCAGTTCGCCAGCGCATAGACTTGCGTTTTGTAGAGGTCTTTCAGCGGCGCGTAGCTGCCGCAGGAATCGCCGTATAACGTAGTGTAGCCGACGGCGATTTCGGACTTGTTGGAGGTGGCAAGCAGCAGCCAGCCGAACTTGTTGGAAATTGCCATCAGCGTGATGCCGCGCAGTCGCGCCTGCACGTTGCCGCCGATGGCCACGTCATCCATCCAGCCGCTCTGCCGGAACACCGGGCTCAGCACCTCGTCGAAAATCTCCATGCCGGGCGTAATCGGCACCGTCATCGTCTCAACGCCGAGCAGCTTGGCGCTGGCCTTGGCATCCCCGATGCTTTCCTTTGACGTGTAGGGAGACGGCAGCAGTACGCCCCTCACATTGTTTGCCCCCAGCGCATCTACGGCGAGAGCGAGAGCCAGCGCCGAATCGATGCCGCCGGACAGGCCGAGCATGATGCCCTTGAAGCCGTTTTTCTTCACATAGTCGGCAAGGCCGAGTTTCATCGCCGCCCAGAGGGATTCCATGGTGGGTAGTGGACGGTGGACGGTGGAAGGTGAGGCAGCGACGCCACCCGCCATCCACCGTCCACCATCCACCACGGCAAGATCTTCCTCAAACTCCGGCAGTTGCGCGATGACTTTACCTTTGGCATCGAGCACGAACGAGCCGCCGTCAAAGACGATGTCATCCTGCCCGCCGACGAGGTTTGCGTAAATCAGCGGCGCCTTCGCCTGCCGCGCCGCGCGCGCCGCGATGTGCCGGCGGTGCGCCATTTTCCCCGCTTCAAACGGCGAGGCGTTGATGACGATAACGAGCGTTGCCTCCTGCTCTTTTAGGCGCGCGTCAAACCCCTGCGACCACATATCCTCGCAGACCAGAATGCCGAGCCGCTGCCCGCGCCAGGTGACGATTTTCGTGCCGCTCCCCGGGGTAAACCAGCGTTTTTCGTCGAACACGCCGTAATTGGGCAGCACGGTCTTGTACTGGATATGCAGAATTTTTCCGGCGTCGAGCAGCAGCGCCGCGTTATAGGTTTTGTCCTTGTCCTGCCACGGCGCGCCGATAACAAGCGCCGGGCCGCCTGCGGTTTTTTTCGCCAGTTTTTGCGCTGCCGCCATGGCTTCCTTCACAAAGGCGGGCATCAATATCAAATCCTCCGGCGGGTAGCCGACCAGCGACAGTTCCGGCGAAACGACAAACTCGGCGCCCTGCTTTTTTGCTCTTTCGTAAAACCCCAGAATTTTCGCTGCGTTGCCGGCGATGTCGCCGACGGTGGGATTCATCTGCGTAACGGCGAATTTCATTTTTTTATTCCGTCATCCCCGCGGAAGCGGGAATCCAGTTTGCTTTTAGACATGGATCCCCGCCTGCGCGGGGATGACCATTTTCTAGGTTTGCTTGACTCAAGAAAATATGTCATTTGGACAGAAGCTGCTCCAGCCTCGGCAACGTAGTTTCCCAGTCGGCAACCAGCCCGTAATCGGCGACGTCGAAAATCGGCGCGTTTTCATCCTTGTTGATGGCAACGATAATCTTGCTGTCCTTCATACCGGCCAGATGTTGGATAGCGCCGGAGATGCCGATGGCAATGTACAAATCGGGCGCGACGACCTTGCCGGTCTGACCGACCTGGTAATCGTTGGGCACGTAACCCGCATCCACCGCCGCGCGCGACGCGCCAATGGCCGCGCCGAGCCTATCCGCCAGCGCCTCGATTTTCTTGAAATTTTCCGTGGAGCCGAATCCCCGCCCGCCGGAAACCACGATACGCGCCGACGTCAATTCGGGCCGCTCGGATTTATTTTCCTTCGCCTCAACAAATTGCGAAAGTCCGCTGTCCGGCAACGGCGCAAGCTTTTCAATCGTGGCATCGCCTCCATCGGACGCGGCGGCAAACGCCGCCTGCCGCACCGTGATGATTTTGGCGGCGTCTTTCGCCTGCACGGTTTCCAGCGCATTGCCGGCATAAAACGGGCGCTGGTAGGTGTCCGGC
Organism: Pseudomonadota bacterium; assembly: GCA_028873525.1. Classification (GTDB taxonomy): domain Bacteria; phylum Pseudomonadota; class Alphaproteobacteria; order Rickettsiales; family SXRF01; genus JABDCD01. The sequence continues at coordinate 45,122 of JAGWIM010000004.1, forward strand.
GAGATGATCTGCACAATCTCCGATACCTGCGCCATATCGAGCAGCGCCGCCGCGCGTGGCATAATGTCTTTGCCGGTCGTTGTAGCGGTGGCAAGAATGTGCGAATAGCTTTTGCCGACGGAGGCTATGAGCGGCGCGATGTTTTCGGCCAGCGGCCAGGCATAATGCGGCGCATCGGATTGCAAGACTTTCGTTACGCCTTTGATGGCGGCTGCCTGCTTCGCCGCTTCATCACAGCCACTGCCCGCCACCAATACATGAATCCCGACGCCTGCCGCGCCGGAGCCATTTGGCGAAGGCGTGCCGATTTGCGCCGCCGCCGTGACCGCGTGTTTCGTGGCGGGATGCAGAGATGTGTTGTTATGTTCGGCGAGGACGAGAATGGTCATATTACCCTCGCCTCGTTTTTAAGCTTCTCCACCAGTTCCTCAACGCTTTTCACCTTGATGCCGCCTTTGCGTTTCTTTGGTTCCTCGACTTTGACGAGCGCCGTGCGCGGCGAGAGGTCGACGCCGAGTTCAGCGGCGGGTATTCTGGCCAACGGCTTGCCGCGCGCTTTCATGATGTTGGGAAGCGTAGCATAGCGCGGCTCGTTGAGGCGCAGGTCGGTAGTGACGACGCAGGGCATCTTGAGTTTTACCGTCATCAATCCGCCGTCAATCTCGCGGGTGACGAGAATGTGCCTGCCCTCATCCGCCTCCCCCGCAACAAGTGCGGGGTCAGCACCCTCTCCCGCAAGCGGGAGAGGGGAGTTAGAAACAAAATCTATTTTGGAAGCAAATGTCCCCTGCCCCCAGCCGAGGAGTCCCGCCAGCATCGGGCCGGTCTGCGAGGCGTCGTCGTCGATCGCCTGCTTGCCGATGATGAGCAGGTCGGGTTTTTCTTTTTCGGTAATGGCCTTGAGTAATTTTGCGGCATTCAGCGGCTGGATGTCGCTATCAATGGAGACATGGATGGCGCGGTCGGCGCCCATGGCGAGCGCGGCGCGCAGCACCTCCTGCACGCTGTCTGCGCCGATGGACACGGCCACCACTTCCGTGGCGGCGCCTTTTTCCTTGAGCCGCACCGCTTCCTCGACGGCGATTTCATCGAACGGGTTCATCGACATCTTGACGCCCGCCGTCTCGACGCCGGAGCCATCGGCCTTGACGCGGATGCGCACGTTGAAATCAACGACGCGCTTGACGGAGACAAGAATTTTCATCTGTTCACCCCCGGCTGCCACAGCACATCTTTTTTGCCGTTACTATTGGCGACGCGTGCCAGCACGAAAAGAAAATCCGACAGACGGTTCAAATACTGGATGGCGATGGGATTAACGCTTTCCTTTTCGGCCAGCGCGCAGGTGACCCGTTCGGCGCGGCGGGTTATCGCACGCGCAAGATGCAGCGCCGCCGCCAAATCCGTACCGCCGGGCAGCACGAAAGAATTAAGCGGCGAAAGCTTGGCATTAAGCGCGTCGATTTCCTTCTCCAGCCGCGTGACTTGCGAAACAACGATGCGCAACGGCGCGTTTTTTCCGATTTTTTTATCCCGGGCGGGTGGCGTCGCCAGATCGGCGCCGAGGTCGAACAGATCATGCTGAACGCGCTTCAGGCTGGCATCGAAGGCAGATTTTGAGCGCATATGGCAGCGGGCGATGCCGATCATCGAATTGGCTTCATCGACCGTGCCGCAGGCCTCGATGCGCAGGTCGTGCTTGGCGCGGCGGCTTCCGCCAACCAGCCCGGTGGTGCCGTCATCGCCGGTACGGGTGTAAATTGTATTCAGTTTAACCATCATACATCCTGCGCGGGGCAAAGCCGGGGCACAGGATCCCGCGCTGTCGATCCTGCGCTGACGCGGTGCGTCCCGCAGGATTAAGATTTACCGAGAAAGAACAACAAAGCAAGCATCAACACCACCATGCTCTGCAACGACACGCGCGCCACCATCAGCTTGTTGCCATAATGCCTGTTCTCCGCGCCGCCGACGCCCATCAGCGCAATGCCGGCCATGAGAACGCCCAACGTCGCCAGCATCAAAGTGGCGATGATATAATCCCCGACAGACATAATGTTCCCCCGAAGCGTTAAGCCCGGGATCGGCGCCGGGCAGGTATCCGCCTCTTCGGGCAGTTCCACCTATGACTGTTTTTGCCCCGCGACGGGCGCAGCACGCATCCTGTACAATCCTAGAATCCGGACGTAAGGCGTTAAACGGAACCTGCATTATGCGCCTGCCGGACGCATTGCGCAATATCATTAGTGAATAATGTACAGGACAAAGTCGTCAATGGTTAATATTGCGCAAAAACCAAGGAAAACCGTCGTTCCTGCGCAAGCGGGAATGGCATTAACCATTGATGGCCTGGGACTGGAATAATTTATAAGCATGGCGGATGGAGGAAGCGCATGGAGAATGCCGGAAAATATCCATATTTCGTGGAATACATAGTGTTTTTTGTTACAAACAGCACCCATCGGAACCAGTATGGATGCGTAATCCCGATTTAGAATTATCCCAAATCAGGAATTTTTAGCTTGTCCGGCATATCATAATCCTCTATAATAATCGGAGGAAACTAAGGGTTTCTCTTGCTTTTAACCATTGGGAGACATTGACATGGATACTGTGCGCCGTCCACCACTCAGCCGGTTGGTGCTGTTATGGGTGTTGATACTTTTCTCCATCGCATCCGTGTGGACATCCCCGAAGTTAGTCCACCGTCATAATGCGCCGGCGCCGAGCGCGAAGGAGCGGTTATGATAGTCCAGAAGCGAGAACCGGCCGCAGGGAAGCTGTATAGACTCATGCTCTTCAGTTCTTTCGCCGTTGCTATTTATGCGGCGGGCATCGCCGCGGCTTATGCCCAAGTGGGTGTAATGAGTGTTCCAGGCAATATATTATGCTACATATTAGCCATCATCTATGGCAATCTTGGCCGCGCCATCGCAACGATAGGCGTGATCATGATAGGCCTCGGCGCCCTGTTCGGCAAGGTGACGTGGGGCATGGCAATTATTGTTACGATCGGCATCTCCGTTGTGTTTGCATCCTCTGTACTGGTTTCGGATGTTATCTCCACCATGCCGACTGGCTTCGGCGCGGCTATTTGTGCTGGCTCGAATGGGGTTCCATGATTTCTACAGCCGGATCCGTGAGTCGACTTCCGGAATAAGCTATTGCCGGATTACAGGCATAATACAAAAAGGCAATCTTAAATGGCGGACCGATTGAAGTTTCTGCTGCTCGGCATCCTTGCGTTAGCTATCTATATGGCGGATACCGGCGCCGTCTATGCTCAGACGACCCCGATGGGCAGTGTGCTGTGTTTCATATTAGCCATCATATACGGCAATCTCGGGCGCGCGGTGGCCGTGATGGGCGTCATTACATTGGGTTTCGGCGCCGTGCTTGGCAAAATATCGTGGGGGCCGGCCATAACCGTCGCCGTCGGCATTAGCATTGTTTTCGGATCCGTTGGTCTTGCCATGGATATTACCGGGCAACCTGGCGTTTGTTATAGCCTGTATAAAATACCATAATTCCCGGCTGCGCGCGTTCTGTACCTTAATAAACCATCCGCTTTCGCAGAAGCGACCAATACATTGAAAATGACCTCGCACTATCGGGGAAGGTTGCCATGCAATCCCCGGCAATCGAGACACGGCGGCTGAGGCGGGGGCAACATCAAACTTTTCGTTAAGCGCTGTACGAAGGCCGGCGGCACGTTTGGGCGGCATCACCTTCGATTCATCAAACTCAAAATAATCCCTTCGCGCACGCCACGGTCGGCGATGGTGATGGCGCCTTGCGGCCACAGGCTGCTGATCGCTTCAAAAATGGCGCAGCCGGAGAGAATGAAATCGGCGCGGTCGGGACCGATGCAGGGATGGTTGAAGCGCTCTGACGGGCGCATGGTCAGCAATTTTTGAACAGTGTCGCGGATGTCGGCGACGGGCATGGCAATGCCGTCGATGCGCGATCGGTCGTAGCGCGGCAGGCCGAGATGGACGGCCGCCAGCGTCGTTACCGTGCCCGAGGTGGACAGCAATTGCACCGGCGCGTCGCCGATAATCTCGCTGATGCGGTTGGCTTCATCGAAAGGCCGGATGCGCTGGACCAGAAAATTCACCATGTCGCCAAACGCCAGGTCGGCCAGACCTGCCCCGCCGAACTTGTCGGCCAGGTTCATGACGCCGAAACCAATGGACAGCCAGTCGGCGATAACATGCTCGCTGCCGCCGCTGCCTATATCGACCCACATCAGTTCCGTCGAACCGCCGCCGATATCAAATACGATGGCGCGCTTGCTGGCTCCCGTTAACAGCGACGAGCAGCCGAGGAACGCCAGCTTTGCTTCTTCCTCGCTGGTGATGATGTCGATGGACAGGCCGGTCTGTTTGCGCACGCGCTCCAGAAATTCGTGGCCATTCCTGGCGCGGCGGCAGGCTTCGGTGGCAACAAAACGGGCGGCGGTGATGTGGTACCTGCCGAGTTTTTTTTTGCAGGCCAAAAGCGCCGCCAGCGTACGCTCCATCGCATCTCCGGACAACTCGCCGGTAGCGCTTACGCCCTCGCCCAGGCGCACAATGCGCGAAAAACTGTCGAACACCTTGATGGCGGGCGCCGCCAGGCCGCCTTCGGGCTGCGCTGAAGCGATGAGCAGACGGCAATTATTAGTACCGAGGTCGAGTGCCGCATAAATGCGATCCCGCGGTGATGCGATCCTGCCTGCGCCAACCTCGCCTGTGTCCTGCGAAGATTGCAGCATATACTTCTCTTGCCCGCCCGGCCGGTGCCAAGTGGGTTCATAATGGTTACTCCGACAGCTCCAGCATAAAGGAGATTGAAGCAGTGCACAAGAAAAACAGCAGCTACAATTTCGGCGTCAGGCGCAGCGGCAATTCATCGCGGTGCACCCAGGCGTTCTGCAGCAGGCCGACGGCCAGCACCGTCGAGAGCATGATGCTGCCGCCATATGACATCAGCGGCAGCGGCACGCCAACCACCGGCAGCAGATCCATCACCATGCCGCAATTGATGAGGATGTGCAGAAAAATCAGCGCCACCACGCCGGCGGCCATCAGCGAACCGAAGGTGCTGCGGCTGCGCCCCGCCACCATCATGCCGGATGCCAGCAGCATCACATACAGCCCGAGCAGCACCAGGCAGCCGAAAAAACCGAACTCCTCGGCCAGCACGGTGAAAATGAAATCGGTGTGCTTTTCCGGCAAAAAATCAAGCTGGCTCTGCGATCCCTGCAAAAATCCCTTGCCGAAAAACCCGCCCGATCCGATAGCGATCATCGATTGCAATATGTTATAACCGGCGCCCAGCGGGTCGGAATCGGGATTAAGAAAAGTCAGCACGCGCCGCTTCTGGTAATCATGCAGCAGATGCCACACCACCGGCGCCGCCGCCAACGCCGCCAGCGCCAACCCGATAAAATAGCGCCAGCGCACGCCGGCGAAAAAGCATATCACGCCGCCGGTCGTCACGAGAATAAGCGTCGTGCCGAGATTAGGTTCTTTGAGAATAAGCACCGCCGGCAGCGCGATCATCATGGCCGGTGGAATGAGAAAAGGAATACGCCGGATGTCCTCGGGGTAGGTCTGATGAAAGTAGCGCGCCAGCGCCAGAATGACGGCAAGTTTCATGAATTCCGACGGCTGGATATTGAGGCCGCCGAGCGATAGCCAGCGCCGCGCCCCCATGCCGATATGGCCGAGAATATCCACGCCGAGCAACACCAGCAAGCAGGCGATATAAACGGGATAGGCATAATCCATCAGCAACCGCATCGGCAGCAGCGCGATAATGATCATCAACACAAACGCCAGCGCAAACCGCATCATCTGCGGCACCGCCCAGGGCAAAAACGACCCGCCGGCCGCCGAGACCATCATGACAAAGCCAATGCAGGCGATGATCGTCATCAAACCGACGATAAGCCAGTTGATTTCGGCCAGGCTTGCCAACGGCGACTGTCTGTAATCAGGGCGGATGCTCATGGCGGCGCAACGCACGGGGGGCTTTTTCAGCCTTTATAATCCGTCCCTTGCCAGCCGTCCATCTTTTAATAAAAAACGTCTTAATTATCAATCAACTGCCGCCGATGATTTACCCATCTTTAACCGATTCCGTGTTAACCTGTGAAGTTGTTGCCCCACATACATTATGGACAAGCGTTCATGCCCGGCACATACCTCACCCACCAGCAGCAGGAAACGACCGGCGGCAAGCTTCCGGCGCGCCGTCAGGCCGGCGTCGCCGCGATGAAAAAATTTTCCGCAGGGAACACTGCGCCAGGATTCCTCAAATGCCAGAACGGGGGAATAATGATAACGTGGGCGATATTGCTGCCTGCTATCATTGGCATGATGGGGTTGGGTCTGGAAACGGGCAATTGGTACCTGGCAAAACGCAATTTGCAGGCGGTTGCCGACGCCGCGGCGATCGCTGGTGCTTATGAAACGACTGCCAGCGCCCGTACCACAAGCGCCACCAATGCCGTGGCCGCTAATGGCTTTGGCAATGGCAGCAATGTGACTATTACGGTAAACAATCCCCCCCGGAGCGGCAATTACACGTCTAATACCAGCGCCGTGGAAGTGCTTCTTTCCCAGCCGCAAACGATGATGTTTTCAGCCCTGTTCTTAAACCAGTCCCCGACCATTACCGTTCGCGCCGTGGCCTTGCCTAAAACCAGCCCGCCCAACGATGGCATTGGTGGATGTATCGTGGCGCTTGATCCATCAGGCAGCAGTGATTTCGATATGTCGGGCGGAGCGACAATTAATGCTACCAATTGTTTCATGGCGTCCAATTCCAATAACAGCCAGGCCATCAAAATGACCGGCGGCGCCACCATGAACGTAGACGGTCTTTACACCATGGGTAATTATACTTTAAGCGGCGGGGCAGAACTTAATTCCACCAACGCTCCTATCGTTGATGCGCTTTCTCCCATAGCCGATCCGTACCAGAATCTGTCCATTCCCAGCTATTCTGGTTGCGACCATAACCAATATAGCCTTAACGGCGGAAAAACAGCTACCCTGTCCCCCGGCGTCTATTGCAACGGCATTTCCCTCAACGGAGGATCTACAGCCACTTTACAGCCGGGCGTATATATCATCGACCGCGGCACGCTGAGCGTTAATGGCGGCAACACGCTTACCGGCAACGGCGTCACCATTATTCTTACCAGCAGCACCGGTTCCGATTACGCCACGGCCTCTATCAATGGAGGAGCCAACGTCACCCTGAGCGCTCCTACCAGCGGCACCGATGCAGGGGTGGCCATCTATCAGGATCGTAACGCTCCCATTGATAGTTCCAGTAGTTTCAATGGCGGATCCACGATGAATGTCACGGGAGCAATTTATTTCCCACATGGAGAATTGTCCTTTACCGGCGGCAATTCCACGTCCAGCCCGTCTTGCACCCAGGTCATCGCGTGGTCGCTTAATTTCAGCGGCGGCACCAATTTGAGCGGCAACTGCCCGAACAGCGGTATGAGCAAGATTACGACGCCGGTCTCAGGGTCGGTCACCTTGGTAGAGTAAGATACATGCTGATAAGACACGTATACGAAAATGCCAGGCGCCTTGGCAGGGATTGCCTGGGCGCCGCCACCGTCGAGTTCGCTATTGTTGCGACCACGGTCATTATTATAGTGCCGCTTATATGGGATCTGGCATCGGTCATCAGCAGTTCGATGTCTTTGAGCGGCGCCATGCGGGCAGGAATACAGTACGCCCTTTCTCAACCTTCCGATAATGCCGGCATTGCACAAGTTATTCAAACGGCAAGCGGCTTTCCAGCCAACAGTGTAACCGTCACCACCGCCCAATCCTGTACCTGTTCGGGATCGTCCGCAACATGCGGGCGATCATGTTCGGACGGCGGCAATCCTGCCATGTATGATACCGTGACTGCAAATTATTCGGTGCCCACCATGCTGCCTTATGCCAATTACCCGAATAATTCATTTTCCATCAGTAAAACTGTAACCGTGCGTGTACAATGAAAATTTACGGGCGGCATTCGGTTCGATGGCTGTGTAAACATGAAACCGGCGCGGCAACGGTGGAAATGGCCTTGGTGCTGCCTGTATTTCTGTTATTGGTTTTAGGCATCATGGAATTTGGGCGGGCTTACTGGACGCTCAATTCCATGCAAATCGCTATCGACGAGGCCGGACGCTATGCGATGATAAACGTTGCGGCGCCTGACTCGCAGATTATTTCTGTGGCACAATCAAATTTGTATGGCCTCAATCCCAACGACTTCACCGTCACTTCTCAATCGAAAACCATCAACAGCATAAACTATAAAGTGATCACCGCCACTTACACGTTCAGTTTTATAGCGCCAGGCGTACTGCCTTTTGGCAACATAACGCTCACCCGTCAAACGACCGTCCCTCTCGTACCATAATGCCGAAGCCAATTGACGCGTCTTTTCCGGCAAATCGGCGATTCGCTTGCGAACCTGTTCATAAGCCAGTAGAGTCGCCAGTCGATAGTCGGTAGCATTCGCTTACTGTCGACTCACGACTAACGACTGGAAAGCTATGGCGCGTTTCTTCCTTGCTTTTGCCCTGTTTGTCTTCCTCGCCGCCTGCACGCCGCCCACCCAGGCGAAAAATGCCGCCGGCGCAAGCGGGCAGAAACGGGATGACATCCAGGAGGCGCGCCAGTTGCGGCAGTCGGGCAAGGCTGCGGAAGCGGTCACGCTGCTGCAGGCGGCGGCGGTCAAACAGCCGGACAACCCGGAGTTGCTTGCCCAGCTCGGCTACGCGCAAATTGCTAACAGCCAGCCGGAAGATGCCATCAACACGTTCGACCGGCTAATCGCCATCGCCCCCGGCGATGCGGTGGCCTATGACGGCAAGGCGATAGCCTTCGACCATGCCGGCAATCACCTTGCGGCACAGGAATTGTACCAGTACGCGCTGAAACTGGCGCCAGGATCGGTGCGTATTCAGAACAATCTTGCCATGTCGCTGATCCTAAACGGGCAGTTCGACCAGGCCATCGGCCGGCTTGAAGCGCTGAACACCGTCGCCGGCGGCAACCTTACGGTGCGCCAGAACCTGGCGCTGGCTTACGGCTTAAGCGGCCAGGACGAAAAGGCGCTGGCGCTCAACCTGCAAGATCTGCCGCCGGAACAGGCCAAGGAAAACCTGCGCTTCTACGAAACCTATAAAAAACATCAATCACTCAAGGAGGCCGGCGCGGCGGCGCCCAAACAAATCGGCTTCGCTGAAGCGCCGTCCGCCACCAGAAATGATGCCGGAAAATCTCATCCGCAGGGCGGCGCGCTCAAACCGGCGAAGGATGAGCCTGCCGCGTCAAATCCCACGCCGGACGACTAGAGCATTTTCGCTCCACTCTTT
>JAGWIM010000051.1 GCA_028873525.1 Pseudomonadota bacterium
GAAACATCGGACGCTTCAGTCCCGTCAGCCGACGAAACTGCTCATCCGATAAACGATCCAAAGAACTCTGATCCATCATGGCCTCCATAGTGGTTCATGATGACCTATAACCCAAATACTTAAATTATTCGTTACGCAGGAGGTCTATTTAATTGTCGCATCGTCCGTCGCTGCTTGAAGTTTGGATAAGGCGGCATCATGAGATGCATCCATATCTTGTCTGTCTTGCTGCGATATACAACCAGTGAGTATAGCCCCAGCAATCAATATGGTGAGAATTCGATTCATAAATTTTGCTCTCAGGATTTATAAAACTCCGCTCTGATATCTAAATACTGCCTTTTATTATGATGTCAAATCAATCATGGTTGTATTAAATTGATACAGGATTCCCGCTTTCGCGGGAATGACAAGCTACACTTTCTTGCAACTTATAATTGCAATTTCTATTTTATTTTTCTATAGTTGGTTGCTTAAGGAGCAAGCGATGGCAACCGGGAATGGCGCATTTTCTTTCCCCTCTCCCCTTGTGGGAGAGGGTCAGGGAGAGGGGGTATCTTATGCAAGGTATTTTTAGAATCCCCCTCTCCCGACTCGCTACGCTCGTCACCCTCTCCCACAAGGGGAGAGGGAAGTGGGTTACCTTGCTCATCCTTTTCTTCCCCGCCCCGGCGACGGCGGCTTGCCTGATGCTTACCCTTGCCGACGTGCCGTCCGTGGTCACCTTCCAAGGCGGCAGCGGCGGCTATGCCGTGTTCGACCCGGCGGAATACATACAGACGGTCAATTTCCGTGTGCAGGGCGAGGCTACGGGTGCTACCTGCGAATATTTCGTTACGCTCTCGAGCGGCCAATCGGGCAATTTCAGCCAGCGCAAGCTGACGCAGGACGTGCATACGCTAAACTATAATGCCTATACCAACGCCAGCAAAAGCAACATCCTCAAGGATAGTTCGGGAACAGCGAGCGAAACCATCACCGGCAGCTTTCCCCTGCCGACCGGCATTAATTTAACGCAAAGCGCCGATCATAATTTTGTATGGACGGTCGATCCGCTGCAAGCCGTGCCTGCCTCAGCCACGCCTTATAGCGATCCGGCGCTACGCTTAAGTCTCTATTCCGGCCTGCTTACCGGCATTATCGCGCCGACGCTGGAAGACACCAAAACCATCACCTTCCAGGCGCGCGCCGACAGCAGCGTCGATCTGTCGCTGGTGGAATCCGGCGCGCCGTTTGACATCAGCGACACGGTGCAGGTCATCGATTTCAACACGCTGGAGAGCGGCGAGCAGCGCGGTTTCGACGTGGTGGTTCGCAGCAATAACGGCTACCGCGTCACCATGCAGTCGGAAAATAACCAGCGCATGATCCACGAGCGCGCACCCGCCATCGCCGACACTATCGATTACACCATAACGCTGAACGGCGCCGAAATCGACCTCACCTCCGGCGCGCCCACCGATGCCGCCCTCAGCACCGGCACTACCACCGCCACAGGCGTGCGCCTGCCCATCGAATTCACCATCGGCAACATGACCGGCGCAGAAACCGGCGGCATCTATTCCGATGTCATCAATGTCGAGGTAACGGCGAATTGAGCAATTGCATTTGCTCACTGTTTGGCTGGTTTGCGCTATATTCATTGTGAACCTCCATGGGGCAAGCCCCGTGGTTTTGCGGGTGCCGCTATAAAGAGCGGCTATTCGCGCGCCGGACGTCCGCCATCCATCAGCGATTATCATATTTTTTGCACCATGCTTTACGTGCTCCGCACGGGCATTCCGTGGCGTGATTTGCCGACCTGTTACGGCCACTGGCATCGCGTGTATCAACGCTTCAAGCACAGTTCGGATCGTGGCGTGTGGTGGAAAATAGTGCTGAAATTACAGAGCAATAGAAAGCTAACGCTGCATATTGTGCTCGGCGATTCCACGACGTTCAAAGTGCGCCGTCACGGCGGCGGCTTAAAAGGGGGCAGCAAACCAAAGGCATCAACCGCGCCGGAGTGACGACCAGGTTGCATCTGGCGATTACGGCGGCAGGCCACGTGATCGAGGGGTTTTTATCCGCCGGCAACACATCGGATATAACCGTTGCTGACGGCCTGTTTACAGATGTTTTTGGTTGTTACGTTGTGCTCGATATGGGCTACGATTCCGATCCGTTTCGTGACGTCTGCGCTCACAAAATAACACGTCGGTGATCCCCGGCAGAAAAAATCGCAAGATCAAAATCGAATACGACAAAGCGATCTACAAATTGCGCAGGCGCATCGAGCAGTTCTTCGGTAAACTCAAAGAGAATAGGCGTCTGGCAATGCGATACGAAAATCCGATACCGTGTTCCTTGCCTGCATCACCCTCGGCATCATCATGACGCTAATTTATGAACAGCGCCTGGCTACTTCGGCCCCGAAAGTTTATACCATTCCGAAACCTTCGCCGCGGGACGTCGCTGCGCCGCCGAAGGTTGGCGGTGAGAGCGTGCCGAGCGATGCCATCGGCATGTCCTGAACCTGGAAATGGTTGCCGCCGCCGGCGGCGATGAACATCTCGCCCATGCCGGAACTTGCCGCGTAGGATTCAAAGCCTTGGCTGCCACCACTGCCTCCGCCGCCGGCGCCGCCGGTCTGGTCAGTGATGGCGCTGTTCTTAACCAGCGGTGCGGCCACGGCGTTGTATACCGCTCCGCCCTGCAACCCGCCCTTGCCCTGATTAATGGATTTGTCGAACGCGCTCTCGCGGTTAAGCGAAGCGAAGACGCTGACTTCGCCGGCATTGGTCGGAATCATGGCCGACAACAGCGATCCGATAAAGGGGATGGCGCCTAACAATCTAGCCGCTGTGCCGGCGGCTCGGTTTAAGGCGTCGAAGGGTAGCTGGAAAATATACTCTTCGTTGGCCTTATCGGTTTCGGAAGTCGATTGCCGTTGCATCGACAGCCGGTCCGCCTCGCTTATGCCGCCTGCCGGGCCGTCGCTCATGGATACGCCTTTCCTGCCATTCCCGCAGTATTATAGGCTTTTTTGTCAGAAATGCAAATGAGAGCGCCGCCTGAGAGACCGGATATTTGCTTTGTAAATTCCGGAATAACTGCCGAAGGCAGTCAATTTGGCCGTTTAATCTGTTCGGCGCTGTCGAGCGAGAAAGATGGAATTTCAATGGGAAAACGTTCTCCGGCGGCAGTTTTCATTTCGTACTGCCCGGTCATGATGCCCGACGGCGTGGGAAGTGCCGTGCCGCTGGTATACTGGTAATGATCGCCTGGCTTCAGCACCGGCTGCTCGCCGACGACGCCCGGCCCGCGCACCTCCTGCACCCAACCGCCTGCGTCGGTGATGTGCCAATAGCGGTTCAGCAGCTGGACGGTTTCGCTGCCCAGATTTTCCAGCCGGATGGTATAGGCCCAGACGTGATGGCCGCTTGCCGGATCCGACTGCGCCTCGAGATATACCGGAATCACGGTGATTTTTATGGAGCGGGTGGTGCGGGTGTACACGGTTGTCATCTGTCAGTTAGCAGTCATCCGTAACACAAAGCGAATTTTTTGGTTGGCTGTCAACCGTTAACTGTCAACTGTGCTGCGAGCCTCAGCATAAACTCCACACACGCATCTATTTGCGCCAATTCGATAAATTCATTCGGCCTGTGCGCCTGTTCGATGCTGCCCGGGCCGCAGATGACGGCGGGAATGCCGTGATCGTTGAATACGCCGGCCTCGGTGCCGAACGACACGGCGAATTCCCGGTTGGTCTGCGCGCAGCGCATTACGGTCTGACAATGGCGGTGCGCCGCTGGCGGTAGCGTGACGCCGGTCATGCGCGACATGGGCTGCGTAACAATATCAGTCTCGGCGGAGATTTTTTTCATCTCCGCCCGTAATTCCTTGCAGCGTGCGTCGAAGCGTCGGATAAGTGCATCGACGTCATCGCCCGGTAGCGGACGGATTTCCCATTGGAAGCTGCATTCGCGCGCGATGATATTGCGCGCCGTGCCGCCTTCAATCGTGCCTGCATGGATGGTGGAATAGGGCGGCTGGAAGCGTTCGTCGTGCGTACCGGAGGCTGCCAGCTCCGCCGCCAATACATTGAGAAAATGCACCAGTTCGCAGGCGATGTGCACGGCGTTGACGCCCAGTTGCGGCTGGCTCGAATGCGCTTCCAGTCCATGTACGGTGGTCTTGAACGACAGCACCCCCTTATGCGCTGTGACGACCCGCATCATCGTCGGCTCGCCGATGATGGCGAAAGCGGGTTTGGGAATATGCTTCACGATATATTCAAGTAAATGCGGCACGCCGAGGCAGCCGATTTCCTCGTCGTAGGAAAATGCCAGCCAGATGGGTTTTTTGAGCTTCAGCTTCAGGAATTCCGGCGCCAGCGCCAGGCAGACAGCGATAAATGATTTCATATCCGCCGTGCCGCGCCCGTAGAGTTTTCCGCCATGCTCGACGACGGTAAACGGGTTACCGTCCCAGACTTGGCCGAGGACGGGTACGACATCGGTATGTCCCGACAGGACGATGCCGCCCGCTGCCTCCGGCCCCAGGCGCGCCAGCAGGTTGCTTTTGTTGCCGTCGGGCGAGGGAACGCACGCGCATACCGCGCCGAGCGCGCGCAAATGGTTTTCGATACATTCGATGATGGGCAGGTTGCTGTTGCGGCTCGTGCTGTCGAATCCTACCAGCGTTTTCAGCAGGACGACGGCTTGTTTGACCAGGGAATCAGCGCGGCGCATGGAATTTCAGTAGGCTGAAAAATTCCTGCCGCGTACGCGGGTCGCTTTTGAACAGGCCGAGGAGCTGGCTGGTCTGCATCACCGCGCCGGGCTTGTGGACGCCGCGTGTTGTCATACACATATGCGTCGCCTCGATGACCACCGCCACGCCGCGCGGTTTCAGCACCTCGTGCAGGGTGGCGGCAATCTGCGCCGTGAGCTTTTCCTGAACTTGCAATCGCCTGGCATATGCATCGACAAGACGTGCCAGCTTGCTGACGCCCAGCACTTTGCAGCTGGGGATGTAGGCTACATGCGCCCGCCCGGTGAATGGCACCATATGATGCTCGCAGTAGGAATCGAAGACGATGTCGCGCAGCACGATCATCTCGTCGTAGCCCTCGACTTCCTTGAAAGTGCGGTTCAGCACCGCCGCCGGATCGGTATCGTAGCCCTGAAAGAATTCCTCGTAGGATTTGACGACGCGCTTCGGCGTGTCGATTAATCCTTCGCGCTCCGGGTCGTCGCCGGTCCAGCGGATAAGTGTGCGCACTGCGTCTTCAGCTTGTTCGCGAGTGGGTTTTTTGGGCGTGGACGGCATAATGATGACCAGATGACCGGAAAGAAAATATTTCAGGAAAGTATTTAGCATTTATATACGAAAAAGATAATGTGGCAAATCTTCTCGTCATACCTTATTTATCCGGTTATCCGGTTATCTGGTCAATCGTAAGCGTATGTTCAAGCCTTCCACTCCCTCAGTTGACCTGCGCGGTAAGACGCCGCTTGACTTGCAGCACCTCAAATACGGCCTGTTTCTCAAGCGGCGCTTCTGGCCGATTTTCGCGGCGACGTTTCTCGGCACGTTCAATGACAACCTACTGCGCTCGGGGCTGGTGGTGCTGATCGCCTATTCGGCCAGCCATGGCGTTTTGCTTCCGGCGCGACCGGAGATATTGGTAACGCTTTGCTCGGCGCTGCTGGTGCTGCCGATGCTGCTGTTTTCCTCTGTCGCCGGGGCGCTGGCCGACAAGTACGAGAAATCACGGCTGGTGCGGCTGGCCAAACTCGCCGAAATCGGCATCATGTCCGGCGCGTGCTACGGCTTTGCCGCGCGTGACGTTCCGCTGCTGATGGGATTGTTATTCGTCAGCGGTACGCATACGACCTTTTACAGCCCGATAAAATTCTCGCTGCTGCCCGATCACCTGACGCATGGCGAGCTGCTGGCGGGCAATGGTTTCATGGCCGGCGGCATTTATCTTTCCGTGCTGTTCGGGCTGATCGCCGGCGGGCTGCTGGTCGATCTGCCCGGCGATGTTATCGGCGAAACGGCGCTCACGGTGGCGTGTCTGGGTATATTGGCCAGCCTGTTTATTCCGCTGTCCTCTGTCGCCCATTCCGGTATGCGCATCCAGTGGCATCTCTGGCGCGGCTCGAAGGAAATAATCTTCCACGCCAGCCGCGACAAGCGCGTCCTGCTCTCCATCCTTGGTCTGTCGTGGTACACGCTGGTCGGGTCGGTTTTTATGTCGCAGTTCGCCAATTACGCGCAGGGCGTGGTGCGGGGTGACAACGAGGTGTATATCCTCTTCCTCACCATCTTTTCCATCGGCATCGCCGTCGGCGCGCTGCTTTGTGACTGGCTGCTGAAAGGGCAGGTTTCGCCGAAGTTGACGCCGTTGACGGCGCTGGCGGTATCGCTTTTCACCTATATGCTGGTGGCGGCGACGCCGCACCCCGGCCCGGCGCCGCTGCAGGATGTGCAGTCATTCGTTACTGCGCCGCAGCATTGGCTGCTGCTCGCCGCCATGCTGATGGTGGCGGTCAGCGGCGGGATTTACATGGTGCCGCTCTATGCCATGCTGCAGTCGCACACGCCCGCCGAGTACCGCTCGCGCATCATGGCGGCCAGCAATCTGAGTGATTCGGTGTTCATGACGGTTGCAGCGCTGGTCTCCGCCGGGCTATTATCGCTGGGACTGCGGATTACCGATCTGTTTCTTCTGGTGGCAACCCTGAACCTTGGCGTGGCATGTTATGCTCGACGATTCACTGCTTAGGCCGGCACTCACTTTCCTGCTGAGGCTGTGCTTCCGCGTGGAGGTGCAGGGCATGGGGCATTACCGTGCGGCGGGCGATAAAGTCCTTATCGTCGTTAACCACCAGTCTTATCTTGACCCGCTGCTGGTTGCTGTGCTGCTGCCGAAAAAACCGGCTTTTGCCATCAACGTCTTCCAGGCCGATAAATGGTATTTCCGCTGGTTCAATAAAGTTGTCACGCTTTATCGCCTCGATCCCTTGAAACCGATGTCCATGAAGCGGCTGATACAGGATTTGCGCGAATCGGCGCATGTCGTGATTTTTCCGGAGGGTCGCATCACCACCAGCGGCGGCATCATGAAAATCTATGACGGTGCGGCGATGATCGCCGAAAAAACAGGCGCGACTATTCTGCCGGTGCGGATTGACGGCGCCGAATATTCCAAAGTGTCGCGCCTCGGCAAAAAGCTGCGTCAGCGCTGGTTCCCCAAGGTGCGGATGACCATCCTGCCGCCGCTTGAGTCAACGAAAGGTGCAAAGGCACTTTACGATGTCATGACTCATGCCGCCTTCGCTGCCACGCCCTACCGCCGCCATTTTCTCGAAGCCCTGCTTGACGCGCGCGACTGGCACGGCGGCAGCCACGTTATCGCCAGCGATATCACGCGCGTGAACATGAATTACCGGCAACTGTTCGCCAAGGCGTTTGTATTGTCGTCATCCTGTGCGGGCGCTCTGGCGCGGGGAGCAGGATCCCGTGCCATGGGGAAATATCCTGCACAACCGCCTCGCGACTCGCAGGATTATGTAGCCGTCCTCCTGCCATCCGGCCTCGCAGCGCTGGTGACGTTCGTCGCGCTGCAGACGCTGGGGAAAATTCCCTGCATGTTGAATTTTTCCTCCGGTCCGGCCAATCTTCTCCATGCTTGCCGCATCGCCGGGGTGAAAACCATCCTCACCTCGCGGCAATTCATCGAGAAGGGAAAGATGGAATCTATCATTGAAGCACTGCAAAAAGACTACGGGATTATTTACCTCGAAGACATCCGTGATTCCATCACGCCGGCGGATAAGCTGCGTGGCTTTGCGAAATCGCTGGTTGCGCGCCGCGCGCTGGCGAAGGTGATTGCCCGCACCAGCCCGGACAATCCGATGGTCATCCTCTACACCTCCGGATCGGAAGGCGTGCCTAAGGGCGTGGCGCTGTCGCACACCAATATTCTTGCCAACGTCGCGCAGATCTGCGCGCGGCTGGACCTTACGCCATCGGACATCGTGTTCAACGCGCTGCCGGTGTTTCATTCCTTCGGCCTGACAGTCGGGATGCTGATGCCACCGCTCTCCGGCATCAAGACTTTCATGTATCCGACGCCGCTGCATTACCGCCTCATTCCTGACCTGGTATATGACACCGACGCCACCATCATGCTTGGCACCGACACGTTTTATCAGGGTTACGCGCATTACGCGCACGACTATGATTTCTGGAACGTGCGTCTTGCCGTTTCCGGCGCTGAAAAATTGAAAGAATCCACCCGGCGGCTTTACGCCGATCGCTTCGGTCTCACCATTTATGAAGGTTACGGCGTCACCGAGGCCAGCCCCGTTATCGCCTGCAACACGCCGCTCGAGCACCGGCACGGCACGGTGGGCAGGCCGTTTCCAGCCATCGAATGCCGCATTGAAAAAGTCGAGGGGTTGGAGCAGGGCGGGCGGCTGATGGTGCGCGGCCCGAATATTATGCTGGGGTATCTTACCAATCCTGTGGGGAGCGCAAGCGACAGCACAGGATCCTGCGCAATCGCTCCGCACTTCGCAGGGTCAACAGAATGGTACGACACCGGCGACATCGTGGACATTGATGAAGGCGGCTTCGTCCGCATTTTAGGTCGCGCCAGGCGGTTTGCCAAGATAGGCGGCGAAATGGTGAGCCTGCTGGCGGTCGAGGAACTGGCGGGCAGCCTGCTGCCGGAAGTCGCACACGCGGCGCTGGCGCTTCTCGACGAACGCAAGGGCGAGCATATCGTGCTGTTCACTGAATCGCCGGAGTTGACGCGCGAACGGCTGGTGCGCCACGCCAGGGAAAAAGGCGTTGCGGAAATTTGTTTGCCCAGGCGCGTGGCGTTTCTGGAGTCCATCCCGCGGCTCGGCAGCGGCAAGGTGGATTACGTAGCTTTGGGTAAAAAATAATCGCAATGATTCAATTGTAAAGAATAATGCGGGACACTACGCTGATATATTGTCCCATAAGGCCTCCTGTGTTGGAAATGCAGAATACACTCCTCCATCACAAAGCGGGACTAAACATCTAAATTGTCAAACCTTTCTCGACAAAGCGTTGCAAGCGGCGGGTGAAGGCCGCCGGGTCGGCGATGGTTTCGCCCAGCGCGATACGCGCCTGATCAAACAACAGCCAGACCGCGTCTTCGATATCGTTACTGGAAGATTCCCCCCTGAACCCCCTCGCAAGCGGGGGAGCTTTTTCCTTGTTCTCCCCGTTTACGGGGGAAGATACAGAGAGGGGAATTTCAGTGTTGCTCAACCTTGTCACCAACGATCTAATGATGGGATGATCGGAATTGATTTCCAGAATCTTGGCCGAGGCGGCGGCAATCTGCTTCTGCTCGACGAGGAAACGCTCGAGTCGCACGTCCATCGCGCCTTCATCGACCGCCAGACAGACAGCGCTGGAAGTCAGCTTGCTGGTGGCACGCACGTCCTTTACATGGTCGCCTAGTATTTCCTTCATGCGCCCGGCCAATGCCGTGATATTATCATCGGGCTTGGTTTTTGTTTCGGATTTTTTTTCGCCGAGGTTAATGTCGGCGCGCGTCACCGATTTGAAGTTTCTACCCTTATACTGCGTCACCACACTCACCCAGAAATCATCCACATGGTCGGCCAGCAACAACACCTCTATACCCTTGGCGGCGAATCCCTCCAATTGTGGGCTGCCGCGAAGTGCGTCCAGCCGGTCGCCGGTTAAGTAATAAATATGCTCCTGTTCCGGCTTCATGCGGGAGATATAGGCGTCGAGCGAAGTTGTGCCCGTGCCGTGCGTTGAATAAAAACGGCAAACTTCAAGAATTTGTTCGCGCGGGGTAGCCGCCTCGCAAAGTCCTTCCTTCAGCACCGCACCGAAATTTGCCCAGAAGATTCTATATCCTTCCTCATCTGATTCGGTTTTTTTCTTGAGTTCCGCCAGCACCTTCTTGACCAGCGCGTCACGGATTTTCGTCATCATGGGATTATGCTGCAACGTCTCGCGGCTGATGTTGAGCGGCAAATCCTCCGAATCGACGACGCCACGCAGAAAGCGCATGTAAGCCGGCACCAGCTCGGCGTTTTCCTCGGTGATGAAGACGCGTCTGACATAGAGCTTGACGCGGCGCTTACGATCAGGATGGAACAAGTCGAACGGCTTTTGCGACGGAATGAACAGCAGCGCCATGTATTCCAGCTTGCCCTCGGCCTTGTTATGCAGGACGAGCCACGGCTCATCCGGCGCATGGGCGACGTGGTGGTAGAATTCCTTATATTGCTCTGGTGTGACATCAGCCTTCGAGCGCATCCATACGGCCGAAGCAGTGTTGACCGCTTCCGGCTCGCCTTCGGCGCTACCCACTTTAATGGGGAAGGAAATATGATCGGAATAGGTGGTGACGATGTGGCGCAGGCGGAAAGTGTCAAGATACTGGTCTTCGCCGGATTTAAGGTGCAGTGTGATGGCGGTGCCACGCGGCGATTTTTCGGCAGGCGCGACAGAAAACTCGCCGGTGCCATCCGACTCCCACTGCCAGCTTTCATCGCTGCCGGCGCGGGTAGAAACCACCGTCACTTTATCCGCCGCCATGAAGGACGAATAAAACCCGACGCCGAACTGGCCGATGAGCGAGGTATCTTTTGTGCCGTCACCGGTCAGGCGACCTAAGAACTCCTGCGTGCCGGATTTGGCGATGGTGCCGAGATTTTCAATCAATTCCTCACGGTTCATGCCGATGCCGTTGTCGCTGACGGTTAGCGTGCGCTTGTCTTTATCGGCTATAATGGTGACGGCAAAATCGCTGGAATCCTTGGCCAGATCAGGATTGGTCAACGCCTCGTAGCGCAATTTGTCGCAGGCGTCGGAGGCGTTGGAGATCAGCTCGCGCAGAAAAATGTCGCGGTTGGTGTAGAGCGAATGAATCATCAATTGCAGGACTTTGCCGGTCTCCGCCGAAAATTTAAGCTTTTCTTTGTTTTTTGCCGCCATAATCATTCCGTTTGTGCTATACTCACGCTGATATGGTGCGACAAATGGATATGTCAAGCAGGATACTTACTGTTTTTCTCGTCACTGCGCTCGTTTTCAGCGCGTTCCCGGCGCGCGCCGATTCACCCAAGGATGAAATCATCTACCGCGCCAGCCTTGGCCGCGCTGATGATGTTCGGCTGCTGCTGAAACAGGGCGCCTCGCCCAACGAAAAAAATCACGCCGGTGTACCGCTGCTGTCGCTGGCAGCGGCACGCATCGATGGCGAAGGAATCAATGTCGCCAAGGTGCTGGTCGATGCCGGCGCCGACGTCAATGGCAATGACGCAATCGGGCGAACAGCGCTCTTTTATGCGGCCAACAGCGGCAATCTTCCCATGGTCAAATACCTGCTGGACAAAGGCATCCATTATTATGCCGAGGATAACAACGGTACCATCGCTCGCACGCTGGCCTTTCAGGCCGGCCATATGGACATCGTCAAGGCGATGGATGATTTCGTAAAAGCGCAAACCAAAAAAGTGGATGAACAATATAAAAAGGCCGATGCAATCCTGGCTGAACGTTACAGGGAAGAACAGAAACGCCGCGCTGTACCGCCGCCGTCACCACCGCCGCCGTCACCCAAACCAGCCTCGCCGCCGGAGAATAAGGCCGCCAAACAACGCAAAGAGGAAGATGTCAAGCGGCTGGCGCATGATCTGTCATTCCACGCCTGCGCGTTCCAGTACTGGTATTTTGTTGATGCCGTGAAGCAAATCACCGAGCTTTCGCCGGACGAGATGGATGTTGCCATTGATTCCCACAAAAAGCAGATGGAGGTCATCGAGAAAGCGCTGATACGGGACTACGGCAAGGAACCCCGCTTCGTCATAAACATCTCGGATTCGGCGCAGAAACGCATCTATAGCGAACTTGCCGCGCTTGAGTCCAACAGCTACCGCCACGAAAAAGGCGTGGGCAGAATGGATGATGTCGAAGCGCGTTGCCAGAATATCTCCCGTGACTGGGACATTGATCCCGCCGACGTTCCTGATATGCCCGGCGGCGCTCCGAACAACACCAGCACCAACCTCAAGAGTGAGCGCACTTATTTACCGGACGGGATGACGCCGCCTCCGCACGGTACAGCGTCCGGCTCGGGATTTGGAGGCCGATAAGCCGACCGGCCCCCTCCGCAGAAATGCCATAAACGCGGCGAATGTCAATATCCCCGAATACTACTTCTTTTGTGTCCGGATCAGACGTGTAGTCACGAGATATTAGCTCATAGGGCGTACATCTGATTTGTACGGCAGCGAGGAATGAGGCGGTATTTTTGGCGTAGCGGGTTACAATGCCTCGCCAGCGTTTGAGATGGAGGAATGCGTTCTCCGCGAGATGCCGGAGCTTGTAGAGATACTCATCATATTCACGTTGTATCTTGCGGTTTTTCTTGGGTGGGATTATTGATTCCATGCCTTGATTTTTCGTCTGTTCAAAGATGGCATCTGTATCGTAGCCCTTATCGGCGAGAAGCGCCTATGCGCATCCACGGCGAGATGCAGCTTTGTGTTGATCCCCCTTTTGTGCGGATCATGTCTTGATTTCCGCCTCTTGCACCCGCTACATGCTGATGAACTTTGCAATGGCTGGCATCAATCATCGGCCATTCGTAATCGGGTTCATCAATCAGGATTTCCAGTAATTTTCCCCATATGCCTTTGTCGCGCCAACGTATGAGGCGGCGATGCGTATTGCTCCAGTCGCCATAATCCGGCGGCAAATCACGCCATGGCGTGCCGGTGCGCATAATCGTTACCGCGCCAGCCTCCTTGGCGGCCTTCAGCGTCGGATAATGCCCGTCGGAGAAGTTGATGGAGAAATCGATGTCGGCGGATAGTTTGCCGATGGGCAGCATCAATATGTCGGTCACGAACGAGTCGACGATGCCGGTGAACGCCGCGCCCATGATGACGCCGACCGACGGATCTACCACATTGCCGCGTAGGATGAATTCCTTAGAAGTCATTGAGCACGGATTTTCCTAAAATTGATTGAGAGGTATTTTAATGAATTGAATGTCGTTAGCCTCGGCCTCACCAAAACCGCCCGCGCGCAGATTAGTTTGGATGGCGGGCAACAGCAGGCGTGGCACAGCTTTGCCCTTATCGCGTTTATTACGCGCTTTGACATAGGCCGCCTCACTCACGCCGCTACCGACCATCGCGTTATTTTTCTTTTGTTCGGCGACGGCGCTTTCCCAACGTGGCTTTTTGCCTTCGGGCGGATAATCGTGGCAATGGAAGATGCGCGTCTTATCCGGCAAGGAGAGGATTCTCTGGATCGAGCGATAAAGCATTTTCGCGCTGCCGCCGGGAAAATCGGTGCGCGCCGTGCCTATGGCGGGCATGAACAGCGTATCGCCGACGAAGATGGCGTCTTCGATCAGGTAGCTGATGCTGTCGGGCGTGTGGCCGGGCGTATGCAACACGCGCGCCTGCACATTGCCGATGCTGAAGCGCTCACCGTCCTTGAACAAATGGTCGAACTGCGAACCGTCAAGCGGCGTGTCATATGCCGTGTTGAACAGCTTCACCCAATGCGCCAGCACTTTCACGACATGCTCGCCGATACCTAGTTTGCCGCCGAGATTTTCTTTTAAATAGCTGGCGGCGGTCAGGTGATCGGCATGAACATGCGTTTCCAGTATCCATTCGGTTTTCAGGCCACTCTTTTTGATATAGGCGATGATTTTATCAGCGGAGGCAGTAGAGGTCTTACCCGCCTGCGGATTGTAATTCAGCACCGGATCGATGATGGCGCAACGCTTGGTCGCTTT
>JAGWIM010000052.1 GCA_028873525.1 Pseudomonadota bacterium
CAACCAATTGATATTATGATTATTTAGAGTTGTGTACCAATTTTCCTATGTCAACTCCCCACAGAGAAAAAAGGCTCTCTTAAGGAAAAATCCGTGGTTTTGGAAAAATACTGATCCACAACACGCCTCGCAAAACCGCCCGGACGCTGGGCTTTTGAGGCCGATAATCCGGGCAGAGAAAGTTTTTAGTTAGACAAATTGGCGGAGCGGAGAGGATTCGAACCTCCGATACAGTGTTACCCGTATAACGGTTTAGCAAACCGTCGCCTTCGACCACTCGGCCACCGCTCCGTTTCAGGTACCAGTTTCAGGCATCGGGCATCAGTCAATAGCCGAGGTGGCGGCGCATTGCAAGCACGCAGGCAGATGTCCCGTCATCATCCGGATCGCGCGGCGATTTCAGAGCTTGTCCTGCAGAGGTCGAAGGTGATGCGGAAAGGCGGATTTTCCTGTCATGTTGCAAGAACAAAACGCAAGGAATGGCAAAGGATCAATGAATCACCGTGCGGATGCCGGAGGCGTCTTCGCAGTCGGAAAGCACGGTGGCGCAGCGGCGCAGCTCGGCGGCGGTGGAGAGGTGCTGGCCGGTGTGCTTGCCATCGAGCTTTATCAACTCGCCGATGGCCAACTGGACAATGCCGAGGTAATGGCTGAGGTTGGCGCTGCCGGCGATGGCTATGGCCAGTGGCGCGTCGCCGGGGATGTATTCCGTGCTGTGCCGCCTGGCGATGCCCTCACTGCGGCTTAAGCGCTCCATGCTTTTTTCCCAGGCCGAGAGCCGACCGCGCGCCGCCTCGATGAAATCGTCGTGGCCGTCGAGCAGCAGCGATTTGGCTTCCGAGGCGCGCAGCCTGCCGTGCAGCGCGTGATTGTCCCGCAATTGCATAAACGCCTGCGGGATGGCCGGGTGTTGCTCCAATGCCTTGAAGATGCGCCGCGCCGCTTCCAGCGCCGTCTGTGCGTCGGCCAGGATGGCGCCGGCGCGCGCCGCCAGCCCGAGCGGCTCATAACGCGCCTGCAATTCGCTGAAGTTCCTGAGCGGTACGGCAACCATGCTGGCCGCCGGTGAATGATGATAGCCGGATTTCATATTCTTTCCTCGCTCCCTGCTTCATACATTCTAGCAGGCGTTAGCTAAAAAATGCTTAATTCCATTAAGCCGTTGCAGATTTTCTCCAAGCTGTTTACAATCGGGCTTTTTCGAGGTTGATTTCGTATGGCTGTGCCAAAACAAGATGCTGATATTAAACAAAAATACTCGTGGGATGAGACCATCCGCACCTGGTTTTTCGCCCTGCTTCTGGCGCTGGTGTTCAGGAGCCTTGCCTTCGAGCCGTTTCATATCCCCTCCGGATCGATGAAAAGCACGCTCCTGGTCGGCGATTACCTGTTCGTCTCCAAATATTCCTATGGCTACAGCCGCTATTCCTTTCCGTTCAGCCTGCCGCTGTTTTCCGGGCGCATTCTTGAATCCCGCCTGCCGCAGCGCGGCGACGTGGTGGTGTTCCGCGAGCCGTCTGATCCGCGC
The DNA here is from genome assembly GCA_028873525.1 of Pseudomonadota bacterium. Taxonomy (GTDB): domain Bacteria; phylum Pseudomonadota; class Alphaproteobacteria; order Rickettsiales; family SXRF01; genus JABDCD01. Next base: position 1,529 of record JAGWIM010000052.1, read on the forward strand.
GTTGATTTCATCAAGCGTATCATCGGCTTGCCGGGCGACCATATCCAGTTGAAGGACGGCATCGTCTATCTTAACGGCGCGCCGCTGCCGCGTCAGCCGGAAGGCGATTTCGCCGATGCCGAGAATCCGAGCAACATCCGCGCCATTCCGCGTTTCGCCGAAACCCTGCCGGGCGGCAAGCGTTTTGACATCCTGAAAGAGCGCCGCTACGGCATGGCCGACGATACGCCGGTCTATGACGTGCCGCCCGATCATTATTTCATGATGGGCGACAACCGCGACAACTCGCGCGACAGCCGCTTTTCCGACGTCGGCTTCGTGCCGGCGGAAAACCTGGTCGGCAAGGCCGAGATTATTTTCTTCTCGACCAACGGCACCGCGCAGTGGACCGACCCGTTAAGCTGGTTCACTGCCATGCGTTTCAGGCGCTTCTTCACGTGGATAAAATGAATTCGCTCCAGGAGCGTATCGGCTACCGTTTTCATGACGGCGATTTACTGGCGTTGGCGCTGACCCATCCCAGCGCCGGGCGCGGCAAAAGCAACCAGCGGCTGGAATTTTTAGGCGATGCGGTGCTGGGCGCGGTCGTCGCGCGGCTGCTCTATGACGCCTATCCCGCCGAGCAGGAAGGCGAACTGGCGCGGCGGCTGGCGGCGCTGGTGCGCGGCGAAACATTGACGGCGGTGGCGCGCGGGATTGGATTGGGCGAGACGCTCACCTTAAGCGCCGGCGAGCGGCGCGACACCGCTTCCAATCTCGAAGACGCGCTGGAAGCGCTGATCGGCGCGGTATATCTGGATGGCGGCATGGCGGCGGCGGAAGCCTTCATCCTGTCGCGCTGGACGGAATTATCGCGCAATATTGTCGTGCCGCCCAAGGACGCCAAAACGTCATTACAGGAATGGGCGCAGGCGCGTACTCTGCCGGTGCCCGTGTATGCGCTGATTGAAAGCACCGGCCCGGCGCACGCGCCGCAGTTCACCATCGAGGTCACCGTGCAGGGCTATCCTCCGGCGCAGGCGCAAGCCGCTTCCAAGAAACTGGCGGAACAAGCGGCGGCGGAAAAATTATTGGAAACGCTGCAACATGGATAAAACACGCTGCGGGTTCATCGCCATCGCCGGTGAGCCGAACGCCGGGAAATCCACGCTCATCAACCGGCTGGCCGGCGGCAAGGTATCCATCGTCACCCCCAAGGCGCAGACGACGCGGTTCAACGTGCGCGGCGTGTGCGTCGAGGGCGATGCGCAGATGATATTCGTCGATACGCCGGGAATTTTCGCTGCCGAAAAGAATTTCGAGAAAGCCATGGTGCAGGCCGCGTGGTCCGGCATCGGCGACGCCGACGCGGCGCTGCTGCTGGTGGACGCGCGAAAAGGGCTGAGGGACAGCACGGTGCGGTTGATTGAAAAATTACGATCTTCTACCTCCCTCTTGAGTGAGGCGGGAGGGGGTAAAGCCGCACATGATGCCCCCTCCCCGACCCTCCGGGGGAAGGGGATTTATTTAGCTCTCAATAAAATCGACACTATCGACAAAACGACACTGTTTGAATTGGCCAAAGCGTGTGACGCCTTTGGCATTTTCAAGCGCATCTTCATGATTTCGGCGCTGAAAGGCGATGGGGTAGGGGACGTGAAAAAACATCTGGCCGCCGCGGTGCCGGAGGGCGCGTGGCTGTACCCGGAAGACCAGATGAGCGATATTCCGCTCAGGCTGCTCGCCGCCGAGGTGACGCGCGAAAAAATTTTCCTGAAGCTGGAGCAGGAATTGCCTTACGCCGCATTCGTCGAAACCGAGGCGTGGGAGGAAACGGACACGTTCGTCAAAATCTCGCAGGTCATTGTCGTGCAGCGCGAGGGGCAGAAAAAAATCATCATCGGCGACAAGGGCGCGATGATAAAAAATATCGGTATCGCTTCGCGCAGGGAACTGGAAAAAATGCTCGGCAAGCGTATCCACCTCGCGCTGTTCGTCAAAGTCCGCGCCGGCTGGAAGGATGATATTGAAAGTTATCGAGCGCTGGGGCTGGAGTATAGGAAGTAATCTAAAGTGCTTTGACGGCTACTTTGGATTCTTGCCCCGTAAAATCAGTTGATTGCAGGATACGCGGTTCTTGCTCAATCTGCTCTAAAATGGCAATTTCAGTTGCCGTGCCTTCAACCTCAAGTTCATTAAAACGCCGCGCTTGCGGCATAACGCTTTGTTCAAGACTTCCTATGAATTTATTGTAGGACTCAGCCGACTTACTAATTGCTTTGCCACACTCAACGATATGCTTGCCCATTGTTGTCAGGCGTTTATATAATTCACGCCCGGCATCGTGCACTTTTTTTGCATTTTCGGCTACCTTTTCCTGACGCCATCCATAGGCAACGGCCTTGGCTAAAGCGATTAATGTTGCTGGGGTGACGATTACAACGCGTTGCTTTGCCGCATCTTCAAATAAAGAAGGATCGCGTTCAACAGCTGCGGTGTAGAAATTATCTCCTGGAATAAACATTACTACAAAATCAGGCGTTACAGTGAGTCCATCCCAATATGTTTTTCCGGATAATTGCTTTACGTGATCGCGGACATGTTTTACATGCAATGTAAGACAGCGATTGCGTTCTTCTTCATCAACGGCATCTACAGCATCAAGATATGCGGATAACGGTGTTTTGGCATCAATAACAAGCTTACGTTCGCCGGGCAGACTGATGATTACATCTGGCCTTAGCAGCTCATTATCACGTTTAAACGTTTCTTCTGTATTGAAATCACAATGTTGGCTTAGACCAGCCAGTTCAAGCACATTACGCAACGTGTGCTCTCCCCAACGACCTCGCGTCTTAGGAGCAGCCCGAAGAGCATTGACGAGCTTAGACGTTTCAGTGCGAACCGCATTTTGTGTAGCTACAACATTTCTCAACTCTTCTGAAATGGAGCCGAATGATGTAGATCTTGCTTGTTCCAAAGCATCTATTTGCAGCTTGTAAGCTTTTAAGCTCTCATTAATGGGGGTGACAAGATTCTCAACAGCTATTTTACGGGCTTCCAGTTCAGCTTCTGCATTTTGCTTGTGCGTTTGAAAATTCTGATTGGCTAATTGCAAAAAATCGCTTTGATTTTGGCTAAGCGCAGTAGTAGCAATATTTTTTAAATTGCTTTCAATTTCACCGCGAATTGCAGTAAGCGCCGCAATCTTTTCATTATGTGCCTTATCTTGCGCTTCTATCTGTGCCTCAAGTCTAGCCCCTTTTAAGAGTTCTTCCTGGTATTTATTTTGCCAACGTTTAGTGCCAGCCAAAAAACCGCCGATTCCAGCTACAAGTGCGGCAATAACCCAATATAAATCCATACAAAACCCTTTCTTGCAGTATGTGGCCGTTACCGCTAGATTCTAGGCCTATGGCTCCTGAGTACAAGCATAAATTCGCAAGCGTGGTTCTGGCCGCCGGCAAGGGTGAGCGCATGAAATCGGCGCTGCCCAAGGTCATGCACCGCGTCGCGGGACAGCCGCTGGTCGCGCACGCGCTCTCGGCGCTTATTCCCTTGAAGCCGGAGAAGACGGTGGCGGTGGTCGCGCCGGGGATGGATTCGGTCAAAGAAACAGCGGAAAACGCACTGCCCGGCTGCCAGTTCGCCGTGCAGGAAAAACCGCTCGGCACCGGCGATGCCGTGCGCGCCGCCGGGAAAGCGCTGGCGGGGTATCCGCAGACGATACTGGTGCTCTATGGCGACACGCCGCTGCTGACGCCGCAAACACTCTCGCGCATTCTTGATGCCGCCGCATCCGCCGATCTTGTTGTCACCGGCATCAGGCTTGTCGATCCGACCGGTTATGGCCGCCTCATCGTGGACGGCACCGGCCAGCTCGAAGAAATCATCGAATGCCGCGACGCCACGCCCGAGCAAAAAAAGCTGACGTTGTGCAATGCCGGCGTCATGGCGGTCAGCGGAAAATACTTATTCGGTTTGCTTGCTAAATTATCGGCGCACAACGCCGCCGGGGAATTTTACCTCACCGACATCGCGGCGCTGGCCGATGAGCAGGGGCTTCACTCCCACGTTGTTGAAGTCGACGCGGAGGAAATGCTCGGCGTCAATTCGCGCGCACAACTGGCCGAAGCCGAGCGCGTCATGCAGCAGCGGCTGCGCGTCCACGCCATGCAGCAGGGGGCGACGCTGATCGACCCCGATTCGGTGACGCTTAGCATGGATACCGCATTCGGGCGTGATGTGGTGATATACCCCCAGGTGGTATTCGGGCCGGGCGTCAGCGTGGCGGATAATGTCGAGATTCGTTCCTTCTCGCATATCGAAGGCGCGCGCATTGAGAAGGGCGCGGTTATCGGGCCGTTTGCGCGGCTGCGCCCCGGAAGCGTTATCGGCGAGGATGCCCATGTCGGCAATTTCGTCGAGCTGAAGAAAACAACGCTCGGCAGGGGCGCCAAGGCCAACCATCTAAGCTATGTCGGCGATACAGATGTCGGCGCCAATGCCAATATCGGCGCCGGCGCGATCACCTGTAATTATGATGGCGCCCAAAAACACGACACCAGAATCGGCGCGGGGGCGTTCATCGGTTCGAATACGGCGCTGGTGGCGCCGGTCGTGGTCGGCGCGGGAGCGACCGTGGGAGCGGGCAGCGTGATTACCGAAGACGTGCCGGACGGCGCGCTGGCCATCGCGCGAAGCGCACAGGTCAACAAGCCCGGCAGGGCGAAACGGGAGAAGAAATAGACACAATTGCGAGGAGGCTGTCATTCCCGCTTTCGCGGGAATGACAATCCGGGTTCGGGCGATGGACGTTAAAAAAACGCCTGAAGTTTTTTCAGAATGGTAAGGCTGCGGTCAACGCTGCGACTGCGCACGGCATCGCGCTTGCCCTTGAACGTTCTTTTTTCCACCACCGCGTCTTTGTAATGGCGCGAGGCGACGGCAAGATAGACCAGCCCCACCGGTTTTTTTTTCGTGCCGCCGCCGGGGCCGGCGACGCCGGTGATGGCGATGGCGAGGTCGGCGTTGGCGTGGTCGAGCGCGCCGCGCGCCATGGCTTCGGCGACTTCGGCGCTGACCGATCCATGCCTGGCGATGGTCGTCGTCGGAACGCCGAGCAGGTCGGCCTTTGAGGCATCGGAATAAGTGACGAAGCCGCGCTCGAACACGTCGGAGGCACCGGGAACGCCGGTCAGCGTCGTGGCAAGCATCCCGCCCGTGCATGATTCCGCCGTGACGAGTTTCAGTTTTTTCTTGCGGTAGGAGGTCAGCAGTTTTTCTGCTTTCTTCTGCATCTTTTTAGTGGACATGGCTTCCTCCCAAAAAGTTTATAAACGGTAGTAGCAGCTTCTGGTTACCGAGGCAATAGGCTTCCACGAGGACAATCACATATACCAGTATGGGGTATAATGACGCGAGCATGTCGTCGAGCATGACGCCGAGACCGCCGCGAATTTCGCGGTCGGCCCACGATACCGGCCAGGGTTTCACAATATCAAAAAACCTAAACAATACAAAGGCAAGCAGGTAGGCGTGCCAGGTCGGCGGCAGCACGGAAAGCAGCAACCACTGGCCGGCCACTTCATCGACGACGATTTCGCGCGGGTCGTCGTCGCGGCCGGTGAATTTCAGATATTGGTTGGATGCCCACCAGCCGACGAAGAATAAAATGATGGATGCGGCGAACAGCGCCGGATTCCCTCCATATACCTGCAGGGGGTATGCGAACGGCAGCGCGCCCAGGGAGCCGACGGTGCCGCTTACTACCGGCGACAGGCCGCAGCCGAACCAGGTGGCGATGTACCACCACAAGGGACGTGGCGCGCGAGAACCTTGTTCTTGTTTATCTTCCGCGTTCCACGACTCGCGTTCCACGATTTTACTCCCTCGGCAACCGCACGGTCGCCACCGCCTGCGCGGCGATGCCTTCGCCGCGGCCGGTGAAGCCGAGTTTTTCCGTCGTCGTCGCCTTGATGCTGATGCGTCCCTCCGGCAGTTTCAATATCTGCGCGATATGGGCAATCATCCGGCTGCGCCATTCGGCGATGTGCGGCCGCTCGCAGATCAGCGTCACGTCCAGATGCACCAGCTCGCCGCCCTTGCCTTTCAGCAGTTCGTAGGCGTGCATGAGGAAGCGCTCGGAATCGGCGCCCTGCCATTTGCGGTCGTCCGGCGGGAAATGTATGCCGATGTCGCCGGCGCCGATGGCGCCTAAGAGCGCATCAACCAGCGCATGCAGCCCGACATCGGCATCGGAATGGCCGATCAGCCGGTGGGTGAACGGGATGCGGACGCCGCACAGCTTGATGGTTTGCCGCGACAGCGGCGTATCGGCGTCATGCGCCTTGAGCGGATGCACATCGTAGCCGATGCCGGTGCGCGTTTCGTTAGTAATGGTCAGCAGTGTCTGCATGCGCTTCAAATCCTCCAGCGTGGTGATTTTAACATTTTCAGGATCGCCCTCGACGATAGTGACGGTGCCGCCGGCTTTTTCCACGACGGCGGCGTCGTCGGTCAGCGCTTCGCCGGCGAATCTCCGGTGCGCTTCCAGCAATGCCTCGAAGCGGAACCCCTGGGGGGTTTGCGCCGTGTAAAGATTTTCCCGATGGATGGTTTCGGCGATATGGCCGCCGTCGATGCGCTTGACCGTGTCGATCAGCTTCCGCGCCGGAATGACTGCCGGATGATCTTTCAGCGCGCGCAGCACCCGCCAGATCAGCTTCGGGCTGGCCAGCGGCCGCGCGACATCATGCACCAGCACGAATTCCGGCTGGCGGTGGGCGATGCTTTCTAAGCCCAGCCGCACCGATTCCTGGCGCGACTTGCCGCCGATGACGCAGGGAAACAGCGTCAGTCCCTCGACTGCCTTCTTATAAAGGGCGTGATGCTCGCGGCGGATGACGACGCGCACGCCCTGGATGCCGTCATGGCCGAGAAACGCCCGGAGAGCGCGGCGCAATACCGGCTCGCCGCCCAGCGGCAGGTACGGTTTGGGCAACTCCGATTGCATGCGCTCGCTTTGCCCCCCGGCCACCAGCAGGGCGATGGTCTGTTCGCTCATAGTCCCGTCCCGTCATCCTGCGGATCATGCGCAGCACCGGAGCGCGGGATCCGGCGGCAATAAAGAACGGAATGCCTTGAAAATACTGAAATCATAAGGTATTTATCATCAGCACTATTTTGAGATAGTCAAAGAGAAAATGGTTGCGGCATGAGATCCTGTGCTCCTGCTTCGCAGGCCACGGGATGAACGGGTATGAAAATTGGCTCCCTTACCATTGACACGCCGGTTTGGCTGGCGCCGATGACCGGCGTCTCCGACCTGCCGTTCCGCAAGCTCGCCAAAAAGTTCGGCGCGGGAATGGTGGTGTCGGAAATGATCGCTTCGCGCGGGATGCTGCTCGACACCAAAAACATTCGCCGCATGGCGAGTTTCGACGCGTCGGAATATCCGTTCGCCATTCAACTGGCCGGCTGCGATCCGCGGGCGATGGCCGAGGCGGCGAAGCTCAATGAGAACCGCGGCGCGCAGATTATCGACATCAATTTCGGCTGTCCGGTGAAAAAAGTCATCGGCGGTCATGCCGGGTCGGCGCTGATGCGCGATGAAACACTGGCGGCGAAAATACTGGAGGCGACGGTAAAGGCGGTGAAGATTCCGGTGACGCTCAAAATGCGCACCGGCTGGGACGACGCCAGCCGCAACGCGCCGCGCATGGCCAAAATCGCCGAAAGCTGCGGCATCGCACTGCTCACCGTGCATGGGCGCACGCGCTGCCAGATGTATAAAGGCAAAGCCGACTGGCGGTTCATCCGCGAAGTGAAAAATGCCACGTCGCTTCCGGTCATCGTCAACGGCGACATCGTGAGCTTTGAGGATGTGGACAGGGCGCTGGGCGAATCCGGCGCCGACGGCGTGATGATCGGACGCGGCGCATATGGCCGCCCGTGGTTCCCGGCGCAGGTCGGGCATTATTTGCAGACGGGCGGGAAAATTCCCGCGCCGCCGGCGGAGGCGCAGCGCGACATCGTGCTTGAGCATTATGACGACATGCTCATCCATTACGGCGCGGAAAACGGCGTCATGGTGGCGCGCAAGCATATCGGCTGGTATTCGTCGGGGCTGGAGGGTTCCGCGAGCTACCGCGCGCGCGTTAACACGCTCGCCGATCCGGCATCGGTGAAAAACGAGATTCACACGTTCTACAGCCGCGCGGCAGATTCGGGTTGTCACTGATGTCCGCGGGCGAAAAATCAAGGCCTCCCTGCACGCTGGAGCAGGACGTTGATGCTCATCTCAAGCAGTATTTTGATGCGCACAGTTCCGGCGGCCTGCCGCCGCCGGGGCTGTACGCGCGCATCCTGCCGCTGGTCGAAAAACCGCTCATCGCCCGAACGCTTCGGGCCACCGGCGGCAACCAGGTCAAGGCGGCATTCGTGCTCGGCATCAACCGCAACACGCTGCGGAAGAAGGTGGCTGAACTGGGGGTGGATATAAGTGAGGCGACAGGTGACAGGTGACGGGTGGCAGAAACTGGACGCGAGGTGGCAGGCGTCGGCTATCAGAACATTCCTTATTTCTGTTATCCGTCACCTGTCACCTGTCACCTGGCTGACGCTGGCGGCCTTCCTCTCGGCCACCATCACTTACGGTATGCTCGCCGGCAGTAATGCGCCGTTGTCGCTGGTATCCGGGCGCGTGCTGACGCTGTTCATCGTCGATGCGGCGCTGCTGCTGGCGCTAATCGGCGTTATCGGCGCGCGCATCCTGCGCCTGTGGGCGTCTCTGCGCGCCGGGTCGGCCGGATCGCGGTTGCAGAAGCGCATCCTGGTGATGTTCAGCCTGGTGACGATCGTGCCGACGGTAATCGTGTCGGTGTTCTCGGCGCTGTTTTTCAACCTCGGCATCGAGAACTGGTTCAACGAGCAGGTGCAGACGGTGGTGCGCGAATCGCTGGCGGTGGCCGAAGCATATCTTGCCGAGCATAAGGAGAATATCCGCGGCGACGCCATCGCCATGGCCGGCGACCTGAACCAGATGGCCAGCCTTGCCTATACCGATCCGGCGGAATTCAACCGCATCGTCGAAACGCAATCGGAGCTGCGGCTGCTGACCGAGGCGGCGGTGTTCCAGGGCAACCGCATCATCGCGCAGGGGCGTTTAAGTTTCGCGCTGGCCTTCGTGCATATCCCGCAGGACGCGATGGAACGCGCCGACAAGGGCGACGTTGTCATCATGACGGCGGAGGAGGACAAGGTGCGGGCGCTGATCAAGCTTAAGGCGCTGCCGGATACCTATCTGCTGGTCGGGCGGTTAATCGACAATCGGGTGCTGAACCATATGGAAAACGCCCAGGGGGCGGTCAAGGAATATGACAGCCTCAAGAACCGGCTCGAATGGTTGCAGATTACGTTTTCTATCGTCTTCGTGGCGTCGGCGCTGCTGCTGCTGCTGGCGGCGATCTGGTACGGGATGATTTTCGCGGCGCGGTTGACAACGCCGATTTCCCGCCTGGTCGGGGCGGCAGAGCGCGTGCGCGGCGGCGATTTTTCCGCCCGCGTTGAAGGTGACGGTGGCCGCGACGAGATGGGGATGCTCAGCCGCGCCTTCAACCGCATGACCGAACAGCTTCAGGCGCAGCGCGGCGAGTTGATCGACGCCAACCGCCGCATCGACGAGCGCCGCCGCTTTTCCGAGGCGGTGCTGTCGGGCGTGTCGGCGGGTGTGATTGCGCTCGACCGCGACAAGAATATTACGCTGTTCAACCGATCAGCGGGCGCCATCCTGAGCAAGATCGACCAGCCGGTGACGGCGGGCAAGCCGATCGACGATCTGTTGCCCGGTATCCGCGAAGTGCTGGCGCAGGCCGAGGAAACGCCAGGCGGCGAAGCGGCGCAGGGCACGCTGACGCTCAACAAAAACAGCAAGACGATTACGCTGCACGTGCGCGCCGGAGCGGAGCATTTGGGCAGCGAGATCGAGGGCTTCATCGTAACGTTCGACGATATCACGCTGCTGGTGGCGGCGCAGCGCGGCGCGGCATGGTCGGACGTGGCGCGGCGCGTGGCGCATGAAATCAAGAATCCGCTGACGCCGATTACGCTGGCCGCCGACCGGCTGCGGCGCAAATACCTCAAATACATCCATGACGATGAGGAAAATTACCTCAAATACATAGACACCATCACCCGCCATGTCGGCGACATCGGCAAAATGGTGGAGGAATTTGTATCGTTCGCCCGTATGCCGGCGCCGAAATTCGTGTCGGAGGATATCGGCGGCATCATCAGGAAGGCGGTGTTCTCGGCGCAGATGACCCATCCCGCCATTGATTATAAGCTGGAGCTTCCAACACAGCCCATTGTGATGGAATGCGACGAGCGGCAGATCATGCAGGTGATAATCAACCTGCTCAAAAATTCGGCGGAATCCATTGAAAGTTCCCTCTCCCTCCGGGAGAAGGCGTCGCCGGAGGCGGCAGGCATTCGCCACGCCGAAGTGGCTTCGGCCGCGCAGGCGGGCGAGGGCGGTGTCACTGACGATGCCCTCACCTCTCTCCCAAAGGGAGAGGGGAAAATTATTGTCCGCCTCGCGTGTGAAAACAATGCGGTCACTGTCTCCGTCGAGGATAACGGCGGCGGCTTCCCGGACGGCGATATCCAGCATATGCTCCACCCATATGTCACCACCCGCACCAAGGGTACCGGCCTGGGGCTGGCCATCGTCAAGAAAATCGTCGAGGACCACAAGGGGCGGATAACGCTTGAAAATATTTCCGGCAGTGGCGCAAAAGTTACACTTTCTTTTTTGCAACACTGTGATATATAGGTGACAGGGATCAGATATCAGGTATCGGAAAATGCTTGTTTGTCTGTCATCTGACATCCGGCACCTGTCACCTCATCAAAGAGTTTTATGACGGCAGACATACTGATAGTAGACGATGAGGCCGACATCCGCGACCTCATCTCGGACATCCTGAAAGACGCGGGTTATTCCACCCGCACCGCCGCGAGCAGCGACGCCGCCTTCAAGGCGGTTGCCGAGCGCGTGCCTTCCGTGCTGGTGCTCGATATCTGGCTGCAGGGCAGCGAGTTGGACGGGCTGGGCATCCTCGAGATGGTCAGAAAGAAATACCCGCATATGCCGGTCATCATGATCAGCGGCCACGGCAGCATCGAGACGGCAGTGGCTTCTATTAAAACCGGCGCATATGATTTCATCGAAAAGCCTTTCAAGGAAGACCGGCTGCTCCTGCTGGTGGCGCGGGCGCTGGAACATGCGCGGCTCAAGCAGGAAAACCAGGAACTCCGCGTGCGCGGCGGCAAGCTGGAGACGCAACTGACCGGCGCATCGCCGGCGATACAGCAGGCGCGGCAGACGCTGGAGAAAATCGCGCCGACCGCCAGCCGCGTGCTGATTACCGGCGCGCCGGGCACCGGCAAGGAAATGCTGGCGAGGCTGGTCCATGCGAAGTCGCCGCGCGCAGGCGGCAATTTCGTGACAATAACGGCGACCGGCCTGCCCCCCGATCGCGTCGAAGCCGAACTGTTCGGTCTTGAGGACAACAACCCGACCGGCGGCGCGGAAAAACTGGGCGTGTTCGAACGCGCCCACAACGGCACGCTGTTCATCGACGAGGTGACCGATCTGCCCCTGGAAACGCAGGGCAAGCTGCTGCGCACGCTCCAGGATCAGGCGTTCATCCGCCTGCGCGGGGCGCGGCGCGTTGAGGTTGACGTGCGCGTCATCGCCGCCAGCACCCGGGACATCGAAGGCGAAATCGCCGCCGGGCGTTTCCGCGAGGATTTATATTACCGCCTGAACGTCGTGCCGGTGAAGATGCCGTCGCTTAAAGACCGCCGTGAGGATATTCCCGAACTATGCCGCTATTTCCTGCGCCGCGTGTCGGAAATGGCCGGGCTTCCGGTGCGCGATCTGTCGGAGGAAGCGCTGGCCATGCTGCAGTCGTATCACTGGCCGGGCAACGTGCGCCAGTTGCGCAACATGATGGAATGGCTGCTTATTATGACGACCGGCAGCAAGGATCCGGTCTCCGCCGACGAACTGCCGCCGGAAATCCTCAGTTCAAGCCCGGTGCTGGCGCGGCCGGAAACCAACGCCGACATCATGTCGATGGCGCTGCGCGAGGCGCGCGAATTATTCGAGAAGCAATATCTTGCGGCGCAGATTGAGCGCTTCGGCGGCAATATTTCCAAGACCTCGTCCTTCGTCGGCATGGAGCGCTCGGCGCTGCACCGCAAGCTCAAGACGCTCGGTATCACCGGGGCGGAAGAGAAGGTGGGGTGA
>JAGWIM010000138.1 GCA_028873525.1 Pseudomonadota bacterium
ATCGAACACAAGGCACAAGGCACTTTTCAATGAAAAACACTTGTATATCGAATAAAAATCCACTAGAAGCGGCAATCCCTTAATATTCAGGAGTATCCCATGGCCCGCGTTACTGTCGAAGACTGCATTCTCCATGTCCCCAACCGTTTCGAGCTGGTGCTGCTGTCGGCACAGCGCGCCAAGCAGATTTCATCGGGCAATCCGCTGACCATCGAGCGCGACAATGACAAGGACGCCGTCGTCTCCCTGCGTGAGATTGCCGATGAAACCATCCCTCTCGACCAGATTGAAGAAAGCCTGATCCAGAGCTTCTTCAAGCGGCCGGTCTCCGATATCGCCGACAAGAAACTGCTGACCAAGGGCGAAGAAATCCCCGTCGAGGTCGAGGAGGCTTTCAAGGACGCGGCGCAACACATCGCCGTGCAGCAGGCGCCTGCCGAGCCTGAAATCGACGCCGAAGGCGGCGAGGACATGTCGTTCGGCAATGATAATGTTGAGGCGGAAGATTAAGGCACGTTCTATCCATTACCCCCGGCAGAGCCGGGAAGCTGAATGGGAGCCGCTCAAAGCGGTTTGACGCTTCGCTTTATATGCGGCAATCTCAATCTTGCTCTCCCTGCGGGCATACCCCCGGCCAAGACGCTTCCGCAATTGACCAAACAGGATTTTCTTGCGATATTCGGGGATGGGCACGACGTGACGCTTGCAATCCCACGTTGTATGATTGAAATGATTGTAATCGGTCATGGGGAACCTCCGCGTAAGGCCTTGCGCCGTCCAGGGGGATTCCGCCCGGTTGTTCCCGTTACCGTGTCATTGCACAAGTCCCCCGGCACCGCTGCGGGTTCAGCAAGAGAATCACTGGATAGATAATTGTAAATATATGCTTCCCCACCACGAACACCACCTCACTTCCTCCGCCGCTTTGCGGGATTTTGTCATCGGCATGTCGGACGGGCTGACGGTGCCGTTCGCGCTGGCGGCGGGACTGTCCGGCGCGGTGGATTCAACGGCAATTATCGTGACGGCCGGCATGGCGGAAATCGCCGCCGGGGCGATCTCGATGGGGCTGGGCGGTTATCTCAGCGCCAAAACCGAGCGCGACCATTACGAATCGGAAAAGCGGCGCGAGGAAAGCGAGGTTGAAAAACTTCCCCATGTCGAGGCCAAGGAAGTGTCTGACATACTTAGTGATTTCGGCGTGCCGCCGGAGCAGTTGCCGGTGGTGGCGGGGAGTATCTGCCAGCATCCGAAGCAATGGGTCGATTTTATGATGCGCTTCGAACTGGGGCTGGAGCGTCCCGACCCGCATCGGCTGGTGCAAAGCCCGCTCATCATCGGGGGCGCCTACGCCGTGGCCGGGCTGGTGCCGCTGGCGCCATATGTGGCCATGCGCCATGTCATACCGGCGCTGCACGCTTCTATTGCCGTCAGTCTGCTTGCGCTGTTCGCCTTCGGCGCTTTCAAGGGATATTATACCGGCCAGAAGGTGCTGAAGTCCGCGTTGCAGACAATGGTCATCGGCAGCGCGGCGGCGGCGGCGGCGTTCTTCATCGCCAGGCTGGTATCATAAAATGCCAAAAAGCTGGCTGTGTTTTATCGCATTGATATTGCCGCTGGCGTTTCGCCTGCTGATGCTTGATACCGATTTTGTCAACGGACTGTGGTACAGGCAGGATTTCGCCGCCTATAACATGCTGAACGCGCTGCGCGCGCAGCCGCTGTTTCTCGAATTCATCGGCGGCTGGCCGCTGCCGGTATTCGTCGTTACCGTCTGCTGTTACTGGATAATGGACGAAGACAGTGATAGCATCCCCGGCCAGTTGCTGCTGCTGCCCATCGTCTACCTGCCGTTTACCATCATCGGCGACTGGCTGGTCTCCCGCCAATTTCATGCCGCCGATCTGTATGTCCACCCGCTGGTATTGCTGCCGGTCGGCTATGCATATGTGCTGACCTGGGCGTTGTTTATCCGGATACTGGATAAACTGCGGCTGGTGATGTAGGGAAGCGCCTACCGGATTTTTTGGGCGCCATATCCCGCGCCGGTTGCTGCCGGAGCGCCGTTGGTCGTCACCGAAACTACAGGCAGCGTATTTCTGGCCGGAACCACCGCTGGATCTCCCATGGCTTGCAGCCACGCCGCGTTTCCCTGGTGCTGCTGCGCCAGCACACCTGGGGATGGGCTGACATATACACGTTCATAGGCGGTGATTTCCTGCAGCGCGTTTGCGCATATTTTATGCTGTTCTTCCGCCTTGTTTCGCGCATTGACGCCGGCATTACCGCGCATGAAATCGGGAAGCATCGATGTGTTTTGTTTGATAGTCTTCTCGGATTCGCCCATATGCACCACCAGCGTGGAAATCAGCAAATTGCGCTTTTCCGACGTGGAAACATCCGGACGCCCACTATCCAGCAATCCTTTATGTCGCATTTCGTCGTGCAGTATTTTTGCCGCCTCGTTGAGGTTATGTCGGTTGCGCGCCAGGCCGGCCGTTTTCTGGTAATTGTCCAGTTCAGCCAGCGCCGCTTTATAAATATCGGCATCGGTTTTGGCGTCACGGTAGACTTCCATTCCTCTGCTATAAATTGTTTTCGCATCATGCCATTTTGCGTCGGAAATACCTTCCGCATACGTTGCCAGGCCTTTCACCATTTCACGCAC
>JAGWIM010000053.1 GCA_028873525.1 Pseudomonadota bacterium
GAACGGATGACCAGATTGCCAGATGACCGGATAAGCACATTGGGGTGGGTGATTGCGCCCGGTCATCCGGCCATCCTCTCATCGCGGAGTTAGTCATGGCGGCGACCAAAGACGGCAAAGACGACTTCCGCAAGCTGACCGGCGTGCAGAAATCCGCCATTTTCCTGATGGCTCTCGGCGAGGAGACCGTCACCAAGCTGTTTTCCATGATGGAGGAAGACGAAATACGCGAAATCTCCAGCATCATGTCAAGCCTCGGCCAGGTCAATTCCGAGGTCGTCGAACGGCTGCTGATGGAATTCGCCGAGCAGGTGTCGGCGTCGGGCGCGCTGGTCGGCAACTATGATTCGACCGAGCGCCTGCTGACCAAGGCGCTGGGCAAAGGCCGCGTTGACGCCATTATGGAGGAAATCCGCGGCCCCGCCGGTCGCACCACCTGGGACAAGCTGGGCAATGTCAGCGAGGAGGTGCTGGCCAATTTCCTCAAGAACGAATACCCGCAAACGGTCGCCGTCGTTCTGTCGAAAATCAAGCCCGACCACGCGGCGCGCGTACTGATGAACCTGCCGGAGGATTTGAGCATGGAGGTCATGATGCGCATGATCTCGATGGAATCGATTAAAAAAGACGTCATGGACGGCATCGAAAAAACGCTGCGCATGGAATTCATGAGCAACCTCGCCAAGCGCCAGACGCGCGACAGCCACGAAATCATCGCCGAAATCTTCAATAATTTCGACCGCAACGCCGAGGCCAAGTTCATGGGCAAGCTGGAGGAACGCAGCAAGGAAGCGGCCGAGCGCGTGCGCGCCCTGATGTTCACCTTTGAAGATTTGCAGAAGATCGACAAGAACGGCATCCAAACGCTGCTGCGCGGCATCGACAAGGACAAGCTGGGCATCGCGCTCAAGGGCGCGTCCGACCCCCTGAAGCAGTTGTTCCTCGGCAATATGTCGGAGCGCGCCGCGAAAATCCTCAAGGAAGACATGGAGGCGATGGGGCCGGTGCGCATCAAGGACGTGGACGAAGCGCAGCAGTATATCGTCAGCCAGGCGAAGGACCTGGCGGCCAAGGGCGAAATCATCATCGCCGGCGACAGCGAAGAAGAACAACTGATATATTGAGCAGGTCATGAACATCCAGCGTTTGAATTTTATGGAATTTGGCAGCGGCGTCACCGCCCCCGGTGGCCGCGCCAAGCCGTTTCTGCCGACGGGCAGATCCCGGGAGGGGGTTCCCCCACCCCCTCCCCCCCGCCTGTTCAACGACGAGGAGGTCAAGACCGCCGAGCGCGAGGCCTACAAAAAAGGCTTCCTCGAAGGCACGCAGGAAGGGAAAAAACAGTCCGAGACGGAACAATCCGCCGCCAACCGCGCGATTGAGGAAACACTGGGCACGTTCATGGGCGCCGTGGCGCTGATTTTCGCCGATTACCGAAAAACGGCGCTGGCGCTGCGTGGGCAAATGCCGAAACTGGCGCTGGTCATAGCGCGCAAAGTCGCCGGCCCGGCGCTGGAGCAGAACGCCCCCGCCGTGATCGAGGACGTGGCGCTGCGCGCCTGCGAGGCGCTGACCGCTGAGCCGAAAATTGCCATCACCGTGCATGAATCACTCGGCGACGCGCTGGAGCGCCGCCTGCAGGAAATCGCCTTGCGCCTGCCGACCGCCACCCATATCATCATCCAGCGCGACCCCAACATGCCCGCCAGTGACTGCCGCATCGAATGGCAGCATGGCGGCATGGAACGAGACACCGAGCGGCTCTGGCAACAGGTCGAGAAAGCAATGGGCGGCATCGCTGCCGGCGAGGCGCGTGATATGGAGCGACAAATGGAAACGCTGAAGGAGGCGCTGCGGCCTGCGGACCAGGGCGGCGGCGGCACAGAGCCAGAGGAACCCGGTATTAAACCCAATCCTGCGCAATCGCCAGGCGATTCGCGGGGTGTATCAAAGAAGGAGTAAGTTATGGCCGACGCAACAGAAGCCGCCGCAGCGCCCGCCGAAGGCGTTGCCGCGGGGCCAGCCGAAAACCTGAGCCTGGAGACCGTCTATGACATCCCGGTGCAGATCACCGTGGTGCTGGGGCGCACCTCCATGCAGGTCAACCAGCTCTTAAAGCTCGGCCGCGGCGCGGTCATCGAACTGGATAAAAAAGTCGGCGAGGCGATTGACATTTTCGTCAACAACCGGTTGGTGGCGCGCGGCGAGGTCGTCGTCGTCGAAGACCGCATCGGCATCACGATGACGGAGATTATCAAGGCGGAGAAACATTAGCGGCCAGCGGCCAGCGGCCAGCGACCAGTAAAGAAATCCTGGCCGCCGACCGCTGACCGCTGCCAACTGGAGCGAAGCGACCATGCGACTACTCATCATAGGCGACCTCTACGGCCAGATCGGCGCGGCCAGCAGCATCGCAAAATCGCGCGGCGCGAAAGTGGCGCACGTGGCGGACATCGAAGCGGCGATGAATGCGCTGCGCGCCGGCCAGGGCGCCGACCTCGTAATGATCGAAGTGCGCGAGGACATCGAAAAGCTGGTCACACTGCTCATGCGCGAGCGGTTCAACCTGCCGGTCGTCGCCTGCGGCGTGAAGTCCGACAAAGATGCCGCCGTCAAGGCCATCAAATCCGGCGCCAAGGAATATATCCCGCTGCCGCCCGACGAGGAACTCATCGCCGCCGTGCTCGAAGCCATCGCCGAGGAAGCGCAGTCGGTGATTTTCGCTTCGGCGGCCATGGCGAAAGCCATCGCCCTGGCCGACCAGATTGCGCCAAGCGAAGCCAGCATCATGATCACCGGCGAATCCGGCACCGGCAAGGAAGTCATCGCCCGCTACATCCATAAAAAAAGCAAGCGCGCGTCGCACCCGATGATTTCGGTCAACTGCGCCGCCATCCCGGAAAACCTGCTGGAGTCGGAGCTGTTCGGCTACGAGAAAGGCTCCTTCACCGGCGCCGTCGCACGCCGCATCGGCAAATTCGAGGAGGCCGACGGCGGCACCATCCTGCTTGATGAAATCAGCGAAATGGACATGCGCCTGCAAAGCAAGCTCCTGCGCGTGCTGCAGGAGCGCGAAGTCGATCGTATCGGCGGCGCCAGGCCGGTCAAGGTCAATATCCGCGTGCTGGCCACCTCCAACCGCAACCTGCAGGACGAGGTGAAAAAAGGCGGGTTCCGCGAGGATTTGTATTTCCGCCTGAATGTGATTTCGCTGCATATGCCAAGCTTGCGCGACCGCCGCGATGACATCAAGCCGCTGGCCGAATATTTCATCCTGAAATATTCCAAGGCCAACGGCATTCCGACCCGCCCGCTATCGAATGCGGCGCTGGATAAACTCACCGGGCACCGCTGGCCGGGCAACGTGCGCGAGCTGGAAAACGCCATGCACCGCACCGTGCTGCTCGCCACCGGCAAGGAAATCGAACCGGATGCCATTGCCCTGCAAGGCGTGGAAGACCGTGAAACATGGAACGCGGAACGTGAGGCTTCCACTGCTGCAACGCCACGCGCCGCGTCTCACGACCCACGTTCCACGTTAGTCGGCCGTACGGTCAATTCCGTCGAGCAGGAACTTATCCTCGATACGCTGGGGCACTGCCTCGGCAACCGCACCCATGCCGCCAACATCCTCGGCATCTCCATCCGCACGCTGCGAAACAAGATTAAATCCTACAGCGAGCAAGGCGTCGCCGTGCCGCCGGCTCCGACGGGGACGGAGTGATTGCCCCCGCATAAGCCTGCAGAGCGGGATCCGGTACAGAAGGAAAAGTATGACGATTCATAACCTAATAACATCTGCGAGGAACCGGCCCCCGCGACAAGTGCGGGGTTGAGCCATGGCCGAAGCCGCCGCAGCAACCGCGCCCGCCCCCGCAGCCTTCTCCTACGCTAATTTTTCCTTGCAGGCAGGATTGCTGTCCAAGCGCCGCGATATTTTCTTCGCCGTCGGCATCATCTGCATTTTGCTCACGCTCATCCTGCCGCTGCCGCCGATGCTGCTCGATTTCGCGCTGGGCATCTCGATCACGCTTTCGGTGACCATCCTGATGACGGTGCTGTTCGTCGAGAAGCCGCTGCATTTAAGTTCGTTCCCGACCATCCTGCTCATCGTCACCATGCTCAGGCTGTCGCTCAACATCGCCTCGGTGCGCCTCATCCTCGCACACGGGCATGAGGGCACCGCCGCCGCCGGCCATGTCATCCAGGCGTTCGGCGGGTTCGTCATGGGCGGATCGGTGGTTATCGGCGCGATTATCTTCGGCATCCTCACCATCATCAATTTCGTCGTCATCACCAAGGGTTCAGGGCGTATCGCCGAGGTATCGGCAAGATTTTCGCTGGACGCCATGCCCGGCAAGCAGATGGCCATCGACGCCGACCTCTCCGCCGGTCTCATCAACGAAGACCAGGCGCGCTCGCGGCGCAAGGAACTGGAAGATGAAAGCAATTTCTTCGGCGCGATGGACGGCGCCAGCAAATTCGTGCGCGGCGACGCCATCGCCGGGCTGCTCATCGTTTTCATCAATTTCATCGCCGGCATCCTTATCGGCGTCGTGCAGCAGGGACTGTCGTTCAACGCCGCGCTCAACACTTATACGGTGCTGACCGTCGGCGACGGGCTGGTGACGCAGATTCCGGCGCTCATCGTCTCCACCGCCGCCGGTATCCTCGTCACCAAGTCGGGCGTCGCCGGCTCGGCGGAAAAAGCCGTGCTCGGCCAGCTTTCCCGCCAGCCCACCGCACTCGGCGTCACCAGCGGCTTCCTCGTCGCCATGGCGGCGCTGCCCGGCATTCCCATGCTGCCGTTTCTGATACTGGCCGGCGCCACCGGCTATGCCTGCTGGTACCTGATCAAGCACCCGGGCGCATTGCAGCCGATCGCGCCCGGCGGCGCCAGGCAATTGACCGGACCGGACGGCAAAACCATCGACGCCAAGCCCGCCGAGGAGCAACCCGCCGATTTCCTGCATATCGACAGCCTGCGGCTCGAACTCGGCTACGGCCTGCTGCCGCTTATCAATTACCAGAAAGGGCACCGCCTGACCGAGCAGATCAAAGCCCTGCGCCGCCAGATGGCGCGCGAGCTGGGCTTCGTCATCCCGGCGGTGCGCATCCAGGATAACATGCAACTGCCGCCGAATACCTATGTCGTCAAGCTCAAGGAAATCGAGGCGGCGCGCGGCGACATCAAGCCCGACATGCTGCTGGTGATGAACCCGGCCGGCGGCAAGATTCAGCTTCCCGGCGAAGGAACCACCGAACCGACGTTCGGCCTGCCCGCCCAATGGATCACCGAATCATACCGCGAGGAAGCGCTGTTCAAGAATTACACCGTCGTTGACCCGCCGACCGTCGTCACCACCCACCTGACCGAAGTGGTGAAGGACAACATGGCAGAACTGCTCTCCTACGCCGAGACGCAGAAACTGCTCGACGATTTGGGCAAAACGCAGCAGAAACTCGTCGCCGAAACCATCCCGTCGCAGATTACGGTGGGCGGCGTGCAACGCATACTGCAAAACCTGCTGCGCGAGATGGTGTCGGTGCGCGACCTCTCGACTATCCTCGAAGCCATCGCCGAAGGGCTGCGCGGCACGCAGAACGTCGCCCTGCTCACCGAGCATGTGCGCGCCCGCCTCGCCCGCCAAATCAGCCACGCCAACACCACCGAGGCCGGGTACATCCCCATTGTCGCGCTTTCGCCGGCGTGGGAGCAGAGTTTCGTCGAGGCGCTGGCGTCGGCGGGCGAGGACAAAACGCTCTCGATGGCGCCGTCGCGCATCCAGGAATTCATCGCCGCCACGCGCAGTGGCTTCGACAGATACACCATGCAGGGCGAGTTGCCGGTGCTGCTCACCTCGCCCGCCATCCGCCCCTATGTGCGCTCCATCATCGAGCGCTTCCGCCCGTCCACCGTCGTACTGTCGCAGAATGAAATCTACCCCAAGGCGCGGCTCAAGACGCTGGGGCAATTATGAGGAAACGGCCAGTAAGCAGCGGTCAGCAGTCAGTGAAATTTTCCTTACTTAACTGGCCGCCGGCCGCTGGCCGCTGCGAACTGCCATGAGGCTCCGCACCTTCACCGCCCCCGACATGCCCGCTGCCATGCAGCAGGTGCGGCAGGCGCTGGGCGACGAGGCGATTATTCTCTCCACGCAGCCGCAGCGGGGCAGGAAGGGCGTGCAGGTGACGGCGGCGATAGAAGCGAGTGGCGAGTGGCCAGTGGCGAGTGGTGAGAAAAAAAAGCCTTCTTCACCCACCACTCGCCACTCGTCACTCGCCACTGAAACCGAAGCCTTCCGTTTCGACCTACAGCACCTGTTGCGCTTCCACAACGTGCCGGAGCTGTTCATCGCCAGGATGATGAAGCAGGCGGAGAAACAATCGTCACTGGAAAAATTTCTCGGTGAGTATTTTATTTTTGAACCGATCAATCTTGATCCCCTCCCCCCGCAAGGGGGAGGGTTAGGGAGGGGGAAAGAGGTGGTAGGGAGGGGATTAAACCACGCGGGAACTCATCCCCACCCCGGCCATCCCCCCTATAGGGGGAGGGAGAATATCCTCATGCTCGTCGGCCCCCCCGGCGTCGGCAAGACGCTGACCACCGCCCGCATCGCCGCGCAATTATGCGTCAATCAAAAAACGCCGGCCATCGCCGTCATCACCACCGACAACCAGCGCGCCGGCGGCATCGAGCAGTTGCAGGCCTTCACCTCCATCCTTGGGTTGGATTTGCATGTTGCGCCGACGCGCGCTGAACTCTGGCGGCACATCCAGTCGCAGCCGAAAGACATGCGCATCCTCATCGACACCGCCGGCTGCAATCCCTATGACGCAAAGGTAGTGAGCGAGCTGGCAGCCTACGGCGCGCTGGAAGGCGTCGAACCGATATTGGTGCTGCCCGCCGGCGGCGACAGCGAGGAAGCCATCGACATCGCCGAGGCCTTCACGGCGCTGCCCATCCGGCGCCTGCTGGTGACGCGCGCCGACACGGCGCGGCGGTTCGGCGGCGTGCTGTCGGTGGCTCTCGCGCATGGGCTGGCCTTCTGCAACGCCGGCCACTCGCCCGGCATCACCCTTCCGCTGCAACCGATGAACGGCGAGGCGCTGGCGCAATATTTGCTGCGATACCAGTTGCAAAATGGATGACTAGATGACTAGATGACCGGATAAGCAAGACGGAGAGATGATTGGAATGGATACATCCGGTCATCTGGCCATCCGGTTATCTGGTCATCCTCTTAAGGGACAACATGACTGAACCGAAAAAAAACAACATCATCGCCATCGCCTCCGGCAAGGGCGGCGTCGGCAAAACCTGGCTGGCGGTGACGCTGGCGCACCTGTTCGCACGCTCGGGGCGGCAGGCGCTGCTGTTCGACGGCGACATCGGCCTGGCCAACGTGGACGTGCAGCTCGGCCTGACGCCGCAGCGCGACCTTTCCAGTATGCTCTCCGGCCGCCACTCGCTGAAGGAAGCCGTCACCCATTACGCCGAAGGCAATTTCGATATCATCGCCGGCAGGAGCGGCTCGGCGTCGCTGGCGGCGCTGCCGGTGGGAAAATTGAACGCCATGGTCGAAGGCCTCGCCGAGATGCAGAAAAATTACGACGCGGTGATTCTCGATCTCGGCGCCGGCATCGAAAGCCATGTGCAGTATCTCGCCTCGCTGGCGTCGCGCTGCGTCGTCGTCGTCACCGACGAGCCGACCTCGCTGACCGACGCCTACGCCTTCATCAAAATCGCTTCCATGCACAAACCGGCGCCGGAGATGGCGGTGGTCGTCAACATGGCCGCCACGCAAAAAGAAGGCGAAGCCACCTACCAGGCA
Source organism: Pseudomonadota bacterium (assembly GCA_028873525.1). Lineage (GTDB taxonomy): Bacteria > Pseudomonadota > Alphaproteobacteria > Rickettsiales > SXRF01 > JABDCD01. The sequence continues at coordinate 7,836 of JAGWIM010000053.1, forward strand.
TTGAACCGCGCCTGCACGAATTTCCTGAACCTGTCGCCGCCGCTGCTTGGCATCATCCGCCGCGACAACAAGGTGAAGGACGCCATCCGCAGCCAGAAATCGCTGCTGATCAAAGCGCCGCACTCCACCGCCGCCACCGACGCGGCGGCGCTCTCTATTAAACTAATGCAGCGGTGATAATCCCCGCACTTGTTGCGGGGTCCGGTTGGATGGAGCGAACAAGGGTGAGGTAACAGCATGAACTTTTTATTGCAAGCACCGGACCACGCCATACGGCGGGGATAGCCATGGCCGACCTCCGCGTCATCACCCTGCTTCCCGCGCAAAGCGTCACCGGCGTGCAGACGCCGCCGGGATCGCCGGCGGTGCATGGCGGCGCGGCGGCGACTCCCGGCCTGTCCCCCGGCACTGTTCTCTCGGGATTCATCGTCAACCGCGACGCTTCCGGCAACCCCATCCTGCGCACACCCACCGGCGACGTCACCTTCTCCAGCAATTTTTTCCTGAAAATCGGCAGCGAAGTCACCATCCGCATCGAAACCGCGGCCAGCGGCACGCTGGCGCATATCCTGTCGGTGGACGGCCAGCCGCCGGAAATCGCCGCCGCGCAATCCTCTTACGCGCAGCAGCCGGAAGTCATTGTCAGCCAGAATCTCGCGCCGCCGCAACCGCAAGCCGCGAGCCAGACGCAAGCCGCCGCGCCCGCCATCGTCAATGCCGCGACGCAACAAACCTCCGTCACGGTCAAAGCCACGCTCATCGCGCCGCCGCCGGTGGCGTCGCCGCCGTTGCCCGTCGGCACGCAACTCACGCTTACGGTTGTCTCCATCGCCGCCGCGCCGAGCCAGTTGCCGGAAGACGTACTGGCGCTCATCGCCCCGCCGCCGGCGGCGCCGGCGATCCCCCCCGTGCCCGCCACCCCTTCCTCCTACACCGCATATGCTCGGGCGGCGGCGCCCGCTCCCGCCGCGCCCGCCGCACCACCATTGCCACCATCGGCTATTTCCGGCGCCGTTCCAACCGCTGCCGTACCCGCGATTGCGCCTGCCCCGCCTTCACCGCTTTCCACGCTCATCGCCAATGCCCCTGCATCACCGCCTGCTGCATCGCCCTCAATTCCAGTCGTTTCCGCATCCGCGCCTGCTATCCCCATCGCCACCACCGCGCCGCAGCCGGGACAGGCCATCACCGGCACGGTCATTGCCAATAACCCGAGCGGCGAGACGCTGGTGCAGACGCCGGCCGGCATCGTGCAGCTTTCCGCCGGAACGCGGTTACCCGCCGGCAGCCAGGTGACATTCAACGTTGTGCAGGTAACGCCGCCGCCGGCGCCCGCCACCGCTGCAACCGCCGCGCCGGCGCCGCTGGCCGAGCTGGCGCAGCACTGGGCATCATTGCAGAAAATCTTCCTGCTGCTGGCGGCGCGCGGCGATGCTTTGCCCACCGCCGCGCAAAGCATGATGCCGTCCCTGCCCGCCGTTTCCGGAGCCGCTACCGCTGCGCCGCCGCCCAATTTTTCCACCGGGCTGATGCTCTTCATGGCGGCGCTGAAAGGCGGCGATTTCACCAACTGGCTGGGGCAGAGCGATGTGCAATGGCTTCAGGATCAGGGACAGGGCGACCTGGTGAAAAAAGCCGCCGCCGAATTTTCCGCCATGGCGCGCCAATATGCCGCGCCCGCGCCGGAGCGCTGGCAGGCGCTGTTTTTCCCGGTGGCGGTGGCCGGCGAATTGCAGCAGGCGCGGCTGTTTGTCAAGCGCGACCGCAGGCAGGGCGCTGACGCGCCCGCGAAAAAAAACGAGGACACGCGCTTCGTCGTCGAGGTGGACTTAAGCAGGCTCGGCGAATTGCAGATGGACGGGTTCGTGAGGAAGCAAGGGGCGGACGTGCAGTTCGACCTCGTCATCCGCAGCCTTACGCCCCTGCCGCCTTCCGTGCAGCAGGACATCCTGAGGATTTACGACGACGCCGGCCGCATCACCGGCTACAAAGGCGCGCTTTCCTTCCAGGACGTGCGCCACTTCCCGGTCAACCCGATGGAAGACATCGTGGCGCAAGGCGCGGACACGGTGGTGTGACTATTCCCCTCTCCCGCGTGCGGGAGAGGGGAAGTGGAGAGAGCGATGATCTTCTTTTTCAAAAATGCTAATGCACCATCTTCACCAGCGCGGTGACGATGCTGATGCCGGCCACCGGCATATCCCCGCGTGGCGCCGGGATCACCGTCAGCCGCGCCCGATTTCACGCGTCTCGGGCTGGGAAACTATTGTCTCCGTCCGTCCGACGTGCGTCTCGGGCGGGGCAACAATTATCTCCGACCATCCGACACGCTTTTCCGGTTTCTCAATTATACCGCCCCTGGATGCAGTTTCAGAGACTGCCGGTTTTTCGGGTGATGCAGTTTCAGAGACTGCCGGTTTCTCAGGTAACGCTTCCCCGACTGAGGCCAGTTTCTTGAACTGCTCCGGTATCTCGATAGTTATTCCTGAAGACGCCGCTGCTGCCTGTACCCGGACGAGCATTTTCGCTATGTCTTTTTTGGAAAACTTAAACTCCTTTTCTAAAACGACGATGATAGCCGGTATTCTATCTTTGATATCCTGGAAATCCTGGGAAGTAAGTTCGCCTGGTTTCTCCCGCATCTTCGAGACTAAACCCATGACCACTTCTTTATTGGCATCACAATATTTCTTTAAGTCGTCAGTGGTCGGCCACGCCTCAACAATATTCTTATTCCCGCTTTTTATTATTGCTTCCGCCAGAGCGTTCACACCTTCATCTTGGATGTTGTGCCATCCCCATATTAATCCAAGGTTTAATACGGTAATGGTGCTATTGGTTTTCAGCGCTTCCGCCAGAGCGATCGCACCTTTCTCTGTGATGCCGTTAAGTACAAGGTCTAATTCGGTAAGGGTGCTATTGGTTTTCAGCGCTTCCGCCAGAGCGATCGCACCCTCATCTCCGAACTTGTGACTCCAAATGTGTAATCCGGTAAGGGTGTGATTTTTTTTCAGTGCTTCCGCCAGAGCGTGCACACCTTTATCTCCGATAATCTCATTACAAGAAAAGTCTAATTCGGTAAGGGTGTGATTTTTTTCCAGCGCTGCCGCCAGAGCGATCGCACCTTTATCTCCGATCAAGGTATGTGCAAGGTTTAATGTGGTAAGGGTGTGATTTTTTTCCAGCGCTGCCGCCAGAGCGATCGCACATTCATCTCCGATCGAGCCATCATTAATGCCTAATGTGGTAAGGGTGTCATTTTTTTTCAGTGCTTCCGCCAGAGCGTGCACACCTTCATCTGTGATCACGGTATCAGGAAGAGTGGCTCCTGATTCTCCAATGGTTAACGCGGCAAGTGCGCAATTGTTTTCCAGTGCTTTCGCCAGAATGTGCGCACCTGCATCTCCGATACTGTTTTGGGAAAGGTCTAATTCGGTAAGGGTGCCACGGGTTTCCAGTGCTCCCATCAGATTGCGCACACCTTCCTTTCCGATGCCGGCAAATACAAGGTTTAATCTGGTAAGGGTGTCATTTTTTTTCAGTGCTTCCGCCAGATCGCGCGCACCTTTCTCTCGGATATAGTTATGGGAAAGGTCTAATTCGGTAAGGGTGCTATCATTGCTGCGAATTCTTTCCAAAATTTTAGGATCAATCATGTTTTTAGGATCAATCATGTTCATTCCCTCCTATGTAAGAAAAGTTTTGCTCATAGACCTCTCCGCCATCGGGGACAGGAAAAGTTACTCCCAGTGTAACCCCCCCCCCCTGTTAATATTCAATTAACGATTTATGAATTATTTGTGACAGGACGCTTTTACTCTCTATTTTTTGCCCATTTTTCGGCCATTTTTCCCTATTTTTTTGCCATTTAATTGCTGTTTCCGGGCAATTTTTTTGATTTACCGGGGTATTTTTTCCTCATTTTTCACTATTTTTCCGGCCGGTTTTAGCCTACATATGAGGACATATGACCCACCCCGTCGCTCTCAAAGCGCCGCCGAAAACCGCCTCGCTCGATGCGCTCTACGCGCTCATCGCCGGCGACCTTAAGCGCGTCGACGCGGTGATTCTCGCCTGCGTCAAAAACGAAATCCCGCTGATTTACGGCGTCGCGCAACATATTGTCGTCTCAGGTGGAAAACGCATCCGCCCGGCGCTCACCCTCATTGCCTCGCAACTCTGCGGCTACGCCGGCGATCGCCACATCCGGCTTGCCGCCTGCGTCGAATTCATCCATACGGCCACCCTCCTGCACGACGACGTGGTGGACGAAAGCAAACTGCGCCGCGGCCAGGCCACCGCCAATGACATTTTCGGCAATAAAGCCAGTGTGTTAGTAGGAGATTTCCTGTTCGCGCAGGCGTTCCGCCTGATGGTGGAGGGCGGCTCGCTTAAGGTGCTGAAAATCCTCTCGGAAGCCTCCGCCGTCATCGTGAAAGGCGAGGTCATGCAGCTTGCCACGGAGGGCGCGCCGGACACCGGAATCGAGGAGTATCTATCTGTTATATCATCGAAAACAGCCGTGCTGTTCGCCGCCGCCTGCGAACTCGGCGCGGTGCTGGCGGATCGCGGCGAACAGGAAGCGGCGCTTCGGCAGTTCGGACATGAAATAGGCATGGCATTTCAACTGGTTGATGACGCACTCGATTACGCCGCCGACCAGAAAAGCCTTGGCAAAACCGTCGGCGACGATTTCCGCGAGGGCAAGGTCACCCTGCCGGTGATTCTCGCATATGCCGCTGGAAACGCGGAAGAAAAATCTTTCTGGAACCGCGCGATGGGCACGCCCGATCAACAACCCGCCGATTTCGCGCAGGCGCAGGCATTGATACACAAACATACTGCCATCGCCCAAGCCATTGTAATGGCAGAGCAATATTGCTCCCGCGCGCGCGACGCGCTCGCCGCCTTTCCCGCCTCCCCGGCCAAAAACGCCATGATCGACATCGTGGATTTCTGCGCGAGTAGAGGATATTAATGTTAAAAATGCTTTTTTGCAAATGCCCGACCTGAACCTGATTTCAGGTATTTCTCGAAAGCATACGCTTTTTTATGATCCTCGAAAGCGAAATAGTTTTTGATCTTCCAAGGTTTGTATTTAGCGGTATGAAACACCTCACCAACGTTATGCTGTTTCAGGCGTGATTTCAAATCTTCAGTAATTCCATCATAGAAGCGTTCAGGATCGGATAGACTTTGTAGAATGTAGACATACATCATATGCTGCTCCAGTCCGCCTTCGCCTACGGCTACGGCGCGACAGCCTCCGCTTATCTGCTCCCCTCGTCTCAGCTCGCCCATGGCTCGCAGAGCGGAGGCTGGTCGGAGCGACAGACCGTTTCCGCGACTTTTGCCACGATTCGCGCCCGTTCGCAATTGCCCAGATATTTATTGATTTTACAAAAGGTAAGTGTAGTGTTCTGTTCGTGTTCGCTCGCCGACATTCTTCTGAAGCCGGAGTTCATTTGTAGGTAGATTTGCAGGTAGGATTGCAGGTAGGAATATGGCAAGACAGATTGGCAAACTGACGGCATTGACGGTCGGCAAGGCAAAACGCAAAGGTCAATACCCCGACGGCGGCAACCTCTATCTGCAGGTCGTCGAGAGCGGCGCGAAATCATGGCTGTTCCGTTACATGCTGAATGGAAAGACGCGGACAATGGGATTAGG
>JAGWIM010000054.1 GCA_028873525.1 Pseudomonadota bacterium
TAAGGTTGAGATACATTGAGTGCGGCGAACTTCTCCTCCGCCAGCTTATTTATTCGAACTTTTACAGCCACTTATCACGGGTTGTAAAAACGACCAGTTGATCCTCTCAAACTCGATAATTTCCATATCGTATTGATTACGCAATAAATAAAGCTGTTGACTACGGGCGTTAGTTGGGTTCGAATCCCGTCCGCTACCGGTCATCATTAAATACTCGAACATCGCCGTAAAGTTGTGTAAAAATAACGGCTTGGGTTTATAGGTGACATTCTGAGAAAACGAAAGCCGAGAAACCGGCAAAAACGCTACTGAAAACGCGGTCAACGGGTTTTGAGAAACTGAGAAAAATATGAGATTGAAATCAGTTGAAGTAAAAAATTATCGCACTCTTGAAGATGTCACTTTTAATTTTAATGGCTATTACACAGCCGTATGCGGAAAAAATAATTCCGGAAAATCCAATTTAATAAGAGCCATGCGTCTTCTGTTTGGAGAAAAAGAACGCTATTCTCCCTTTAGTGAAGATATAGAATTATCTTATAAGGCTGATTTTACGGCATGGAAAAAAGATGACAAAGGCATAATTACAGTCGCTGGTGAAATTGAGGCAAACAAAGATTCTGATCAAGGGCTCATAGGATTTGTTGAAGGTATCGAGAGCGAAAAAACGGGACTTCAAAAGGGAACGTCAGCCTTTATTTTTAAGATTCAAATCGAGGTCAGTGATAAAGCAAAATCGGAACCGAAAATAAGCATCAATGGAATAAGAGTCCCTGATTCTATCATGGAACAGACAATATATAAGAAACTAAAAGACGGAATAATTTACCACAACTCTACATATTCACATCAAATATATTTCTCACGTCGCCGTAGATTGCACGGAATGCTTTCTCGTATTCCAGAGGCTAATAAGAAAAAATTAGATGTAAGAGCCTCAGGCTTCAAAAAAGAGATTAACAAAGTTTTTAAAGAGCAGGCTAGTGAACTTGAATCTATGCTCGGCAGACTCGGAGACAAGTTAGAGGTTAGATTGGTTGCTCCTGAGTTATTTGACTATGACGAATACCCATTTGAGATATCGCTTGGATATAAAGGATTTAATGTTCCTTTGGATGATTGGGGATCAGGCACCAGAAATCAAACTTTGATTATTAAAAGCATATATGAGGCTAAAAGCACTGCAAAAGCTTCTACCGTATCTGACAGAATTACACCAATAATTCTGATTGAAGAACCAGAAAGCTTTTTGCACCCACTAGCACAAGCACATTTTAGTAGTGTATTACAGGAAATAACAAAAGAATTAAAAACCCAGGTTATTACCACCACACACAGCCCTTATTTCTTGAGTCATGAGAATCCAGAGTCAAATATATTATTAATTCGAGAAAAGGTGGGGCGTGCTAAAATACTTGGGCCATCGATAATTACGCCTACTGAGGATCAAGATTGGAAAAAGCCCTACGAACATGCATTAGGCGTTATCGGTCCAGAATTTGATATTTTTAAGACAGCTATTTTTAGTCGTGCCAGTATTCTAATCATGGTGGAGGGAGATACGGATAAGGAATATCTTGAGCTATGTAGGAAATCTGATCATGGTGCGAATTCATTAACAGATAAAGGGGAGATATTTGCGTACGGAGGATGGTCGACACTTAAAAATAATGTTCTGCTAAAATTTATTAGAGACAGATTTTCTCAAGTTATCCTCACTTCTGATTTGGACGCAGAAAAAGAATTATTGGATAATCTTCAGAGCTTAGGTTTTGAAAAAGATAAAAAATATTTTCCTATAGGAATCAATCAAGCTGGTAAGCGCGCTATAGAGGGGTTACTTCCTGAGAAAATAAGAAGTGCTGTGCAGAGTGAAAATGTCAATTTAATAGATGCCCTAAGTTCAAATGATAAAGACGAAGTAAAGAGCGCAAAAAATCAGTTAAAGAAAAAGTATCTGGCTAAATTTAAGGAACAAGCCTCTATTGAGAATGGAGATTATAATGATCTCTATAAACTATGTCGCAAAATAAATTCTGCGATAAATATATAGACGGTTGCGCCACTCCCCATTCCCACACAACTTTTAATTTGTCCTCAAAAATCGCCAAAAACAGCTTAAGCAATTGACAATTCACACTGAGAGAGTTTGACATAAGCTCCCTCTCCTCCGCCAGCCGCCTTCGCCATGGCCTCGCAGGGTTGGTGCGGTCAACACGCGCGGCCAACACGAGAAGTCTTGCATTACGAACAGGGTGCCCTGCGCCGATCTGCGTTGCCGAAGGCCAGGCAAAGCGAAACGGGGCGAACCGATATACCCCCCGGACACTGCACTCTTTACTCCCCCTCCTGGCTCCGAATCGGCAGCGTGAAGGTGAAGACGGCGCCGGTGCCCCCCACGGCATTCCGCGCCCATATTTTTCCGCCGTGCGCATGAATGATGCCGCGGCAGATAGCCAGGCCAAGCCCGCCGCCTTTCTGTTCTTCACCCTGCTTCACACCGCCGCGCGCGCCGGTGTAGAACTTATCGAAAATACGTTCTTCCTCGCCTTTCGGGATGCCGGGGCCGTTATCGGCGACGATAACGTGGATATCCGGCTTTTCGGTCACGGCGGAGATGGTGATGGTGGTGCCCGCCGGGGTAAATTCGGCGGCATTTTCCAGCAGGTTGATGAGCACCTGCTCAATGAGCAGACCGTCCATGCGCAGTAGCGGCAGCCCGTGCTCGATATTGGTGAGCACCTTGTGATTCCCGAGTTTCGACTCAACGCGCATCAGCGCCGAGCCAATCAGTTCCTCGATGAAATACAATTCTTTGTTGAGCTTGACCGATCCTGACTCCAGGCTCGATACGTCAAGCAGATTGGTCACCATGCGCGCCAGCCTTGCGCCTTCCTCGTGAATGGAGCGGAGTAATTCGGTTTTGTATTCCTCGGTGATTTTTCCGCCCTCGATCAGGAGTGTGCTCGCCGCGCCGGTGATGGCGGCCAGCGGCGTGCGCAAATCATGCGACACCGACGACAGCAGGATGTTGCGCAGTTTTTCGCTCTCAGCCTCGATTAAAGTTTTTTCCACCAGTTCGGTGGAGGCGGCGCGCTCCAGCGCCGAGGCGGTCACGTTGGCGAACGCCTCGATCATCTCAACGTCGTCCGTCGAATAAGCATCCATTTCCTCATCGTGCGGCATGACGCCAATGACGCCGGTGACGCCGCCTGATCCCAGCAGCGGCACATAAAGCGCCTTGGCCGAAGGCAGCGTATCGGTGCCGCGCCCGGCGTTCTGGCGGTGGGTGAACGCCCAATTGACAACGCTTTCCTCGCGCACCGGATCGATGGTGCCCGCCTCGGCCTCGGTTTCGGCAACCACCGTCTGCAATTGCCCCTTGGCATCGGGCAGCCACAGGAACACGTCGCTGTCAAGTATATCGGCGATATGCTGCGCGGCAACCTGCGCCAGCGTAATCTTGCCGCGGGCGGCGGTCAGCTCGCGGCTCATGGCGAACAGCGACGATGTGTTTTTCTCGCGCTTACGGGCGGAAATGGCCTGCATACGCAGGCGTGCGCTTTGCGTGCCGATAATGATGCCGGTCAAAAGCAGCGCGATGAAGGTAATGATGTGCTTTTCCTGCTCCATCTTGAATGAATAATAAGGCGCCTCGAAAAAGAAATTGACGCATAACGCCGACAGCAGCGACGCCAGCAGCGACGGCCCTCGCCCATAGCGCAGCGCCACGCCGACGATGCCGATCAGATAGGCCATGACCAGATCCGCCGGATCGGAAAACGATTGCACCGGCAGCAGCAGCGCCGTGCAAAACGCGGCCATGGCCGGCGCGGCCAGATACGCCTGCCAGGGCGTCTGCGTTTTCCAGAAGGGCGACGTCAGCCCTTTGCGGCCGCCGGCCTCGCCGGCGACGACATACACGTCAATATCGCCCGAGCGGCGAATCAACTGATCGGCCAGGGTTCCCCATAACAGTTCGCGCCAGCGCGGGCGCATTACTTTGCCGACGATAATTTTGGTGATGCCGCCGGCGTGCGCGTAATTCAATATCTCCTCGGGCGCACGCTGCCCCTGTATGGTTTCGGTCTTGCCGCCCATGCGCTCGGCCAGTCTGAGCGTGCGTTCCACCGCCTCCTGCCCTTCGCGGCTCAGGCGAAAATGCCGCTCGTTTTCTATGTAGATGGCCGTCCACGGCGCTTTCAACCCGCTCGACATGCGCTTGGCGACGCGTACCAGCTTGGCCGAAAGCTGGTCAGCGCCGATGCACACCAGGATACGGTCGGCGCCCGACCAGCCCTGTGCGCCACCGGCGGCGGTTTTATACACATCCATCAACGCATCGACGCGCTCGGCGGTGCGGCGCAGCGCCAGCTCGCGTAGCGCAATCAGGTTGCTTTTCTTAAAAAAATTCTGCGCGGCGCGTTTCTTGGCTTCCGGCGCAATATAGACTTTGCCTTCCTTGAGGCGCTTCAAGAGTTCTTCCGATGGAATATCCACCAGCGAGATTTCATCGGCCTTGTCAAACACGGCGTCGGGCACCGTCTCTTTGACCCAGACGCCGGTGATGCGCGCCACAATGTCGTTCAGGCTTTCCAGATGCTGGACGTTGATGGTGGTGTAAACGCTTATGCCGGCGGCCACCAGCTCCTCGACATCCTGCCAGCGCTTGGGATGGCGCGAGCCGGGCGCGTTGCTGTGCGCGAGTTCATCCAGCAGGATAAGCTGCGGCTTGCGCGCCAGCGCCGCGTCGAGATCGAATTCTTTTATCAGCGTGCCGCGATACTGCACCTCGCGGTGCGGCAGGATGGGCATCCCTTCGAGCAGTTTCTTGGTTTCCTCGCGCCCGTGCGTCTCGACGAGGCCGACCACCACATCCACGCTTTCGCCCAGCGCCGATTTTCCCGCCGACAGCATGGAATAGGTCTTGCCGACGCCGGCGCAGGCGCCGAAGAATATCTTGAGCTTGCCGCGTCCGCTCTCGGCCTCCGCTTTCTTTTCCTCCGCCGAAATGCGGGAAAGCAACTCGTCTGGGTTGGGGCGTTCTTCTTCACTCATGAGGTGACAAGTGTCAGGTTACAGGTGTCAGAGCAATAGCAGAAATTTATGTTTTTACAAACGGCTCCTTATGCTTTCGTTACCTGGCGCCCGATTCCCTGTCCAACGCCAGATTCAGCCGCACCACATTGACATAGGGCGCGCCGATCAGCCCAAATCCGGGCCTTTCGACGTATTTTTCCATGATGGCGCGCACGTCTTCCTCTTTCATGCGACGGGCGCGGGCGACGCGCGGCAACTGGTACTGGGCGGCCTTCAGGCTGATATGCGGATCGATCCCGCTGCCCGAGGCCGTCACCAGATCCACCGGCACGCGGGCGCGCTGCCCCGGGTCGGCCTGCTGCAACGCCTTGAGTCGCGCATTGGCGGCGGCCAGCAGCGCCGGGTTGGCCGGGCTGAAATTCGATCCGCCTGACGCGGCGGCGTTGTAAGGCGGCGTGGTCGCCGACAGCCGCCCCCAGAAATATTTCGGGCTGTCGAATTGCTGGCCGAGCAGTTCCGATCCGACGACTTTGCCGTCTTTTTCAATCAGGCTGCCGTTTGCTTTATGGTGAAACAGCGCCCGCGCCACGCCCATCACCGCCAGCGGGTACGCGCCGCCGAGCAGCAACGTCATCAGCAGAACCAGCCCAAAGGAAGCGCGCAGATGGTTCACGTTACACCACCCCCGCCAGCGTCAGCAGCATATCAATTGCTTTAATGCCGATGAACGGCACGATGACGCCGCCCAGCCCGTATACGAATAAATTATGCCGCAGCAGCGCCGCCGCGCCGACGGGGCGGTATTTCACGCCCTTCAGCGCCAGCGGAATCAGCGCAACGATAATCAGCGCGTTGAAAATCACCGCCGCCAGCATGGCCGACACCGGCGACGCCAGGTGCATGACGTTGAGCGCGCCAAGTTCAGGATAGGTACTGGCAAACGCCGCCGGGATGATGGCGAAATACTTGGCAAGGTCATTGGCGACGGAAAAGGTGGTGAGCGAGCCGCGCGTCATCAGGAGTTGCTTTCCGATTTCGACGATTTCAATCAGCTTGGTCGGGTCGGAATCAAGGTCAATCATGTTGCCGGCTTCCTTGGCCGCCTGTGTGCCGGAATTCATCACCACCGCGACATCCGACTGCGCCAGCGCCGGCGCGTCATTGGTGCCGTCGCCGACCATCGCCACCAGCTCGCCGCCGGTCTGCATCTTGCGGATGAGTTTTAATTTGGCTTCCGGCGTCGCCTGCGCCAGGAAATCATCGACGCCCGCTTCCGCCGCGATGGCCGCCGCCGTCAGCGGGTTATCGCCGGTGATCATCACGCTCTTGATGCCCATGCGCCGCAGATCGGCAAGGCGTTCCTTGATGCCCGCCTTCACCACGTCCTTCAGATGTATCACGCCCATCATCTTCGCGCCGTCGGCGACCAGAAGCGGCGTGCCGCCGGAGCGCGCCACGTCTTCAACCTTGCGGCGCATGGCGTCGGGCAGTTGCACGCCCTTGCCTTTCAGATGATTTTCAATCGCATCCGGCGCGCCTTTCAAAATCTCGCGGTCGCCGATTTTGATGCCGGAAAAGCGCGTCTCGGCGGAAAATGCAATAAACTCGCTGCCTGACGGCAGCGTGGCGATGAACTCGCCGCCATCCGGCTGGCTGCCGGTTTCAGCGACATTATATTTACGCCGCGCCAGCGCAACGATGCTTTTCCCTTCCGGCGTCTGGTCGGCCAGCGACGCCAGGTGCACCGCCTCGCTGAGCGCTTTGATGTCCACGCCGGGCGCCGGGAAAAATTCCTCGGCCTGGCGGTTGCCGTGCGTAATCGTTCCGGTCTTGTCGAGCAACAGGCAGTTGACGTCGCCCGCCGCTTCCACCGCGCGCCCGCTGGAGGCGATGACGTTGACTCTCAACAGCCGGTTCATCCCGGCGATGCCGATGGCCGACAGCAAGCCGCCGATGGTGGTCGGCGCAAGGCAGACGAGGAGCGCGATCAGCACGGTGATGCTGACCGGCGTTCCCATCTTCGCCTGCGCCACCGAAAACAGCGAGAACGGCAGCAACGTCGCCACCGCCAGCAGGAAAATCAGCGTCAGCGCCGCCAGCAGGATGGACAGCGCAATCTCATTGGGCGTCTTCTGCCGTTTGGCTCCCTCAACCATGCCCACCATGCGGTCGATAAAGCTCTCGCCGGCATTGGCCGTGATGCGCACGACCAGCCAGTCCGAAAGCACGCGGGTGCCGCCGGTGACGGCGTCGCAGTCGCCGCCCGACTCGCGGATGACCGGCGCACTCTCGCCGGTGATGGCGCTTTCATCCACCGAGGCGATGCCGGAAATAACCTGCCCGTCGCCGGGAATGAAATCCCCCGCCTCGATAAGCACGAGATCATCCTTGCGCAATGAAGATGCCGACACCACTTCGTAATCGTCATGTTTCTCGGCGCGTTTCAGTTTCTTGGCATTGACCTCCTTGCACAAGGCGCGCAGGCTTTCCGCCTGCGCCTTGCCGCGTCCCTCGGCGACGCTCTCGGCGAAATTGGCGAACAGCACGGTAAACCACAGCCACAGCGCAATCCATAGCCTGAACCACAACGGATCGCCGCTGGCCGAGAGAGGGTTCACACTGTCGTGTATATAAAGCCCCGATGTGACGATGGCGCCGGCATACACCACGAACATCACCGGGTTCCTGAGCTGGTTCTTCGGGTTCAGCTTGGCGAATGCGCCGAAAACAGCCGGCCACAGGCTGGGTTTATGCGGGGTGGACTTGGGAGTCACGGCGCCCCCACGAGGTGCATATGTTCGGCGATGGGGCCGAGCGCCAGCGCCGGCACGAAGGTCAGCACGCCGATAATGATCACCGTGCCGATCAGCAGGAACGTAAACAGCGGCGTGTGCGTCGGCATCGTACCGGCGGACACCGGCACGGTGTTCTTGCCCGCCAGCGATCCGGCGATGGCCAGCACCGGCACGATGACCCAATAGCGTCCGATGAACATGCAAAGCCCCAGCGCGATGTTGTAAAATGGCGTATTCGCGCTCAGGCCGGCGAAGGCGCTGCCGTTATTATTGGCCGCCGAGGAAAACCCGTAAAGGATTTCGGAAAATCCCTGCGCGCCGGGATTGAACAGCCCCGCCCTGCCCGCTTCGGTCATCACCGCCACCGCCGTCCCGGCCAGCACCAGCGATGCCGGAACCAGAATCACGAGAGAGGCCATTTTTATTTCATATGCGCCGATTTTTTTGCCGAGATATTCCGGCGTACGCCCAACCATCAGCCCGCCGATGAACACCGTCAACAGGACGAACATCAACATCCCATATGCGCCGCTGCCGAGGCCGCCGTAAATCACCTCGCCAAACTGGATGAGCAGCAGCGGCACCATGCCGGACAGCGGCATGAACGAGTCGTGCATCGAGTTGACCGATCCGTTGGAAGTCGCCGCCGTCGCCGCCGCCCACAGCGCCGAACTGCCGGCGCCAAAGCGCGTTTCCTTGCCCTCCATGTTGCCTGCCGAGTTGTCGAAAACATGGGCGTCGAAGCGCGGGTTGGCGCGCTGCTCGCCGACCACGCCCACCATCATCAGCGGAATGAAAATGATCGCCATCGCCGCCACCAGCATCCAGCCCTGCCTGCGATCGCCCGCCATCACGCCGAACGTATAGGCAAACGCGGCGGGAAGCAGAAGGATGGAAATAATCTGCAGGAGGTTGGACAACGGCGTCGGGTTCTCGAACGGATGCGCCGCATTGGCGTTGAAGAAGCCGCCGCCGTTGCTGCCGAGCATCTTGATGGCCACCTGCGACGCCACCGGCCCTAATGCAATCAGGGTGTCAGGTGACGGGTGACAGGTGCCGGAATCATCTTTTTTATCCGACGCCCGACACCCGACACCCGATACCTCTACCGGCGTATATTTCACATACCCATCCAGCGTATCCACCACCCCCTGCGACGCCAGGAAAATCGCAAAGACGAATGCCATCGGCAGCAATATGTAAAGAACGCCGCGCACCACGTCGGCGTAAGGATTGCCGACGGCCTGTGTCTGCTTGCGCGAAAGCGACCGGAACAGCGCCACCGCCACCGCCATGCCGGTCGCCGCCGACAGAAAATTCTGCACGGCGCAACCCGCCATCTGCGACAAATAACTTAAGTTCGCTTCGCCGCTATAGCTCTGCCAGTTGGTGTTGGTAAGGAAACTGACGGCGGCGTTGAACGCCAGGCCGGGCGCAAGGCCGGCGAATTTCTGCGGGTTGAGCGGAAGACAGGCCTGACCTGAGAAAATAGCGAACAGGAATAAAAATCCGGCCAGCCCGAGCAACAGGATGCCGGCGGCATAGCCGCGCCAACTCATGTCCTGCTCCGGATTGACGCCGCACACGCGGTAAATGAGGCGTTCCAGCCAGCCCAGCGGCCTTTCCAGCCAGACATGGCCGCTGAACACGCGCGCCATGTGCAGCCCCAGCGGCTTGATACACGCCGCGACGGCGCCCAGGCACAGTATAATAACGATGGCGGAGGACATAGATTCTAAGGAAACAGTTCCGGCTTGAGCAAGGCGACAAGGAGATAAATAAATAAACCGGCGACAATGCCGCCCATGATCATGTAGAGCATGTTATTCGTCTTTTAAGTGGTGACAAAACACCGCAAACACCCCTGTCAGCAGAAACAGCAAACATCCGAGTATGGCGTACATGATTGTCATAAAGCGGCGTTACTATAAGACGATGCGCCGCCATGTCAACGCTAACCGGACATGGCAGGCTTGCAATAAGCGCAACATGATTGCACGCACCGGCTTGCCGAACCGTAGCAAGCGGCAACAAGCCCGCCTTCGCCGCTTCGCTTGCGAAGGCTGGTCGGAGCGACAGACCGTTTCCGCGACTTTTGTCACGATTCGCTCCCGTTCGCAATTGCCCAGATATTTATTGATTTTACAAAAGGTAAGTGTAGTGTTCTGTTCGTGAGCACTCGCCGACATTCTTCTGAAGCCGGAGTTCATTTGTAGGTAGATTTGCAGGTAGGATTGCAGGTAGGAATATGGCAAGACAGATTGGCAAGCTGACGGCATTGACGGTCAGCAAGGCAAAACGCAAGGGTCAATACCCCGACGGCGGCAACCTCTATCTGCAGGTCGTCGAGAGCGGCGCGAAATCATGGCTGTTCCGTTACATGCTGAATGGAAAGACGCGGACAATGGGATTAGGAGCCGTTCATGCCGTATCACTGGCCGAGGCCAGGGACAAAGCAACGGCATACCGGAATATCCTCGCCGCCGGCGGCGATCCCATGGAAGCGAAAAAGACCGAGCGGACGCAAGCGCAATTGGAAGCGGCGCGTTCCAAAACCTTCAAGCAATGCGCTACCGCTTATATTGACGCTCATAAGGCGGGCTGGCGCAACGCCAAGCATGCCGGTCAATGGGATACCAGCCTGGATACCTACGTCTATCCCATGTTCGGCCATCTGCCGGTGCAGGACATTGACGTCACGCTGGTGATGAAGGCGCTCGAGCAAAAGCTGGACAGGTATGAAGGGAAAATATTTTGGGAAGCCACGCCGGAAACCGCTAACCGCGTCCGCAACAGGATTGAGTCGATACTGAATTGGGCAACGGCGCGGGAATATCGCCGGGGTGAAAACCCCGCCCGCTGGCGCGGCCATCTGGAAAACCTGCTGCCTCGCCGCTCCCATCTCAAAGGGGTCAAGCATCATGCAGCCCTGCCCTATGAAGAAGTCGGCGACTTCCTGATAAGCCTCAAGCAGCAAACCGGCATCGGCGTCGATGCGTTCGAGTTCGTCATTTTAACCGCCGCCCGCACCGGCGAAGTCACCGGCGCGCGCTGGGATGAATTTGACCTGCAGAAGAAAGTCTGGGTTGTACCGGCGCACCGCATAAAGGCCGGGCGAGAGCATCGGGTGCCATTATCGGCTGCGGCGCTGAGTGTGCTAAAAAGAAGGGATAAACCGAAAAATCCTGATGATCTGGTTTTCCCCGGCCCCAATAAAAGCAAGCCGCTGTCCAAGATGGGGCTGATTAGCCTGTTACGCCGCATGAAGCGCACCGACATCACCGTGCATGGCTTCAGGTCATGCTTCCGCGACTGGGCGGCCGAACAAACCAATTTCCCCCGCGAGGTAGCTGAGTCAGCCTTAGCCCATGCCAATGCGGACAAGGTGGAGGCCGCATACCGGCGCAGCGACCTGTTCGAAAAGCGCCGCCGGATGATGGACGCATGGGCGCGGTATTGCGCGACGCCGTCGGTAAAAAAGAAGACCGGCATAGTAGTCAATATCAAAGGATAGAACGCTGTGCCGTCACCTTATCAATCCAAGTGGATTAGTCTCACCGACGCTATAGCACGTCTGGAATCTTCAGGTTACCCCACGGGCGCAACGCACCGACATGATAGACCGGCGTCTTTTCCGCCACGCGGTATTCGGCGGTGACATATATACAGTCATTGTCCCTGTCCCACGCCAGCCGCACCGCCGCGAACGGATGGTCGTACCCGAAATCCATGCCACCGATTTGCGGCCAGTGTTTTGGTATGGGGATAGGATCAACTCTTATTTCTTCTTCCGCTATGGGGAAGATGCGGCCACTGCCGAGCATGGGGGTGCCGTTGATACGCGCTTCACGCTCGTGCGGCTGGTAGCTGGCGATGATTGTGGCGCGCCTTTCCGGTGATATATGCGCCGCGTCGTCAATACCCATGATGGTAAGATGCGTATCCGGCGATTTGCTATCGCCCATAAACCGCATCACCGTGTCCGACATGCCGAGCAGCGGTGTCAGGGTGCAGAAGATGAATCCCTTAGTGGCATTGGTGCGGGTGAGCGCTTCGGTATAAATGTCTATAGGAGGCTCCTCGTCCGGCCATATCCAGTCGACCGGCGTTCCCTGCCACTTCTCCCGCCCCTGGTCGTAGGTCTTGAACTTGATGACGGACGTGCCCCCCGACACATGCCGGATGCGAATCATATCGATTAGACCGGTCGTGCCATGCGCCATCATCGGCCGGCCGATGATTAATTCCTTGGGGATGGTGCCGGTGCCTAACTCCATCATCTCGCCGAACAGGATGCGCTGGGCGTTATCGCGCACGAACTCGCCGCTGGGTGCGCCGACCCATCCCTTGTTTGCATGGTCGATTCTCCGTCCCTGCCACCAGTCGGGGTACAGGCCGGTCGCATGATAGGCCGCCTCGTGACCGGCGCTTAATGTTTTACCGAGTTGATTGCCGGCAAGAAACATGCGCTCGCGGTAGGTGGCACCGGCATTATGGAACTCCAGCTGCTTCGGATACGGTTTATAGCCGTACAGCTTATTTTGACCCAGTATCTTCTCCCGCTTCTCCAGCAGGGCTACCATTTCCAGCTTTTCGGCATAGCTCAGCGAGTCGAGCATTGACGGCGTTAAGGTCGTTGAGGGAATGTCCGTCGGTGGTGATGTCATGGGTGTCTCTCCAGCCAAAGTTTTTAAGGGCGAATATGGAGCCTCCGGCATTCTTGAGTACCAGCCGCTCCTCGTAGAAATTCTCAACGCGCAGCTTTCCCTTTTTTATCGTGTCAGAATATTCATCGCGACATTGATAATCGAGCAGGGTTTCCCGCGTCGTATCCAATGCCAGGGCAAGCCCGGTAATACTGATGGGTCGGGCCGGATTGCCGTCCTTGCCGGTGCGGCTGTCGAAATACTCGTCAATCTTCTGCTGCAGTTCCTCGACGCTTTTGAACTTCAGCGGTCTTCCTACCGGGTTTGGCATACATCCTCCTTATCAATACGGCATGGTGCCCGTGGTGCGTGTCATGCAGCGCATTAGCAAGCTGCCACCCTTTCGGCATCGGCTGGCGGTGTTTCAGGTACTTGTATTCGGTCGTTGAACCGTTCTCCTGTTTCCGCATGTATCGCGTCCTTTCCGGTAAAATTCTGCCAGCGCTTGACAGCGACATCAACGAATGCCGGCGACATCTCCATCGCGTAGCAACGCCGTCCCGTCATCTCGGCGGCAATAATGGCCGTGCCCGACCCGGAGAACGGTTCATAAATCAAATCCCCCGGCTTGGTGTGGTATTCAATCGGACGCCTGACCGTTTCGACCGGCTTTTGCGTGGGATGAATGCCGGAGGCGCCGTCTTCGACTTTAGAATCGATCTGCCACACCGTCGAGGCATTGGCGGGCGGTTTCATGGGAACCTTGCCTTTTACCCAGCCATAGAAACATGGTTCATGCTGCCACATATAATGGCACCGGGTGAGCACTGGCCGCGACTTCACCCAGATGATGGTTTGATGCATGAGCAGACCGCATTCAATCCATGCCTGTTCGACCAGCGCCTGCCGTTTGGTCGCATGCCACTGGTATATGGCCGGGTTCTCCACCAGAGCGATATCGAGAGCGGTCTTCAG
>JAGWIM010000055.1 GCA_028873525.1 Pseudomonadota bacterium
TCATTCCGGTAAATGAAAAGGATGAAAGCTATGAAAAAAAAATGACAAAAATCATTCCCACCCGCAGTCATCCTTCCCTTGACGAATTAAGTGAAGCGGTGCGCTGGCTGATGGATCAAGGCCATGTCACCGGCCAGGTCATTTATGTGGACGGGGGCAAGCATGTCCTCTGATATGCGCTGGCGGCTACAACTCAGGAATCTGCAAGTATGCCTCCGCATCGGCATTCATCCGCATGAACAAAAACCACAACGCGTTTTTGTCAACGCCGCCATTGAAGGAGATTATCCGCTTAAGCCTCAGACAATCGAGGAGTGTTTCAACTATGATGATATACACCGGCTGGTCGTCAATGAGTGGCCCGAGCGGACGCATACCGATTTGCTGGAAACCTATGTAATTGAGTTATTACAGCATATTTTTAGCATGGATAAGCGCGTTGAATACGCGAAAGTCAGCTTGAGCAAGCCGGATATCTTTCCCGAAGCCGAATCGGTTGGCGTCGAGGCGGAATGGACACGGGAGGATTTTAACCGGCTTTGTCCTAGCGCGGTCCGACCATCATGACAATCTGTTTGCCTTCGATGCGCGGGGATTGCTCTATTTTGCAGTGCTCCTTCAGCGTTTCCTGCACGCGCGCCAGCACCTGCATGCCCAGATCCTGATGATCCATTTCGCGGCCGCGGAAGCGCAGCGTGATGCGCACCTTGTCACCTTCCTCAAGGAAACCCATCGTGTTGCGGAGCTTGATACCCAGATCGTGCTCGCCGATGGTTGGGCGCAGCTTGATTTCCTTAATCTGGATGACTTTCTGCTTTTTCCGGGCTTCATGCGCCTTTTTTTGCGCTTCGTAACGGTATTTGCCGTAATCCAGGATTTTGCACACCGGCGGGCTGGCGCCCGGCGATATTTCGACCAGATCAAGCCCGGCCTGCTCGGCCAGCTTCATGCCCTCGCCTGCCGGCACTACACCAATCATGTCGCCGTTCTGGTCGATAAGGCGGATGGATGCGGCGGAAATTTGCCTGTTGACGCGGGGTTCATCAGCCTTGCTCATGCTTTTACTATGCTGCGCGTTGCGCAGTGGCCCCGAAACTTCATTGTATTCAAACAGCCCTCCAAAGGTGGTTGATAATGCCCATTCTATCACGCAAAGGTTAAATAAACCTTGCGGGGCGTCCTTCATGCCGGAAAACAGAGGGGAAATCAAGAGGGAATACATGATAAATCAATTCTTATGATCACTTTATCTTTGTCTTGACACTCATTTTCGCATAGGAATCGGTAAATTATGGATTCCCCCCTCCACATCCTCCTTGCCCAGCCGCGCGGGTTTTGCGCCGGGGTTGACCGCGCCATAGAGATCGTTGATCGGGCGCTCAAGCTTTATGGCCCGCCGGTCTATGTGCGCCATGAAATCGTCCATAACAAATGGGTGGTCGAGGATTTACGCGCCAAGGGCGTCGTTTTCGTCGGCGAAGTGGACGCAATCCCCGACGGCGCCATCACCGTATTCTCGGCGCACGGTATCTCTGAAAAAATCGAAAATGCCGCCCGTCTGCGTAATCTCCCCGTCATCGACGCCACCTGTCCACTCGTCACCAAGGTGCACAGGGAAGCGCAGCGCTACGAGGCAGAGGGACGCGAAATCATCCTCATCGGCCATGAGGGACACCCGGAAGTCGAAGGAACGAGCGGGCGCGTGCGCGACGTATTGCTCGTGCAGGACGCGGCGGACGTGGCAAAGCTCAAGGTCAAAAACCCCGACAAGCTGGCCTATGTCACGCAGACGACCTTATCGGTGGATGACACGCGCGACATCATCGCCGCGCTGAAAAATCGCTTCCCGAACATCGCCGGGCCGGAGCTGCGCGACATTTGTTACGCCACGCAGAACCGCCAGAACGCCGTGCGCGAACTGGCAGCGCAGGTGGACGTGCTGCTGGTCATCGGATCGGCCAACAGCAGTAATTCCAACCGCCTGCGCGACCTCGCCGCCGAAATGGGCATTCCCGCCTACCTGATTGACGATGCACGCAGCCTGCAACCGCACTGGTTTGATTCCGTGGCGTCGGTCGGCATCACGGCGGGGGCATCGGCGCCGGAGCATCTGGTGCAGGGCGTGGTGGATGCCATCGGCAAGCTGCGCCCGACGACGGTTTCCACCCTCCCCGGCCAGCCGGAAAACACGCGGTTCAAGCTACCGCCGGAAGCGCTTAGTTTTTCTTTGCGCGTGAAACGCGCTTAGAAAAACTGGCGTCCCCGCTGACCCGTCTTGCCGCGGTTTTAGCGAAGGCAGAAGGCAGGAATCTAGAAAATAGGATAGATTGTACTACTGATCGCTCGCCGGAACTGGCAATGCAAGTACTCCTGTATCAGTACAAGCTTCTCCTTTTCGCCTAATTTATCCCGAACGTAAAAGTCCGCCAATCCCTTTGTCTATCGGGAATTTCCACATTTTGATTATTAATGCTGCGCCAACCCGTCTTCGCCATCCTCCCACGCCAAAGCTCCGGAGGACAAGAGGCTTCGCCGGGCACTGCTTCGGCCTAACGGTCTACGGTGGCTGCGCCAGGCGTAGCCCGGAGGGCGAAGCCTGGTGGGCGGTAATGGACTCGAACCATCGACCTCCACGATGTCAACGTGGCGCTCTAACCAACTGAGCTAACCGCCCTTGAGATGTATGAAAAAAGAGGGAGATTGATACCAGCAAAGGCAGCCCCTAGGCAAGCCTATTTTACGCGGAATCTCCGCCTAGGCTACAGCGACGGCCAGCGGCGCTTCAACCGGTTCATCGCCGCCGCTTAAGCGCAATTCATTGCTGATTTTCCGGTTGAGGTCAGCCGATATGGCGTGCGGCTGCGCCGGGTCGATGCCGAGAATCCTCGCCGCCTCATGCAGCACGGCGGCACTTTCGGCCTCACCGTCGGCACGATACGATTCCGCGACCAGCTTGATCGCCCAGGCCATTTCATCGGACGATACCGGCATCGTCGAGTCAGGGTATTTGAGATAAGAGAGCAGCGACTTGGCTTCGCGCAACTCAGCATAGGCGCGCGGCGCAATGAACGCATAATCGAGCTTGCTGGTCAACGGCTCCAGCGCGCGGCAAAGCTCACCGCCGAGCGCGCGCTGAACGGTTTCGAGTTGTTGCGGCGCAATATCTTTTTTTGCAGCGGTCATAAATCCTCCCGTGGCCATATTCTTCACAGGAGGCGAGTGTAGCATATAATTTCAACGAACGCCAGCGCTACATATCGTCCCGCCCTGGGATTGTTGCAATGCAGCAATAGCTGCGGAGGGCGTGTTTGGGCGTCATGAATATTGCAAATCGCCCAAGGCTGGTTAATGATACGGCGCCAGAAGCGCAACAGGTGCCCGTAGCTCAGCTGGATAGAGCAACAGCCTTCTAAGCTGTAGGTCGTGGGTTCGAATCCCGCCGGGCACGCCATTCCGCCACATTGGCGACGCCGCGATACTTTTTTTCGTCTTGATAATCCTTCTGCAGGAGGCAGGAGGATTATTATTTATGGCTTTCACCGTCGCTTCACCCCTTTGCTCTATTTCCGCTAATTCCTGATAGACTTTACATGCCGTAATCTTGTACCTTCGCTTACGGACGTTCTTTCCGGTTACGCTCGGAGAATGTCAGAGGCTCTCTTTAACGTCAGTAAATCGCTCCCGCATTATGCAACAGTGCCCCGTCAGTGTGGTGATCCCCTGCTATCGCGGCATAAACACCATTGAACGGGCCGTTTCCTCGGTCATGGCGCAGACGGTGCTGCCGATGGAAATCATAATCGTGGAGGATTGCAGCAGTGACGAGAATCAGACGTGGACCATGCTTCTCTCCATACGAGAAAAGCATGGTGAAATTATTAAGCTACTCCGGCATGAAGAAAATCAGGGCGCTGGTCCTGCAAGAAACACCGGTTGGAATGCCGCCAAGGGCGAATATATAGCGTTGCTGGATCAGGATGATGCCTGGCACCCGCAAAAACTGGAAATCCAGTATGCATTTCTTAAAAATCATCGAGACGCTGATCTGGTAGGTTGTCCTGTAAAGTGGCTGCGCGAAGAATATTTGCCTGATGTGGTTCTGCCTCGTTTTAGCAAATTACAAAAGTTGCATATATTGTTTGCAAACCCATTTTTTACCTCAAGCATTGTGCTAAAAGCAGATATTCCCCTGAGGTTCCCCAAATTGGCAGGAGCCGAAGATTATTACCTGTGGATCAGTTTGGTATGTAAAAACTATATATTTTATTTTTGTGATGTTCCTCTATCCTTTATGTTTAAGCCTCCTTTTGGGGTAAGTGGTTTAGGCGCGGACATATATTTTATGAGTCAAAAAAGCCGCGAGGCATTCCAGATGCTAAGAGAAGGTGGCGTTTTGTCAAATAGCGAGCATACGTTTCTTCTGCTCATAGACAAACTGAAGATGCCTATTAGAAAAATCAGGGCCAGGAGATACCGGAATTTAAGCAAAAAAGATTAGGTCCCACTGGGATGATTATAGGGAATTTAAAAAACGCACCCGGTTTTCTTCCAGGACGGCGCAGGTCAGTGTGCCGGTCATGTAAGCGCCGGTATCGACCCCTATTTTGCCGTTTTTATGATAAGGTGCTTCAAAAATAGTATGGCCAAACACAATCTGTTTGCCGAAGGCATGGTTGGCATCGACGAATTCCTCGCGGATGGATAGCAAATCCTGTTCTTTTTGTTCCGCCAGCGGCACGCCGGGGCGTAATCCGGCGTGAACGAAGATATAGCCATCCTCCTCGTGCAGCGGTTTAAGATTGCGGTAAAATTGCTGATGTTCGGGCGGCAGCGCGTTTTGAAGGTTTGCGGCCAGCCGGGGCAAAGCGCCGGAGCCATTCACCGCCGTGAAAGGATCGATGCCATAGCTGGCGATGGTTTCAATTCCGCCCCATTTCAGCCACAGGCTTCCGCGCACCGGATCGGCCAGAAATTGCAGCATCCCTTGCTCATGGTTGCCCTTAAGGAAGATGTATCGCTGGCCGGAACGCTGCTGCTCTATGAGGTAATCGACGACTTCTTTTGACCGCTTTCCCCGATCGATGTAATCGCCGAGAAAAACGATCAGCGTTTCTTTTGCACCCGAGCGCTTTTCATCGGCTTTGATGCGATGGTGGAGTTGTTGCAGGGGAGCCAGCATGCCATGTATATCGCCGATGGCATAAATACACTTGCCTCTGGACACGAATCCACCGGCATGGTGTTGCGCGGCCTCAGCCTGAGTAGTTTTTACATTCTTCATAATAATAACCCGCGGCTCCGGCATCATAGGCGCTCAGCTTTTTAGTATCGATGCGCGTAACCAGCAGGGAAATGGGAGTGCCGGCGGGCAGCAAGCTTTGCATGGCGGTCTTTACGACCTGGCGCGGCGTATGCCCCCAGCGCACCAGGAACAGGCACATATCCGCCAGCTTGGCAATAACCAGCCCGTCCGAAACGGCCATCAGCGGCGCCGTATCCAGAATAATGTGATCGTACGCCTGGCGCATGCGGGTTATTAGCGCTTTCATGGCGGCGGAAACGAGCAATTCCTGTGAATCGCCGGTGCCCGGCCGGCAGGGAATAAAATCCAGGCTGAATGTTTCATCCTTCATCATAACCTTTTTAACCATTACATCCCCGTTTATGACGTCGTTCAACCCATGATCGCATTTATCCCGCAACAGGCGCTGGCTAAGCTGCGACCGTTTCAGGTCAGCATCAATCAGCAATATCTTCTTCCCGCTTTTAGCCAGCATCCGCGCGAAGGAATAGGAAAAGAAGGTTTTCCCCTCGCCGGGAATGGATGAGGAAATCAGCATAACCTGGGGAACGTTTCCTTTGCGCAAGCCCATGGAAATATAAGCGCTCTTGAGTGATTCGATATAGGCCACCGAACTTTCATGGAGCATTTTCTTATCCGCAAGCTCCGGCAACATGCCGACGATGGGAAGATGGATATCCTGCTCCAATGCATGTCCGCTTCTAAAACTGTTATCCAGCGCTTCGAGGGCGACGGCCGTCAGTACAGCCAGAAACATTCCCATGATCAGCGCGATAGGAAAAACCAGTTCCATTCGCGGATAAGAAGGAGTGCGCGGCGTTTCGGCTTGAGAGACAATACGGGCGTCCGGCTGTTCGTCGCCGTTGCCTTCCGAAGTCTGCTTGAACCGCGTTAAAAAAGACTCGTACAAGGTGCGGTTGGCGTCCATTTCCCGCACCAGTTCGGCCAATTGCACCGAAGCGCGGCTGTCCTGGCCGGTTTCACCCTGCAACATCTGGAGATTCTTTGCCAGCGCCGCTTCGCGGTCGCTGGCGACGGAGACTTCGGTTTCCAGACTTTTGATGATTTTGGCGATTTCGCTCCTGATTTTATGATCCAAATCGGCAACCTGCGCATTAATATTAATCATGCTGGGATGTTTCGGGCCATAACGGGTGCTCAAGTCAGCTTTTTTCCGGAGCAATTCGGCTTCCTGGTTGCGCAGTAGCTGAATCAGGTATGAGTTCAATACTTCCGGCGTTGAATCGGGTGATATTTTTGCATTTTGCAGCTTTGCCTGCGCCTGCGCCACCGCCGCGCGCGCCAAGATAAGCTGGGAATTCAATTCGGAAAATTGCTGCTGTGTGACCATCATTCCGGCATTTTCCAGCAGATGATTCTGTTCCTTGAATTTCTGCACCTTGCGCTCGGAAGCCGTGAGATTGGCCTGCAAATCGGTGAGCTTCCGGCTCAGCCAGTTATTGGCGTCATGCATCGCCGAGAATTTATTTTCCAACTGGCTGGCGATATATCCTTCCGCCACCGCGTCGGCGATGCGCCTGGCTTTCTCCGGCGAACGCGAGGTAAAAGCTATTTCGATGATATAGGATTTAGGCTTGCGTTTCGCGGTCAGCCTTTTCTGGAAGCGTTCCAGAATCCGCTCGTGCTCCTGCGCGCTGATAGCTTGTTCAGCGGCGGCATTATTTTTATATAACCAATTGAATAATCTTTGAAAGAACCATGGCCTTGGATTAAATTCCGCATCATGCTCCAGATCAAGTTGTTTGATAATTTTCTCAGCCAATGGGCGAGACTGTATAATATCCAGTTCGCTGATAATTTGGTCTTCGTCGGCATCAATAGAAGAGGTGACAGACTGGAAATCAATCACCTTTTCGGGATTTACATTGATTTCCAGGGTGGTGGTCGCCGTATAAAGCGGCGTTTGCGACAACACGAAAACGACGGTAAAAATCATAACCGCAACGAGGACGGCAAACATGACCCGCTTGTTTCTTTGCAGGAAAAGAACAGCCTCTCTCATGCTTATCGTCCCAGGGGGCGCCTCATGCGTCGTTTGGGCGATGGGGTCGGGAAATAAAACGGCAGCGTTCATAGAATATGCCCGTTCTCTTTGTTAGAATAATCGTTCTTCTATCTGTACGGTATCGCCTGGGTAAACCAGTGTGCTGTTCACGGCTTCCATTTCTGTTTTTTTGCCATTCTTCTGGCGGATAATCTCCATGCTGCTTTTCCTGGCGCGGGGGGTGAATCCGCCTCCCAGCGCCACGGCGTCAATCACCGTAAGGCCATCGACATAAGGATAGCTGCCTGGCTTATTGACTTCGCCAAGAATAAACACCGGCTCATAATTTAGCACCTCTATGCTTACCCGTGGATTCACCAGGTAGC
The DNA here is from genome assembly GCA_028873525.1 of Pseudomonadota bacterium. Lineage (GTDB taxonomy): Bacteria > Pseudomonadota > Alphaproteobacteria > Rickettsiales > SXRF01 > JABDCD01. Next base: position 7,694 of record JAGWIM010000055.1, read on the forward strand.
CTTCCTTAAATTTATCGGTGACAAGCTGCTCGATCTCGCTGGGTTCCAAGCCTGCGGCATGAACATTGCCAATCAACGGCAATGACAGGGCACCCGTCGCATCCACCTCGAAGGTGCCGGACAAATCTTCTTCGCCGAACACGGTTAACTTTATTTTGTTACCCGGCCTCAATTCCCGTGCGTTGGCGGCATCCGACGCTTTTTCACTGGCAGTACCAGCGTTATCTTCAACCGCCAGCGCTGAAACCGGCAGGGCAACCGCCGAGGCAACCAGCCACAGGATTAAAAAAACCATATGCTTAGACATAGTTCACACCCCGAATGAAAAGCCAATAGTGAAGCGGTTATCTTTGTAGCTCATGCCGGTCTGCGTTGAATTATCGCGCATATATTCATAATCGCTTTTCAGCGCCACGTTTCTATTCAGAAAATATTTGATGCCGAGCGAGCCGCCAAGGATGTTGTCCGTCCTTGATATCGTCTCATAATTATCGTTGGTAAAAGAAGCGCCCGCCTCCAGCATGAGATCGCGCAGCAATTGATGGGTAATGGTCAGATTGCCCGTGCTTTGCAGCCATCCTGGCGTTCCGACCAGCAATGTCTCATTTACCGCGCGCTGGCCTGATATATCCACTTTGGTAAGCGCTGTCGGCCGCCAGGTGATGAGGCCTTCGTAGTCCACACCGCTGATGCTTCCGAACGCGGCGCTATCATATATCTGGTTCAGGTATCCTATATAAAACTGGCCGTTAATGGCGCCGGTCACTTCGAATTCGCTGCCGATATCGACCGTGTATCCTTTTGAATTCTGATTCTGCGGAAGCATCGTCTCATACCGGATTTCATTGACCTCCGACCGTATAAAAGGCTTAAAGCCGGGCGACATCTCATACCCCACCTTTAGATCTGTTCCGTATTGCGTGTAATTTTGTACCGTATTGTTGACAGGCGTCCCCGTGGTGGTCTCATTATTTTCATAACTGACTTTTCGTATTTCACCGCTCAACATGGCGGTGATGCGGGTAAGATCGCGCGTCAGCGACACGCGGTTGAACATCTCGGTGTATATATCCGGCGTGACGACTGCGGCATTGCCGAGTTCTTCGTGAATGTCCAACCGGCTCAGGTGCCCATAGGTATATTTGCCGTACTCGCTGAGATAGAGGCCTTCCATAATATCAAGACGGCCGGTTGTTTCGGCCTTCATATCATTATAATCTTCTGTTTTATAAGTCAGGTAACGGCCAAGATCGCCCGTCACATTAAAACCCAATGCATTGGTTGACCAATCCGATTGCGCGCTGAGGCCAGGCGCGCCGACGACGATGATATCATGCTTCGTAGCTTGATTCGTGCTGTAAATATTATCATCGTAAGTCGTCTCTGTATTGATCTCGGGCCGGATAATAAATGACCCTGCACGGAACCCGGGTTCAAAAAAGTCGGGACGCCATCTTTCGTACGTCATGTTGTTATACCCTATCGGTTGCTCCGTATTATCGTAATCATACCCTGTCGATTCGGCGTGGCTGGCTGAAGTTATCGCCCAATACAGAACGCTCAGGCAAAAACAACAGCCTATTCTGGTGACGGGCTTCATAAGCCATGTATTCTTTACGCTGTTAATATTTTAATAACATTTTCATCAAATAAATAATAATGCCGCGATAATAATTTTTAGTTAAAGGCAGGGTGATGACCGGCAGATCTTGTGAATCATCAACAACAGACTGATATAACCGAATTTATCCTTTGTATTTTGCAAGTAATCCGCTAACGGCGGCGCTTTTTACCATATTGTTTTCGAATATTTTTGGCTGCCAATGGCGGAAAAACAAAGTTGCGCGCCCGGCAGATAAAGGATGGGGGGAGGAATGTGGAACCCGTGTTTCGTCGAACGTAAAGCGAATGGCGCTCTACCATATTTTCGATTTAATCACCCGTGTTTTTTTCGTTCCTGCGGAAGCGGGAATATGTTTCTTCAACGGCCTGACAAGCTCCCTGCTTTCGCAGGGGTGACAAGGGGTGAAGTGCAGCGCGACGTTCTTTGTAATTTCCCGGGTCTGTGATACAAGTTATTTAACCATTATTCAATGGATATGGCTTAGTGTGATCTACCATCGTAATGAGTAAAGCATTGTCCATACCTCCATGCTTATTGGCAAGCAGTCCTACGCAAAAATAATTTTCACCTTCAGTTGGCTGGATAACTGGGGGCGCATACCTGCTTTTCACCGCATGGTAGCAACCACGGTAATAGTGCAGGGAATGATGCTGGCCTTATCCATGCTGGTTTCCATCGCGGTGAGCCGTACACTGGGGGTTGATGGCAGAGGGGCTGTATCGTGGATGCTGGCCTATAGCGGGTTCGGCATGACATTCGCCGTGATGGGAATGGGGCAGGCTTCCAAGAAATACATTGCCAAAATGCCCGTGCATACGCCCGTTTTTATTGTACTCGATGGCATTGTATTGAGTGCGAGCCTGGTCATTTTCTTGCCGCTGTTGTACTGGTATGGCGCCTCTTCGCCGCTGGGACAACGACATCCGCACATCTTTCTGATTGCCTTGCTGCTCGTTCCCTGCCTGGCGTTCTCCAGCCTGATAAACGATCTACTGATTGGTCTTGGCAAAAGCCTGCATTACAATCTGCTCACCGTCATCGAAAAATGCAGCAATCTGGTCATGGCGCTGAGCCTGATCGCCTTGAAACGGATAACGCCCTTGACGGTGGTGATTATTTTTACACTGTCAGTATGGTGCCGGCTGGGGGCGGGCATCCGCTATATAAAACCCCATGTTACCCATCTGCCTTCCAGGCTGGAGTTGCATGACGCTTTCCGGCTGATGCGCGGCCTGATTTTCAGCGCCTATTTCTGCAATCTGGCCATGTATTATTCCGGCATAGCGGTGACAATCGTCCTCGGCTTCGCCTCATCTTCTCAGGATCTGGGGGATTTCTCGATTGTAAAACTATTGACAGATGCCGCCCAGATAGTCCCCGTCGCCCTGGCAAATTATTCATTGCCAATGCTTTCACAGGAATCCAGCCGGGGGAAATTCGCGCGGGAAAAATTGCATCTTATCATGCTTACGATAGTCACGATGTTAGTGATAGCGCTTCCCTTTTTCCTCTTTTCCCAAACAATCGTGTCCGTGCTTTTCGGCACAGGCTTTATATCCGCCGCTCCATGTCTGCGCATCATGGCCATCGGCTTGGCGGCTTCCGGTGTGCTTATGGTTATACAATCGATTATCGCCTCCCAGCATCAGGAATGGCTGCTGATGGTGAGTTCAGGATTTTTAGCGTTATGCGTCACCCTATTCACCGCCTTTGCTTACCATGACATGAGCGCGGTGACGGCAGCCTATGTCTATGCCGCCTCGTATACGCTTGGCATGGCCTTTTCCTTGCTCATGGTTTTTTTATGAGAGATTTTATTACGCCCGGTGAATCCGTCGCCGTCCTGACAGCGAGCCTGGAACGTAACAGCATCGTCGAGATATTGTTGCAGTTGTGTAATGGCATGGCGGAGCGTGGGCTGGCCGTAGAACTGGTGGTTTGCACCTCACCCGTGCCATTGCCGGAAATGCTTTCCAACCGCATCCGCGTCGTTTTTCTGGGGGTGGGAAACCCTTTATTGACGCTATGGCGGTTGACAAAATATTTAAGGCGCCATCCGCCAAAGGCCTTGCTGACTGCCCGTGTACGGCAAAATCTTGCTGCCATTGCGGCGCGCCTGCTTTCCGGGGTGAAAACAAGACTGGTTATTTCCGAGCATCCTGACTGTGCCTGTCATGCGCGCTGGATAAAATCACAGTACCGTTTATTGTACACGGCGGCGGTACGATACGTTTATCCATTGGCGGATGCAGTGGTTACCGTATCGCAGGACGCAGCCAAATCCACACGCGGCTTTGCGCCGTTGCTCACACATAAAGTTGTCTGGATTTACAATCCAGTCATGAACGATGCTTTATTCCGGCAATCCCTCGCTCCCATTCAGCATCCGTGGTTTCACGATCCGGAATACCCGCTTATCCTTGCTGTGGGAAGGCTGGTCGTGCAAAAAAACTACCCCCTGCTTCTGCGGGCATTTGCGCTCCTCCGTCACACGCGCCCCTGCCGCCTGATGATACTGGGTGAGGGGAATGAACGTAAATCCCTGGAATCCATGACGACATCGCTTGGAATCGAAAAAGACGTAGCGCTGCCGGGCAATGTTGATAACGCATCGGCGTATATGCGCCATGCAGACCTGCTCGCGCTTTCATCGCGTTGTGAAGGCCTTCCTACCGTGCTTATCGAGGCGCTTGCCTGCGGCTGCCCCATCGTATCCACGAATTGCCCAAGCGGGCCAAGGGAAATTCTGGCGGACGGGCGGTTTGGCACGCTTGTGCCGTGCGGCGATAGCGAAACGCTGGCGAAAGCGATGGTTGGCGCCCTTGCAAATCGCCCAGAAATTAATAAGGAGGAATTACAACAGCATTTGCAGAAGTTCTCTTTAAGGGAAGCCTTGCCACAGTATATCGATATTTTAATAAATAGTTAATTTATTGCTGTGCGATAATGGCACGATATTAATATTGGTTTAACCCATAAGGCATATCATGGATATGATTATGAAGCAGCAATGAAAGATGCCCGTGCCCGGCTATCGGTTCAAACGTCACCTTGATATCGTATTAAGCATTTCAATCATTGTGCTTGCGCTTCCTGTATTCTTTTTTGGCTTGTTTATCACTTTGCTGGAAGGGCATCGTCCGATTTTTACCCAGCGTCGGCTGGGATTGCATTGCAAAGAGTTCACCATCTATAAATTCAGAACTATGAAGTCGCCGCCGAAAGGCCATACGCCATACCATCATAAACCAAATGCTCCGGAACTGACGCGCATAGGCCGGTTCTTACGCAACACCAGCATCGATGAATTACCGCAATTGTTCAACGTGCTGAAAGGCGATATGTCACTGGTAGGCCCAAGGCCACATGCCATCGAATTCGCCAACCACTATGCATCGATTGCTCCTCGCTACTATGAGCGTTATCGCGTGCGGCCTGGCCTGGCATGCATTGTAGAAGTTACCGCATTGCACTACCGTACCGAGAGGCCGAAAGATATCAGGTCCCGCATCAATTGCGATCTGTATTATATTAAGCATCTGTCGTTCGGGCTTGATATCCTGATATTTTTAAGAATATTGCGCTGCGTCTTAACGCCCCAGCCTTACAAACCAACGGTCGCTCAGGATGATAGCGCCAAGCGTGGCCTGCCCGGTTACGTGGCCTGCGATTATAAAGAGATGGGAAATAGCTGATGTCCGTGGCCTTGCGATTATCCCGTTTTAGCGTCAATATTACGCGGCCTCTGGGCGCCGTCCGCCGCATACATTACGCCCAATGCCAAGATAATCCCACAGGTTATCCAAAGCTGACGCCAATGAATTGTATCGATTACAAAACCGACCAAGACATAGCTGCATAACACGCTGAAAGCGACTGCCGACAATTCCGTATGGCGCCATCGGCTAAGCGATAATTTCATTCCCAGCCATAAAGAGCAAAGCAAAAATCCGCCAAAGCAAAAAAGTGACAGCAATCCGTTTTCCACCCACACGCGGATATAGCTGTTATGCGTTGCATTGGAGGCCAGGGCATCGCCAAAATAGTCGGCCATATATATTTCCACCTGCCCCGGCCCGATGCCGAAAGGATGCTCGATGCTTTTCCTCATCATCATGCGCTGCACAAAAAAGC
>JAGWIM010000056.1 GCA_028873525.1 Pseudomonadota bacterium
GAATATTCTCTTTTTGAGGCATAAGTTATTTTTGCTTTAAAACTTTTTCCAATATTATCATAGATTTATTACATTTTCATTACCGCTCTATAATTAACTGAAACCTAACTATTTTCTCATACGATTCAGACGAACTAAATTTCAGAGGCACCATGACCACCCCCATCACGGTTGCGTACGGCGACGGCATCGGCCCCGAAATCATGGAGGCGACGCTGCATATTTTGCGCGAAGCTGGTGCAGATATCGGCATCGAGACCATCGAGGTCGGCGAGCGCGTGTACAACATGGGCGCCACCTCCGGCATCCTGCCTTCGGCATGGGAAACGCTGAAGCGCAACAAGGTACTGCTCAAGGCCCCCATTACCACGCCGCAGGGCAAGGGCTACAAAAGCCTCAACGTCACCATGCGAAAAACCCTCGGGCTTTACGCCAACATCCGGCCAACGCAGAGCTATCATCCCTTCGTCAAAACGGCGCACCCGGCCATGAATATGGTCATCGTGCGCGAGAACGAGGAAGACCTGTACGCCGGCATCGAATATCACCAGAGCGAAGACGTGTACGAATGTATCAAGCTCATCACGCGCAGCGGCAGCGAGCGCATCATGCGCTATGCCTTCGATTACGCCGTAGCCAATGGGCGAAAAAAAATCACTTGCATGAGCAAGGACAACATCATGAAGATGGCCGATGGACTGTTTCACCGCACGTTCGACGAGATCGGCAAGGAATACCCGAAACTGGAGAAAGAGCATTACATCATTGACATCGGTGCGGCACGCATCGCCGCGAAACCCGAGGCATTCGACATTATCGTCACCGAGAATCTCTACGGCGACATTATTTCCGACATTGCGGCGGAAGTGTCCGGCTCGGTGGGGCTGGCCGGATCCTCCAACGTCGGCGAGGATTTCGCCATGTTCGAGGCGATTCACGGCAGCGCGCCGGACATCGCCGGGAAAGACATGGCCAACCCGTCGGGCATCCTGCAATCAGCGGTGATGATGCTCATCCATATCGGCCAGCCGGACATCGCCTCCACGGTGCATAACGCCTGGCTGGCCACTATCGAGGACGGTATACATACGCCCGATATTTACCGCCAGTATGTCAGCCGCGAAAAAGTCGGCACGCAAGCATTTGCCGAAGCCGTAGTGAAAAGACTGGGCAAAAAGCCGGCGCAGTTGGCCGCCGTCGAATATAAAAAGGCGGAAAAAACCGCCGCGCCCGCCAAAATGGCGAAGGCCGCCGTCATCAGGAAAGAGCTGATTGGCGTCGACGTATATGTTTATTGGACCGGTGATGTCAAGGCGCTGGGAAACAAGATGAAAGGACTGGAAGGTGGCGGGCTGACGCTCGAAAACCTCGCCAACAAGGGCCTCAAGGCCTGGCCGGACGCCGACACGTCGGGAATGCACCTGACCGACCAGTACCGCTGCCGCTTCCGCGGCAAGGATTCGGCTACCCATGCCGAAATCGTCGCCCTGCTGGCGCGCGCCGCCAGCCTCGGCATCGACGTCACCAAAACCGATAACCTTTATACCTTCGACGGCGCGCCGGGTTTCACGCTGGGACAGGGCGAATAGGCTTTCGCCCGTGATGATAAAATACTTTTGGTTCCGATAAAGCTGGTGTATAACCCCTCCCACACAACCGGAGGTAGGCAAATATGAATTCCCAGGACAATCATTTGCTTGAAACCATCAAGGCGGGATTTGTGCCGGTGCATCCGGCGGGGTGGATGTTTATCGCCATATTCGCCGTCGTGGCGTTTTTACTCAAGATGATCTGGTCGCCGCTCGGCTGGCTGGGGCTGATTGCCACCGGCTGGTGCGTCTATTTCTTCCGCGACCCCAATCGCGTCACGCCGATGCGCGAAGGACTCATCGTCTCGCCCGCCGACGGCGTCGTGCAGAAAATCACCAAATGCGTCCCGCCGAATGACCTCGATTTAGGCGTCGCCGAGCGTACGCGCGTCAGCATTTTCCTCAATGTATTTGATGTCCACGTCAACCGCATACCGGCCGAAGGCAGCATCAGCAAGTTGCATTATCACGCCGGCAAATTCCTTAACGCCGCGCTCAACAAAGCAAGCGAGGAAAATGAACGCCAATCGGTAAAAATCACCACGCCCGATGGCATGACACTCGGCATCGTGCAGATCGCCGGACTCATCGCGCGGCGCATCCTGTGCGACCTCAAGGAGGGTCAATCGGTGAAAACCGGCGAGCGTTTCGGCATCATCCGCTTCGGCAGCCGCGTCGACGTCTACCTGCCGCCTGATGCAACGCCGCTGGTCATCGAAGGTCAGCGCGCCGTCGGCGGTGAAACCGTCATCGCGGATTTGAAGAACGCCGAGCCGCAGCGCGTCGGAATGAAGCATTAGCCATGTCCGAATTTTTCCGCGAGGAACGCAAGCGCCGCCGCCGGCTGCTGCGCGGCGAGCAGCCGATTTCGCGGCTTTTTCCCAACATGATCACGCTGGCCGGGCTGTGCTGCGGCCTGTCAGCGGTACGGTTCGCCATGCTCGGGCGCTGGGAGATTGCCGTATCCTTCATCATCGCCTCGGCGCTGCTCGACGGCATGGATGGCCGCGTGGCGCGGATGCTCGGCGCAACCTCCATCTTCGGCGCGCAGCTCGATTCGCTGTCGGATTTCCTGTGCTTCGGCATCGCGCCGCCGCTGGTGATTTACATGTGGCAACTGCAGAGCATCCACGGGCTGGGCTGGGCGGTGGTGCTGTTTTTCGCCGTCAGCGCGGCGCTGCGCCTCGCGCGCTTCAACACGGCGCTGTTCGACGATAACAAGGAGGAGTGGGAGAAACAGTTTTTCGTCGGCGTCCCCTCACCCGCCGGCGGCATCCTTTGCCTGCTGCCGCTGATACTGAGCTTCAATTTCCAGGATTTCACGCCGCACGCCGCCGCCACCATCGGCTACCTGCTTGTCATCGGCAGCCTGATGCCCAGCCGCATCCCTACCTTCGCCGGCAAGCATCTCCGCATCCGCCATGAGTATATCGCGCCGTTCATGATGGGCTGCAGCGTGCTGCTGGTGGTGTTCATCATCGACCCGTGGGGGCTGCTGTCGCTGCTTTCGATTGCCTATCTCGGATCGATTTTTTTCAGCGTCCGGCGGTGGAAAACGCTAAAGGCGGCTTCGGTCAGCCATGGCGAATCTTCATGACGAGAATCGCCGACGTCATCACGAAGGTAATGCCGTTGGTGAGCATGATGGGCAGGCTGTCGATCAGCACGCCATAGACAAACCATAGGGCGATGCCGCAGGTAATGAGCGCATACATCCCCAGGGAAATACCGGCGGTATGGCGGTGGCGAAACACCTTAATCGTCTGAGGAATATAGGCGGCGGTGGTGAAAACCGCCGCCACATAACCTATCCATTCGGGATTCATCGCTTGCCTTTTTCCGGTGCTTGGTTATTAGTGCTCAGAGCATTTTTGATTTACTCCGTCATCATCCGAATCGCGTGAACGATTCCGGGGTGTTCCAGTAAAAAACCGGAGCCTCCTGGAATGTTGCAAATGCAAAATTCGGAGAATGACCGGAACACGGCGCGGGATTAAATCAACAATGCTCTGGTGCCCAGTAAGGCACATTTTTTTACATTAAGCACTAAAAACCAGGCGCTAAGCACTGTCATGGCCAAAACCCTCCTTCCCACCGGCTGTTACGACCTGCTGCCGCCGCAGGCGCGGCAGGAATCCGAGCTTTCGGCGGCGCTGCTGTCGGCGTTCGAGAGTTTCGGCTACGAGCAGGTGTCGCCGCCCCTGCTCGAATACAGCGACAGCCTGCTGGCCGGGCGGGGTGCCGCGCTGTCGCAGCAAACCTTTCGCGTCATGGACCCGCTGGCGCACAAGGTGATGGGCTTGCGTCCCGACATTACGCTGCAGATAGCCCGCATCGCCGCCAGCCGCTTAAGCCACGCCGCGCGACCGCTGCGGCTGTGTTATAACGGGCTTATCCTCCGGATGCGCGACGAGCAGAGGCACGACCGCCAGCTTCGGCAGGCCGGTATCGAGCTTATCGGCGCCGCCTCGCCGGATGCTGATGCCGAGGTCATCGTCGTCGCCGCCGAAGCGCTGAAACGCGCCGGGGTTACGCAGCTTACCATCGACCTCAACCTGCCGGGCATTGTCGGCAGCCTGCTCGCCTCGGAAAAACTCGATAACGAGCAGGCCGAGCGGCTGTTCGCCGCCGTCGCGCACAAGGATATTTCGGCCATCAAGGCGATGTCGTTCGCTTACCGCGATTCGCTGGTCGGCCTCATGCAAAGCGCCGGGGATGCCGACAAGGCGCTGGCTGCCATCAACCGCCTCGACCTGCCGGACGGCGCGCGCCGCCAGTGCCGCGACCTGCAGGAAGTCATCACCATTTTGCGGCAATGCAGTAACGACCGGACGCTGACGGTGGACGCCACCGAAAGCCGCGGCCTCGCCTATCATTCCGGCATCAGCTTTTCGATGTTCGTGCCGGGGGCGACGCGCGAGGTCGGCCGCGGCGGGCGCTACCGCATCGACGGCAGCGGCGCGCAGGACACCGAGGCCACCGGATTCACCCTCTATGTCGAAACGCTGCGCGGGCTGCTGCCGGAACCGCAGCGCGGCAAGCGCGTCTTCATCCCCGAGCATATCGGCAGCGCCGACGCCGCCAAATTGCGCTCTGAAGGCTACGTCACCATCTATGCCCTCTCCGAATATGGCCGCGGCGAGGATGAAGCGCGGCGGCTCGGCTGCGGGTTTATATTTAAGGATGGGAAGGTGAAGGTATTAGCGTAATGACAGCCGATGCAATGGATGGTAAAAAGGCGGGCATGAATAAATTATTTTACGGCGATAATCTGGAGATTCTCCGCAAGCACGTGGCGGATGATTCGGTTGACCTTGTCTATATAGACCCGCCGTTTAATTCCAAGCGCGACTATAACATCATCTATGACGGCTCGACCGCACAGGCCAAAGCGTTCGGCGATACGTGGTCGCTGATAGGTGTGTTTGATTTGGAAAATTTAATTTTCGAGAAGCAGGCGCAGCGTTATCATCATCTACACCAAGTCTTGCAAGGATTGAGAGAAATACTCTACTATTCACCCAACGCATCCGACAAATCCATGTACGCCTATCTGGTAAATATGGGCGTACGGATAGTAGAAATGCACCGGACGCTAAAGGAAACCGGCAGCTTTTATTTGCATTGCGATCCGACGGCCAGCCATTACCTGAAAATCCTATTGGATGCGATATTTGGAAAAGGGAATTTTCTCAATGAGATTGTCTGGTGTTATCGCAAATGGACTAATGCTGCCGAGCATTTTCAGAAAAATCACGATGTCATTTTTTTATATGCCAAACACAGGAGCAAGCATATTTTCAATAAACGCTACGATGAAGATACGCCTCAACAGAAGAAGTTTGAAAAGGGTTGGGATGTGAATGTCGTGCAAGGCGGCATCCGACAGTTAATCGTCTATGATCGAGAGAAAGCAGCACATAAAATAGAACAAGGTTATGATAGGATAGTTTACAGAGAAGGCAAACAGGACGTTGCCTCGCCGGATTGGTGGGAAATACCCATCATTAATTCCCAAGCCAAAGAACGCCTCGGCTACCCCACGCAAAAACCGGAAGCCTTGCTAGAGCGCATCATTCAAGCAAGTTGCCCCAAAGGCGGCGTCGTGCTCGACGCTTATTGCGGCTGCGGTACGACCATCGCCATGGCGCAACGGCTGGGCATGAAATGGATCGGCATTGACATTACCTACCTCGCCATCGACCTGATCCAGCAACGCCTGATTGATCATTTTTACCTCGAAGGCGTGGAGCATCCGACAAAAGAACAGGCTGAAAAAGCCAGAAAGAAATTCCTGCGCGATACGGAAGTTTTCGGCATCCCGCGCGATATGGAAAGCGCGCGCAAGCTGGCGCGTGAAACCAAAGGCGACTATGTCCGCAAGGAATTCGAGAAATGGGCGGTATTTTCCGTCGGCGGCGTCTATTCGGAGAAAAAAGGCTCGGACGGCGGCGTGGACGGCTATTTTTACATTCATGACGCCGACAAGCATAAAAAATTATCCAAACGGCAGTGTTACATACAGGTGAAATCCGGCAAGGTGGGTGTTAAAGATATTCGTGATTTTGATTCCACGCTCAATGCTATTGATTCTCCCATCGGGATTTTCATTGCTTTCGGGAACGAAGTCACCAAGCCTATGCAGGATTATATTAACGCATTGCCCAAATATACCAGTATGCTTGGCCGCGTTTATTCCAAGATAACGATTATTACGATTGAGGATATTTTAGCGGAGGACGTTCCCGATTTTGCCGTCCGCGCCACCAGGCGCGCCGAAGCGGTTTCCGATGAGCCGGTCAACGGCGACTTATTTCTGGACGCGGATGAGGCATGACAAACGTCGCGGTAATCGGCTCCCAGTGGGGGGATGAAGGCAAGGGCAAGGTCGTCGACTGGCTCTCCGAGCGGGCGCATGTCGTCGTGCGGTTCCAGGGCGGGCACAATGCCGGCCACACACTGGTGGTGGACGGCGTCACCTATAAGCTCTCGCTGCTGCCGTCGGGCATCGTGCGCGAGGGTAAATTGTCGCTCATCGGCAACGGCGTCGTCATCGACCCCGCTGCGCTGCTGTCGGAAATCGCAGCGGTCGGCAAACTCGGCGTCAGCGTTACGCCGGACAATCTGCGCATTGCCGAGAACTGCCCGCTCATCCTTCCGGTGCACCGGAAGGTGGACCAGATGGCCGAGGCCATCCGCGGTAAAGGCAAAATCGGCACGACCGGGCGCGGCATCGGCCCCGCTTACGAGGATAAAGTAGCGCGCCGCGCCATCCGCGTCTGCGATCTCGCCGATGAAATGCTGCTTCGCAGCAAAATCGAAACGCTGCTGGTCTATCACAACGCGCTGCTCAAGGCGGCGAACGCCGAGCCGATGACGGTGGACGAAATACTGGCGCCCCTGCTTGCGGTCGCGCCGAAAATCCTGTCCTTTGCCATGCCGGTCTGGCTACTGCTCGACAGCTTGAGGCGCGAAGGCAAGCGCATCCTGTTCGAAGGCGCGCAAGGCATTATGCTCGATGTTGATCATGGCACCTATCCATACGTCACCTCGTCCAACACGCTGGCGGGCGCGGCCACGGTGGGCAGCGGCATGGGGCTGTCCGGCATCGGCTATGTGCTGGGCATCACCAAGGCCTATACCACGCGGGTCGGCAGCGGTCCCTTCCCCACCGAGCTGACGGACGACATCGGCGCGAAGATAGGCAAAATCGGCAACGAATTCGGCACGGTGACCGGCCGGGCGCGGCGCTGCGGCTGGTTCGACGCCGTGCTGGTGCGGCAGGCGGTGAAAATCGCCGGCATCCACGGCATTGCCCTGACCAAGCTCGACGTGCTCGACGGCTTCGACAGCTTGAAAATCTGCATCGGTTATCGCCATGACGGCAAGCTATATGACTATCTCCCGGCCTCGATGAAAATCCAGGCGGAGGTGGAACCCATCTACGAGGAAATGCCTGGATGGCCGGAAAGCACGCACGGCAAGCGCAGTTGGGTGGATTTGCCCGCGCAGGCCATCAAATATATCCGCCGCATCGAGGAACTCATCGAATGCCAGGTGGCGCTGCTCTCCACCGGCCCGAAGCGCGAGGACACCATCCTGGTCAGGGACCCGTTCGTGGATTAAACCGCCCGCCATCACGCCGCCAAAACCGCCACGCATCGCTTCAAAACGGCCCGTACCGACCGCCTGAAGTTCCGCTACATGCCACCGCATAAGCCAAGGCATCGCTCAAAATCCAACGCTTCAGCACCTTCCGGAAATTCACCACCCGGCCTATTGAAACCGAAACCTTACCACGCTATGCTGCCTGGTAACTGATTGATGCAACAAAGCCTTTGCGTATCATTGCGTAGATATTCATGACCAACAACCTATTTCTCTACAGCCTCATCATCCTTCTCTTCGTGCTGCTGTCGGCGTTTTTCTCCGCCGCCGAGACGGCGCTGACCGCTATCTCGCGCGCCCGCATCTACCAGTTGGTAATGGCCGGCAACTGGCGGGCAAAAATCGCCAGCCGGCTGCGGCGCGAGAAGGAATCGCTGATCGGAACGGTGCTGCTGGGCAATACCGCAGTCAACGTTGCCGCCTCGGCGCTGGCAACGTCACTGGCCATCACGGTATTCGGAAAAGAAGGCGCCGCAGTGGCGATAGTCACGGTTTTGATGACGCTGCTGCTGGTGGTGTTCTCCGAAATCCTGCCCAAGACCTATGCCATCCAGAACGCCGAGCGCGTGGCGCTGGCGCTGTCTCCCGTCCTCAGCCTGCTCGTCAAATTATTTTATCCCATCACTTACGCCGTGCAGCATTTCATCCGCCTGCTGCTGAAATATTTTGGCGTCGACATCACCAAGGCCAATACCTTCATTTCAGCGACCGACGTCATCCGCGGCACCATCGAGCTGCACCACCGCGAAGGGCATATGGTCAAGCAGGACCGCGACATGCTGGGCAGCATCCTCGACTTAAACGACATCGAGGTGGAGAAAATCATGGTGCATCGCAAGCAGGTCGAAACACTCGACGCCGGCCTGCCGCCGGAAAAGCTGGTCGCCGAAGCCGTCTCAACCATGCACAGCCGCCTGCCGGTCTGGCGCGGCGAGCCGGATAACATCATCGGCGTGCTGCACGTCAAAAACCTGGTGCGGCTGCTCGGCGATCGGCCGGGAAAAGTTTCCAGCGAAGCCATCCTCGCGCTGTGCCACAAGCCCTGGTTTATTCCGGAGGCGACGTCGCTGCGCGACCAGTTACTCGCTTTTCGCAACCAGCGGCAGCATCTCGCCATTGTCGTCGATGAATACGGCGGCTGGCAGGGCATCGTGACGCTTGAGGACATCATCGAGGAAATCGTCGGCAATATCGACGATGAGCATGACGAGATCGAAAGCGGCATCCAGCGCGCCGGTCAGGACGTGTATTACGTCAACGGCGACGTGCCGCTGCGCGATGCCAATCGCAGTCTCGGCTGGAGTCTGCCCGACGAGCATGCCTCGACGGTGGCGGGCCTCGTTATCCACGAGGCGCAGACGATTCCGGCGGCGGGCGATCATTTCAACCTGCACGGATTCCGTTTCACCGTGGTCGGCAAGGATGCGCGGCAGATCACACGCCTGAAGATCGAAAAACTGCCGGACACCCGGCTTCCGCAGGACGTGGAAATATAATGACCGGCGGCGGCGAGGAGGAACAGTATATCATGGAATTTATCAGCATGGGGCCATCATTGAAAGTCACCGCCTTCGATCCGGCGACCCTGCGCGAAGTGTCCATCGTCGGGGACCCGCGCGCCAGCCGCGAGGAATTGTCACAACTGGCCATCCGCAAGTTGCGCTACGTGCTGAATCGGGATAAAGACAACTGATGCCAAAGCCCCCCCCACGCAAACCACCCTCCCCCCGCGAGCCGGTGCTGGAGTCTCAAAACATCTCGCCTGAACGCGAAGAAAAAGGGGAGCGACCGCGCCGCAAACAGCGCAAACGAAAGAAGCGAA
This sequence comes from Pseudomonadota bacterium, assembly GCA_028873525.1. GTDB lineage: Bacteria > Pseudomonadota > Alphaproteobacteria > Rickettsiales > SXRF01 > JABDCD01. Next base: position 9,580 of record JAGWIM010000056.1, read on the forward strand.
GCGGGTCGCCGGCGTTTTTCCTGCGCGCGGCGCTGGCGGGCATCGTTGCCCTGGCGCTCGTCGTCGGCTGGTTTTCCTACAGCCTGCCCGACATCAGCACGCTGGGCAGTTTCGCCAAGAAACCGAGCATTCTTATCAAATCCGAGGATGGGCGGATTATCGGCAGTTTCGGCGATATTTACGGCGAATATATCCCGTTCAACCAATTGCCGGCGTCGCTGGTGGATGCCGTCATCGCCACCGAAGACCGTAATTTCTATCATAACATCGGCATTGACCCATGGGGACTGGCGCGCGCCGCCCTCGCCGATCTGCGCGCCGGGCACGTGGTGCAGGGCGGCAGCACCATCACGCAACAGGTCGCCAAGAATGTGTTTCTTACGCCGGAGCGGTCGTTTGCGCGCAAAATAAAGGAAATATTGCTGGCGCTCAAGCTGGAGCGGCACTTCTCCAAGCAGGACATCATGAGCATCTACCTGAATCGCGTTTATCTCGGCGCCGGTAACTATGGCGTCGACGCGGCGGCGCACCGCTATTTCGGAAAATCGGTGCGCGAGCTGACGCTGCCTGAATCAGCCATCATCGCCGGAATGCTCAAAGCCCCGTCGCGCTTCGCGCCGATCAGCAACCCCGACTTGTCACGCAAGCGCGCCGACCAGGTGCTGGTCAACATGCAGCACGCCGGCTATCTCACCGCCCGTCAGGTGGCGCGGGCACGCCAGGACCTGGCGCAGGCGATGAGCGGCCACCAGCGCGAGACGCAAAGCGCCTTCTATTTCGCTGACTGGATCGCCGACCAGATTCCGCAATATATCGGCAATGTGCAGGATGATATCGTCGTCACCACCACGCTGCGCCCGGACTGGCAGGCGATGGCGGAAAAAGCGGTAACCGAAGTGATGGATAAGGACGGCGCGTCGCATCACGCGTCGCAGGCGGCGCTGGTCGCCATGACGCCCGACGGTGCAATGTGCGCCATGGTCGGCGGCCGCAGCTACGCCAAAAGCCAGTATAACCGAGCGACGCAGGCGCTGCGCCAGCCCGGTTCGGCCTTTAAATTATTTGTCTATCTCGCCGCACTGGAAGCGGGATTCACGCCGGACAGCACCGTCATCGACCAGCCGGTCAGCGTGCCGATTGTCGGCGGCATATGGGAGCCGAAGAATTATACGCATAAATACCTGGGCGCGATACCGATGAAAGACGCCGTCTCCGAGTCGGTCAACACGGTGGCGGTGCAAATGGCCGTGGGCATCGGCCTGGATCGCGTCATCGAGATGGCGCAAAGGCTCGGCATCACCACGCCGATGGAGGCCGTGCCCTCCATCGCGCTCGGCTCTACCAACGTGACGCTGCTGGAACTCACCACCGCATATGCGCACCTGGCGGCGGGCGGCGCCATCGTCTATCCTTACGGCATCCTCCGGATCACCAATATGCAGGGGGAGCCGATTTACGAGCGCACGGCGTCGGGCGCCGGCCAGGTGCTGGCGCCAAACATCGTTGATGAGATGAACGAGATGCTCGAGGGCGTCGTCGAGCACGGCACCGGCCGCGCAGCGCGCCTTGACCGCCCGGCCGCCGGAAAAACCGGCACCACCTCGGATTACCGCGATGCCTGGTTCATGGGCTATACGCCGCAGCTGATCACCGGCGTCTGGGTCGGCAACGACGATAATACGTCGATGAAAAAAGTCACCGGCGGCATGCTGCCGGCGCAGATCTGGCACGATTTCACGGCTCAAGCGCTCAAGGGCGCGCCGGTGGTGGATATTCCGACGAGCAGCGGATTCTTCTCCCCGCTGCTGCCCTGGCAGACGGGAGCACACCATCCGCCGCCTCGGCAGATTCAGCAGCAGGGACAACCGCAATCACCTGCACCGCCCTCGCCCGCCACTGGCGGCAACGTCATCCTCGGGCCGGATTTCTGGAACAAGCTGATGCAGTAATCAGCCGTAGGCGTGCAGCGCCGCGCCATGCGCTCTAAGCCAGGCTTTCGCCGTCTTATGGTGCGGGCATAACCGTTCCACCAGCGCCCAGAAGGCCGGGCTGTGATTATGCTGCGCGATATGCGCCACCTCGTGCGCCACCACATACTCCAGCACCTCGCACGGCGCGAGGGCCAGCCGCCATGACAGCGACAGGCCGCCGTTTCCGGTGCAGCTTCCCCAATGCGACCCGGTATCGCGCAGCGTGATTTTTTTCACCGTCACGCCAAGTTCGCGTGCGTATTCCTGCGCCCGTTTTACCATCTCTTCTTTCGCCTGCGCCTTAATCCACTCACGCACACGCCGCGCCATAAACGCGGCATCGCCCGGCACCCTGATGCAATCATTCCCGACGGCCACCACACCCCGCCCGCCTTTGTGGCAAAGCCTTACGTTGCGCCCGAGCAGCGGAATCATCTGCCCATCGGCAAAGGGCACGCGCACCGGCTTTTTTTCAATCTGGCGGGCCAGCCAGGCGCGTTTTTCCTCGACGAAACGTAGGGCTTGCCTGAGGCTGGCATATCGGGGTAAAGTCAGGCTCACGGCATGGCGCGACGGCTGGTAACGAACGGTGAAGCGCCGCGCCGCGCGGTGCCTCCTGACAAGAACGGGCAAGTGTTCGCCGCCGATGAGAATGGTGTGGTCCATGGTCGCAACTATCACAGGGATTAGACCGGCAACTGTCAACTGATAACTGGTAACTGGCCATGCGCTTTCCTCCCTCCTTCATCGAACGGCTGCGCTCGCACTTCCTGATGTCGGAAGTGGTCGGGCGGCGCGTGCCGCTGAAGAAGCATGGCCGCGAGTATCAGGCGCTCTGCCCGTTCCACAATGAAAAATCGCCGTCCTTCACCGTCAACGACGAAAAGGGGTTCTACCATTGCTTCGGCTGCGGCGCGCATGGCGACGCCATCGAGTTCATCCGCCGGTTCGAGCGGCTCTCTTACCCCGAAACCATCGAAACGCTGGCGCGCGAGGCCGGCATCCCGCTGCCGGAAATCTCACCGGAGCAGGAACGGAAAATCGAGGCCGAAAAAACGCTTTACGACGTGCTGGAAGCCGCCTGCCGGTGGTTTGAGAAACAATTGCTCTCACCCGGCGGCGGCATCGCGCGGGATTATCTGGAAAAGCGCGGCCTGAAACCCGAAACGCTGCGCGCCTTCCGCATCGGCTATGCGCCGGACGGGCGCGCGGCACTCTATAACCATCTGCTGCAGGCAGGATTTTCGCGAGAGTTGCAGGCCGAAGCCGGGCTGATAATTATCCCGGAAGGCGGCGGCGATCCCTATGACCGTTTCCGCAGCCGCGTTATTTTTCCCATCCGCAATGCGAAGGGACAGGCGGTGGCGTTCGGCGGCAGGCTGATTGCGACGGATACAGGAAAGAATATTCCCAAATACCTGAACTCGCCGGAAACGCCGCTCTTTAAGAAAGGCGAGATGCTCTATAATCTCGATCTCGCCAGGAAACCGGCGCGCGAAGACAATCTCGCCGTCGTCATGGAGGGCTATGTGGACGTGGTGTCGGTGACGCAGGCGGGTATGCCTTACGCACTGGCGACGCTCGGCACGGCAGTTAGCCCTGAGCATCTGCGCCTGCTGTGGCAACTGGCCAAGGAGCCGGTGATGTGCCTCGACGGCGACGCGGCGGGCAAGCGCGCGATGCTGCGCGCCGCCGAAGTGGCGCTGCCGCTTTTAAAACCCGGCTACAGCTTGCGCTTCGCCCTGCTACCGGGGGGCGAGGACCC
>JAGWIM010000139.1 GCA_028873525.1 Pseudomonadota bacterium
CAGGAGTTACGTCCCGCAAGTGCCGCAAGATGCGGTCATTGCCGATTACTTCAACTATAATTGGCAATTGGACGGGGCATGGGAATGAACGAAGCCATCGAAGCCTGCCCTTATTGCGAGATCGTCCAGCCTGCGGTCGCGGCGCACCGGGGAGCGAGCAGGCGTTACCCTGAGAATAGCCTGGCGGCATTCAAAGAAGCCATCAATATTGCGATGGAACATCCCGAAGTGCGGTTTTTTATCGAGATGGACGTGCGCGCCACGAAAGACGGCAAGCTGGTGCTGATGCATGATGCCGACGTTTCCCGCACCACGCGCGGCAGCGGCCATGTCGAGGACATGACGTTTGCGGAAATTCAGGCGTTAAAAATGAAGCCGGTATCCGAAATCGTGCCGGACGGCCATACCTGCGCGGATCGTGCCCAAAATCCGCTTTTTCCAGTTACAGCGCAGGATCTGCGCGTGCCGTCGCTGGAGGAAGTGCTGAACGTGGTACGCGAGGCGAATCGTGAACGTGGCAACATAGGTTCCCCGATCGGGCTGGCACTGGAGGTAAAACCAAAACCTCCCACCCGCTTTTTCTCGCGCTGGACGGCGCTACTGGCCAGCATGCTATCGACGCTGCTGGACAAAGTAGGCCTGACCTGGCTGGCCGATAAGATGCTGGCACCAACGCCATCGATTACACCTCTGGCTGAGATGCTGAACCAGCACGCGCAGCATGGCGAAACCACGCCTGTGCTGGTATTTTCCGCCGCCGGAGCGATTGGCAAGCGTGATCTTAAAGAATTGTGGAGAGAGTTGTCGCCGGAAGCAAAGCTGGGCATGATGCACCAATCCGGCAGGCGCAATCCGAGCCTGCCCTATGTGGCGGATGACTTGGCAAGAGCGATGGCGCTCAACGGGCCGCACAGCGCGCCGTTCACCGATATGAACCATAATATGCCCCTGATGAATGCCGCGCAAAAGGCGGCTGGCATCATGGAGACTTTCTGGCTCATCGGATCGTTAACTCCGGAAACAAAGGTAGCGAAGCGCATGGCGGCGAGCGGGATTCCTGTGCTGACTAATTTTACGCCGCTGGATGATCCACGCGATATCCAGGAAGCTATTTCCAGCGGCACGACGCTGATCACTGCCAACTACCCCGAACGCGCGATCCGCATCCTCAAGGAATATGCCCGCGCCAATCCTGACAGTGAAAACATCGCCATGCAGCCCGCGCCGACATTGGAAGGGCATTTTGCGAAACAGGAAATGCAGCGCCGCGAGCGAAGCGCTGCAGCCTACGGCCTTGCTGGAGCAGGCAGCAATGGCTGTCGGGCACATGGAGATAAAAACACCTGCCGTTAAGAGCCTGTTATCCAGCGCACCTGCGCGGAAAGATTGATAGAAATTTCCGAAAGCTCCTCCAGCCGGTGATCTTCATAGGCGTTGCTGCCGGGGTGTTTCTTTTGCCAGCGGGCGATGGTTTCGTCGCGCTTTTCGTTTATCCAGGCAATTTGTGGGGCAAAAAGATGCAGCATGCCCTCTACCCAGCTATCCAGCACCTGCCAGTGGGCGCTATCTTCCAACGTAAACTTGAATCGTTTTACGAACTCCGGCGCGTGTTTTGCATCATACCACGTCTCGAAAGAAATCCAGCGATTGACGGTGAATAACCGTATCGGCTGCCCGTAACGGTTCATGGCGATGGCGACGATATGCGCCATCGGACTGTCGATGTTCTTATCCCAATCCGGCAGCGGCGTGGGTTTGATGTGTTTCGGGATTTTCTTGTAGCGCAGAAAACAATGAAAATGGCCGTGCTCTTCGCGGTCAAAGTCTTCGCGGTGGCAGTGGTAGAAATACTGCGCCCCCGTGTGGTAATCGATGCGGTCACCCTTGGGATAATGCGCCATCCTCACATGGCGGCGTTTTCTGAGCAGCGTATAATGCAGGATATTCTTGCCACGCGCCGTGGTCATCAGCCGCTGCGCATCAAGCACATTCATCGCATAACGCAGCATTTGCGCTCGTTCCCTTCCGGATAAATCCGGAAGGTGGAATTTTTTGGATTTCGCCATGACACTTCATAGCATAAAAGGGGCAAGCGGTTAACCTGCCCCTTTTATCCTGAATACGGATTACATGGCGCCTTTACAGCCGCCGCAACCCTTGCTGCCTTTGCAGCCCTTGCAGCCTTTGCAACCGCTGCATCCCTGACAGCCACCGCAGGCGGAAGCCAGCACAAAGCTGCCGTCCCTGGCATAAGCGGCTGGCGCCGTCGGGATGACGGAAAGAGTAGTGAGAGCGGCCATGACGGCCATTGACGTTGCAGCCATTGATGTCTTTTTCATAAATGCTCCTGAAACATGAGGTTGAACAAGAAATACCGGTTAAGGTATTCTAAGAGTAATTCGCTTTGCGAGCCGAAAAGTTACATCGTGCGGATGGCCGTTCAGCGCTTTTTCGGCATACCGCCGAAATGTTTTTTTATCAGGTGATCGAGCGAAATCTTTCCTGGCCCGTGCAGCAGGATTACCCCCAACAGCATCGCCCAGTAATAGTGCTGGATAT
>JAGWIM010000057.1 GCA_028873525.1 Pseudomonadota bacterium
ATGCTGGCGGCAAAGCTTTACCGGGAATTTTTAACCAAAGGCGCAAAACAATATGACATTGATCCACAATTCATCCTGCCGCCTAAGCCAGCAAAAACTAAATAAATCAAAACTCTCTAACATCGGTAAGATGCCCGGTGATTGCAGCGGCGGCAGCCATAACGGGCGACATCAAATGCGTACGTCCGCCCCTGCCCTGGCGGCCTTCGAAATTGCGGTTACTGGTCGAGGCACAGCGCTCGCCGGGCGATAACCTATCGGCATTCATCGCCCGGCACATCGAGCACCCCGGCTCCCGCCAATCGAACCCGGCGGCAGTGAAAACTTTATCCAAGCCTTCTTTTTCCGCCTGTTCTTTAACCAGCCCGGAACCGGGAACGATCATGGCACTAACATGGCCAGAAACTTTTTTCCCCTTCACCAGCTTTGCAACCTCCCGCAGATCTTCGATCCGGCCATTGGTGCATGAGCCGATGAAAACGCGGTCGACCAGAATATCCTGTAATTTTGTTCCGGCTTTAAGGCCCATATATTCCAGCGCCCGCTCGGTTTTTTTCTTCAAACTTTCATCGTTCATACCCGCCGGATCGGGAATTATGCCATCGATCGGCAATACATCCTCGGGGCTCGTTCCCCAGGTAACTTGCGGTTTTATATCCTTGGTGTGAAGAACAATTTCGGAATCATATTTCGCACCCGCGTCGGATGGCAAAGTTTTCCAGAACGCCACCGCCTTTTCAAAATCCGCGCCATGCGGGCTAAGCGGCCTGCCCTTCAAATATTCAAAAGTTTTTTCATCCGGTGCGATAAGCCCTGCGCGGGCCCCGGCTTCGATCGACATATTGCATATGGTCATCCGGCCTTCCATCGATAAATCGCGGATGGCTTTCCCGGCATATTCGATTACATATCCAGTACCGCCGGCCGTGCCGATTTTGCCGATCATCGCCAAAATCAAATCTTTCGCGGTAACGCCGAAAGGCAAATCGCCTTCAACTGTGATACGCATGTTTTTGGCGCGTTTCTGGATCAATGTTTGCGTGGATAAAACATGCTCAACTTCCGATGTACCGATGCCGAATGCGAGTGCGCCGAATGCGCCGTGCGTGCTGGTGTGCGAATCGCCGCAGACAATGGTCATGCCCGGTTGGGTGAAGCCCTGCTCAGGGCCGACGATATGGACGATGCCCTGGCGGTGGTCGTCCATGGCGTAGTAAGTGATGCCGAATTCCTTGCAGTTGTCGGCCAGCGTCTGCACCTGCAAGCGCGAGGTTTCATCCTTGATGATGCCCTGCTTACGCTCCGGCGTGGTCGGCACGTTGTGGTCGGGCACGGCGAGCGTGGCGTCGGGGCGGCGCACCTTGCGGCCGGACGTGCGCAGGCCTTCAAACGCCTGCGGGCTGGTGACTTCGTGGATTAAATGCCGGTCGACATACATCAGGCAGGTGCCGTCCGCCTGCCCGTTCACCAAGTGCGACTCCCAGATTTTATCGTAAAGCGTGCAGGGCATAGCGTTGCTAGTTGCCCGTTGCCAGTTGCTCGTAAGAAGGTTTTGCCGCCAGACTTTTTTTCAAGCCGCTTAACATTTTTCCAATTTCTGCAAGGTCTTTTAGGAGGTCTGAAAAATCCTCTGCGCTCGATACGCCGACATTCTTTGCGATAATAAGCAACGTGTGCATTTCTGCCCGCGATCCGGATGCGTATCCTAAAAACTGGAGAAATTCACCGATGGTATTTCTGCCGCGACCACCAGATATATTGGCTGAAATAGAAACACAGCTTCTTTTAAGCTGCGAGGTTAGCCCGTAAACTTCATCCTTTGGAAAATGTTTTACTATCACATAAAGCCTGGTTGTAAGCTCAATGGCCTTTTGCCAGACGCGCAAATCTTCGTAACTTTTATTGTATATTTTTTCCATTGTTCACTTGCGGGCAACCAGCAACGCCTTACTCTTCTGCCGCATCCTTCTTCTCGGTAATCCGCGCCGCCTTGCCGGTCAGGCCGCGCAGATAATACAGCTTGGCGCGGCGAACATTGCCCTTGCGCACCAGTTCGACGCTGTCGACGCGCGGCGAATAGAGCGGAAAGACGCGCTCGACGCCCTCGCCGTGGCTGATCTTGCGGACGGTGAACGCCGAGCGGACGCCGGCGTTTCTCCTGGCGATGACGACACCCTCGAACGCCTGGACGCGCTCGTTGTCGCCCTCAATGATGCGCACGTTGACCTTCACGGTGTCGCCTTCGGCGAATGCGTCGATACGCTTGCCCTCGGCCAATTTTTTCAGCGAGTCATGCTCTATTTTCTGTAATGTATTCATTTTCTTATTTCCTTTTTTATCAACTCCGGCCGCCGCGCCGCCGTAACACGTTCAGCCTGGAGAAGCCGCCAGGCGCGGATTTGCTCATGGTTTCCGGACAGCAAAACGTCAGGCACCGGCCTGCCTTTCCAAATTGGAGGTCTAGTATAATGAGGATATTCAAGGAGTCCAGAAAATTCTGGTGTCTCAGCGAAACTTTCCTCATGCGTGGCTTCCGTGTTGCCGATGACGCCGGGCAGCAGGCGCACTATGGCGTCCAGCATGGCCAGCGCTGCAATTTCACCGCCCGAAAGCACGAAATCGCCAAGGCTCACCTCCAGCATGTCGTGATGCTCTACAATCCGCTCGTCCACGCCCTCGAATCGTCCGCAAACTATTATTAAATTCATTGATTTAAGCTGTTCGACTAAGGAATTGGCGAGGGGGATGCCGCGTGGGGAGGGGTAAATAATTTTCGCCTCCGGAAGCCGCGTTTTAGCCGCTTCTATCGCCGCGTCCAGCACATCAGGCTTCATCACCATGCCGGCGCCGCCGCCATATGGGCTGTCATCCACAGTTTTATGCCTGTCCGTCGCAAAATCGCGGATATTCATGGTTTCCAGCGACCACAAGCCTTCCTTCAGCGCCCGCCCGGCCAGCGAACAGCCAAGCGGCCCGGGAAACATCTCGGGAAACAGGGTCAGGGCAACGGCGGAAAACAGCGGTTTCATTGGGGTTCCACGTAATCCGGAGGAAACACGATGATGTAACCGGTCTTTATATCGACGAATTTCTTATCGAGCGGCAGCATTTCCGTTTTTCCGTTCGCCAGGTTGATTTCGACAATATCGCCGGCGCCGAAATTATAGAGGCCGGCGACCTGGCCGTAGATTTTTCCGCCGGGAAGTCGTGCTTCGATTCCAATGAGTTGACGGGATAGTGATCGCGGCGCAACGTCAACCGGCGCGAACAGCCTGGTGCCTCTCAATAATGCCGCGGCATCGCGGTCGGCGACGTTTTCTATGGAAGCGATCAATGTCTGGCCGGCGCCCCCGTTTCTGGCGATACGGAAGATATGTTTGCCTGACGCATCGCTGAGCGCGCCGCAGGTGAAAATATCCTCGGGATTATCGGTGATGCTGCGGATTTTAACCTGGCCACGCACGCCATGCGCCGCGGTGATGACGCCTACCTGGATAAGGGATTCGCCCGACAATCAGGCTGCGGCCGGGGCCGAAGTTCCGGCGGCCGCCGGGGACGCCGCCGCCGCTTCGCCGCCATCGGCCTTCTGAGCCTTGCGCGGGCCGCGGGCGGGGCGTTGCGCCGGCTTGCTGGGAACCAGCCCGGCCTGGTTGAAGAACAAATGCACGCGGTCACTCATTTGCGCGCCGACGGACAGCCAATGCCTGGCGCGCTCGGCGTCAATGGTAACGCGCTTGGGGTCGCCGCTGGGAAATAACGGGCTATAAGTACCTATTTTTTCAATGAATTTACTATCCCGCGGACTACGGGAATTGGTGACGACAATGCGGTAATACGGGCGGTTTTTAGCTCCGGCGCGGGACATTCGTATCGTGGTCGGCATAGTTTTCCTTGAGCAACAAAAATGAGTTAAAAGGCCGCGCTTTATAACAGCAATACGTCCGCGCGTCAAAGGGAAAATGACACAAATAATGGCATAATAGCAAGCATGGAAAAATTCACCCCATTTTAACTAATAAAATGATATGTTTGCTCAGGAGATAAAAGGATATGCGCGTCATGGCGATTGCTCAACTGCCGAAATTCCGCATCCGCCTGCCGAAATGGCGCCTCATGCTGCCTGAATTTTTTCTGAATCCCGAGCCGTTTTACCGCAACATCGCCCACAGCCTCACGCTACGGGTATACAAGCCGCGCTATATCGGCTTTGAGAATATTCCGGCACAGGGGCCGGCCATTCTCATCTGCAACCATGTATCGTATATGGACGGCCCGATTATCGACGCCGGCTGCAAGCGCCGCGTCCGCTATCTCATCGACGAGGATATCTATAACACGCCCGGCGTGCATTACCTGATGCGGATGGACCGCGCCATCCCGATCGCGCCCAACCGCAAGAGCGTCGAAAGAGCGTTCGACGAAATCTCGGCGGGCCTGAAAAACGGCGAGTTGGTCTGCATTTTTCCCGAGGGATTCCTCACCTTCACCGGAGGGCTGGGGCGGTTCCGTCCCGGCATCGAATGGATACTCAAACGCGATCCGGTGCCGGTGGTGCCGATGGCGCTGTCGGGGCTGTGGGGCAGCGTGTTTTCCCGTAAATACCTCAAATCGCCCTTCCGTTGGTTCCCGCGTAAGTGGGGCCGCAAGGTCACGGCCATCTGCGGCCCGGCCATCCCCGCCGAACAGGTCAACGTCAACCGCCTGCAGGACGTGGTGCTTAAGCTGAAATATTCGATTGGACAATAACGAAAAATCAACCAGTTGACAGTTACCGGGCTTTTCCGGTAAAATCATTCCATGACAGCCGTTACGTTCGATACGCTTGCCTCCGTCCGCCGCCTTAAGGCGCACGGTATTGCCCAGGAGCAGGCCGAGGCCATTGCCGAGGAGATGCGCGCGGCGCATGACAGTTCGCGCGGTGAACTGGTTACCCAGATTGATCTTTATACCGTGAAAACCGAGTTGAAAGAAGAAATCGCCGCTCTCAGGACTGACATGGCTGAAATGAAAGCCGAATTGCTCAAATGGTACATCGGCATAGCGATGTTCCAAACTGTTGCTTTCCTCGGCGGAATCATTGCCATAGCAAAAATCTTCCATCCTTGAAAACTTGCCGGTTGCCGGAGTAACTCCCGCCATCTGCGGCCCGGCCATCCCCGCCGAACAGGTCAACGTCAACCGCCTGCAGGAAATCGTGCTGCGGCTCAAATACTCGATTAGCCGCCACGAATAGCAAGCGGCTCAGCCAATGACATTACCTTGATATTGGCTCAAAATATATTTTGATTTTTTATCTACTCCCGGCAAGGATTGAGATGATAAACCACCGAGCAGATTCGCATCTGCTATTTTCATTATATCTTCTGTCCCTGGGTGACTTATCAGTGCTGCGCTATCCTCGGTTTTGGCAGGTTGCGATTTTTCTACTTCAGGGATGGCGGCCTGCGCGTTTGTTTTCTGATTGAGACCATCTATTTGTTCTTTCAGCCCGTTAACGTTAGCGATAAATCCCGGAAGCTTTGTGCCTCTAACAGTGTCCTGAGCGCTTCTGATATTATCATAAAGTTTGTTAAGCACAAGATCGAGATCTGCCTGCCATTTTAAGGTCTCAGCATATTTTCCAGCTTTGACAAACTCTTTTTGAGCATCCTCATCCTCTGAACCTAATTTTATACCAAGCAATCCTTGCGTATAATACTCGTCTTCCCCTCTTTTTGCCCACTGTTGACCTTCCTTAGCATATTGTATTGCATCGTCATATCTTCTATGCTCAATCGCCTTTCTGTACAAATATTCTGCATCACTTTGTGCAGCACTAACCATCCTGTCAGACAAAAGATATTTCTGCCCTTCTAGAGACCAACTGGTTGTGCGATCCCGTCCGCCCCACCACATTTTTCTACCGGTTTTGTTCCAATCAGGTTTATTTTTTTCCAAATCTTCCCGTAATTGATTTGCCAGCCAGAATATACGATCCTGCGGTAATTTAGCATTGAAGTCCTCTACGTTTCCTTCGTTTTTGGCAACAAATAGGCGTTCTGCATAGGTGTGCAACCTGGGGGATATATTTATAACAACGGGTATCAACGGCGCGTTGGGGACTACCAACGCATCAACAGGCGGACTCACGTTATTTTGGGCGTTTGTTAGTGAAGTAATCAAACCAGGGCGTTTTTTCTCCTCCCATTTTTTGGCGGCCTCATTCCATGCCTGCACATCTCTCAAAAATTGCGCGGCGATGTCCTGTTGAGTTTTTAATATCTCCACTGCACCGCGCCGTTCATCTCCTTCCGGCAAGGCAACAATGTGTTGCCGTTGACTGACAAGGGCAGTTACGTCAAATGTCTTCATTTTGTTTAACAATTCTTGAAAATGGTCCATTCCCGGAACGGGTATAATATGAGAATCCGGTGGTTGTCCTACTTGATGAACGGACACCGATACATTGCTGACCGCTTCCCTGGACGGTTGAACGCCTGTAGAATAAGGTGGAATCCTTCCATCTGAACCGAACTTCGTCGTAACATTATTTATCAGTTCCTTAACCCCGCCGCTCATCATGGCGCCGCCCAAAAGCAACCCAATCCCTGCACCAACGGCCGAACCAACAGGACCGAAAATAAACCCGATCAACCCACCAAGAGCCGCAACCAGCCCGCCGCCAACGAGGCCGCCAAGCTTGGGGTTATCGGCGGTGCCGAAAGCATTGGTGAAGAATTCCGTTATTTTTTCCATGGTATTTACCCAAGTTATTGCCTTATGTTCTCATTCTGCCAGAAAACATCCTGACTTTCTAATGAAGGTTTTGTGACAGTGGGCAAGGCAGATATATGACAAACGGGTTGCAATTACAAGCGATTGATAAACAATTATTTTAATCCTGTAAGCCCCGCGAGTCCGCCCATGCCGCCGCGCATTAGCCCCTTTTTCCCCATTTTTTTGAGCTTTTTCATTAAATCCTGCATTTGTTGCTGTTGCCTCAGTAACTTATTGACATCCTGCACCTGCGCCCCGGCGCCCGCCGCGATGCGCGCCCGCCGCGACCCGTTGATCACCTTGGGAAACCGCCGTTCCTGCGCCGTCATCGACAGGATAATCGCCTCCTGGCGGGAAAGCGCCTTTTCGTCGAACGTCGCCCCGGCCAGCTTTTCCTTTATCTGCCCCATGCCCGGCAGCAGGTTCATCATACTGCCGATGCCGCCCATTTTGTGCATTTTCTGCAATTGGCCGAGCAGGTCGTTGAAATCGAACTGGCCTTCCATCATGCGCGCCGCCATCTGTTCGGCCTCGGCCTGCGTCACGTTCTCGGCGGCTTTTTCGACCAGCGACACGATGTCTCCCATATCCAGGATACGCGAGGCAATGCGCGCCGGATGAAACTCCTCGAACTCCTCCGGCCTTTCGCCGGTGCCGATGAATTTGATCGGCTGGCCGGTGACGGCGCGCATGGAGAGCGCCGCGCCGCCGCGCCCGTCGCCGTCCACGCGGGTTAAAATAATGCCGGTGACGCCGATCTGATCATGGAAGGCTTTTGCGATATTGACCGCGTCCTGCCCCGTCAGGGAATCGGCCACCAGAAAGGTTTCCAGCGGATTCGCCAGTTGCTTGACTGACTTCAGTTCATCCATCAGTTCGGCGTCGATATGCAGCCGCCCGGCGGTGTCGAGCAGCAGCACGTCATAACCTTCCAGCCGCGCCGCTTTCAGCGCGCGCTCGGTAATCTGCAACGGTTTTTCCCCCGCCACGACGGGCAGGGAAGCAATACCCGATTGCTTCGCCACCTGTTCCAACTGCGCTTGAGCCGCCGGGCGGTAAACATCGAGCGAAGCAACCAGTATTTTTTTATGTTGTTTTGTCTTGAGGCGCAGCGCCAGCTTGCCGGTCGAAGTCGTTTTGCCGGAGCCTTGGAGGCCTAACATCATAATCACCACCGGAGGCGCTGCCGCCAGGTTAATCGGCTGGTTTTCACTTCCGAGCAGTTCCGTCAGGTGATCGCTGGTGAGCTTGACCACCATCTGCGCCGGCGTGACGCTTTTTACCACTTCAGCGCCCAGCGCTTTTTCTTTCAGCGAGGCAATGAAATCCCTGGCCACCGGCAGCGCGACATCGGCCTCAAGCAACGCAACCCGCACCTCGCGCATCGCCGCGTCAATATCGGCCCCGGTCAGCGCCCCGCGCTTTTTCAGTTGGCTGAAAATGCCGGATAACTTATTGGAAAGAGACGAAAACATGTCTATGTCACAAATATTTCATAACTATAATATTGAGGCGTCGCTACAGCATTGCTAAAATCTAAAGGGAGATTGCAAATTAATCAACAGTCAATCAACTTGTTACATCAGGAGCGAATATGGAACCCGCAGAAATTTCTGAACTTGTGTTACGGTATAACAATGAGCTGATCCACGCCCCGGCACGAAATAGTGATTCTGGGGCAAGCAATATGAGGGATGAGCTTGATCTGTTGGCAATGCGGTTTACATCAAATGATATGGGACAGTCACGGAATCTGGTGAATGAAGCGCTGCTCAATCTTGCTGCCAAAGGCAATGGGAAAAACTATGACAATAACATTGAATTACAGGATGCTGTCATAGCAGAAATGGTGCCACTGTTGGAACGGGATAGCGCGGCGCGTCACGCAGAACGCGAAGCGTTGAGGACAGCTACCCGCGCGGGTAATTCTCGCCAGATTTGATCCTCAGCCTCTCCACCACCTTGCCCTTTTGCAAATGTTCAGCAATCACCTCATCCACATCCGCTTTATTCCTGCATGAATACCATACCCCCTCGGGGTATATCACCATCGTCGGCCCCAGCTCGCAGCGGTCGAGGCAGCCGGCGGCATTGACGCGGGTTTTTTTGAGGCCGAGTTCCTTGACCCGCGCCTTCATGTAATCGCGCAGTTCCTCGGCGTTTTTCTCGGCGCAGCAGCCGCGCGCGTGCCCCGGCTCGCGGCGGTTGGCGCAGCAGAAAATATGGTGGCGGAAAAAACCCACTGCTTTACAGATGCGGATAGCTGTAAAAATACGTATAAAGCGCGCTGCGGACGAAATTGAGCAGCAACAGCAGGATAATCGGCGAAATATCAATGCCGCCGAGATCAGGAAGGATTTTCTGGATAGGCCGCAGCGCCGGCTCGCACAGGCGGTTCAACGCGTACATCACCCGTTGCACCACCGGTTGATAGGCATTGATTATTTTGAAGGAAATCAGCGTCACCACCACGGTCCACGCAATGACGCACAGCATGTAAAGGTGAATCAGTTCGGCCAGCAGATCGATGAACGGGTTGAGCATGTCACGCTTATATTAGCAAACGCACCGGCTGACAAAACCATTATTGATTTTTGTAAAACAGGCGGCGCTATGTACCATTTTAGCAACAGGCGGCATAAACTCCATTGCTCTTTCCGCTATGTCTAATCGTTTAATTCAATTTTAATGAAATGCCGTTAATTCTTACGAGCTTGTCACCAATACAGTGGAGTTGACCGTGAAAAACTGGCATGTCTCAACGGCGCCGGCAAACATCGGCTCACCGGCAATGCAATCGAAAGACCAGGCTGCTTATGAAGCCGACTATCCGGACATATCGGAAATTCTCCGCGTTTTCCACGCCAACATTACGTGGAAGTTTTAACGCGTGCTGAAACGATTTCTGCCATTCGGAATCGCTCTCTGCCTTGCCTGCGTTTCGGCCTTTGCGCCGTCCCCCGCCCGCGCTGACGGCGGCAGTAACGAATACCTGGTCAAGGCGGCATTCATCTATAATTTTATCAAATACGTCGAATGGCCGGGAGACAAGGCGGTCAGCGCACAATCCAATATCGATGTCTGCGTGGTCGGGCAAAGCGGACTGAACGACGCCGGCAGCGTCTTCACGGCGGCCTCGACTCCCAGGCTCAAACTGACGCTTACCGAGGAAAAAAGCCTTCACGCCATTCCACGGCATTGTCACATTTTGTTCGTCGCCAGATCGGAGGAAGATCGCCTCGACAAAATACTGGCGGCGCTCAAGGGAAAACCGGTGCTCACGGTCAGCGACATCGGCAGGTTCGCCGAGCGCGGCGGCATGATTGGCTTCATGACGGAGGATAACAAGATAAAGCTGGTGATCAACACCCGCCCGGCGACCGTCGCCGGTATGCGCATTGACGCGCAATTGCTGGAAATAGCCCTCAAGGTGATCGAGAGATAGCCATGCTGATGCGCGCCCTCAGAAACACTTCGATTAAATGGCGGCTGACCATGATCATCATGGCCGTCAGCTTTATCTCAGTGATGTTGACGACCCTGGCGATTTCAATCAACAGCGTGTACAACCAGCGCCTGAACATCATCAAGGATCTCGACGTTTCCGCCACCATCGTCGGCGACCGCAACGTCGCGGCACTGCAATTCGACGATTACAGCCAGACCGACAGTAACCTCCAGATATTCCGGCGCGTCAAAAAAACCATCGTGCAGGCATGTCTCTACGACCACCTGTCAGTGGTCGGAGCGGTGATCGACAAGAACGTCGCGCATTACGTCAACCCCCGATATGCCGGCAACACACAATGTCCGGCGGCTCTCGGCGATTACGTCCATATCGAAAACGAGCGGGTGCACTTGATGAAGCCGGTGGTTGACAACGGCAACAAAATCATCGGCTATCTGTATATCGAGTCCACGCTGGAGGAAATCGACGACTACATCGCCAAACAGACGACGATCGCGCTCACCGTCGCCCTGGCGGCGCTCTTTGTGTCCTATCTGTTGGCCGTCAGCCTGCAAAAGGCGATTTCGCGCCCTATCCTGAGCCTGGCCGAGGTGGCGCGCGAAGTGTCGAGGCGGCGCGATTACAGCATCCGTGCCGCCTCGCTGGGCGACGCCACCAGGGAATATAACAACGAACTGGTCACCCTTACCCATTCGTTCAACGACATGTTAACCGAAATCGGCGCGCGTGACCGCCAGCTCAAGCAGCAAAACGTCGAGCTGGAAAAAGCCAGGGACGCCGCCGAAAGCGCCAACCGCGCCAAATCGCAATTCCTGGCCAACATCAGCCACGAACTGCGTACGCCGCTGAACGCCATCATCGGCTTCTCGTCGATTCTGATGAACCAGCTTTTCGGTGTGCTGGGCGACCAGAAATATCTCGAATACTCGAAGGATATAAACGAATCGGGCACGCACCTGCTCGACATCATCAACGACATCCTCGACCTGTCGAAAGCCGAAGCCGGCAAGCTGGATCTCACCTACGAGGAAATCCACATCGGCAAGGCGGTCAACAAATGCGTCACCATCCTTTCCGAACGCGCCGGAAAGGGCAAAATCGCCATCACCACCGACGTGCCGAAGATACTGCCGCCGCTGATGGCCGACCGTCTGCGCTTCATCCAGGTGGTGCTCAACATCGTCTCCAACGCCGTTAAGTTCACCGAGGAGGGCGGCAAGGTGCACATCGCCGTGCGCGCCGACATATCGGGTAACCGCGCCACCCGCTTCATCATAACCGTACAGGATTCCGGCATCGGCATGTCAAAAGAGGACATCGAAAAGGCGTTCCAGAGCTTTGGCCAGGTCGACAGCGGCCTCAACCGCAAATACGAAGGCACCGGTCTCGGCCTGCCGCTGACCAAAAAGCTGGTGGACATGCACCACGGCGATATGCGCATCGACAGTGAAGTGGGTAGAGGAACGCTGGTGACGCTCACTTTTCCGGCCGCCCCGCCGGGCGGCCTGCCGCAGGAGGAATAGTTCCGTCATCGCGGAGGGTTGCGGGAGAGGGAAATTTTTCGGGACGATTGACGTGTTAAAAGCGCACGATTCCGTTTTCGCGGTGGTGGCCGTTCAGGAATTCCGCCAGATTTTTTTCAAAGCTCGGGGCGTGTTTCTTTAGGTAATTCCTGGCATCGGTAAGAGTCCTGTTGAAAGTAGGATACTGCATTTCTAAACCACGTGCCAATTCCACATTACTTTTTTCAGGATCATTGATTTTTGCGGAAACAACCTTATATCGCGCGCGAGACAACATTTTTTCAAGCCGGCCCAATAACGCAACTTTTGCATCGGCCAGGTCAACCGATCTTATTCCTCCATCCGAGGTACTGTCTGGTATCAATTCGCCGGAAGAATCGGACAAAAATGAATGAGAAGGGGGGCGGATTTTTCGACGTCCTATTACCGTCCGCTCGAGATCGTGCAACCGACAATCAATAATCTTTTGACACATATTGTATAAACTCCCAAGCGTAGTATCTTCAGCTAAATTTTTCTTACTGAATTCCCGTACGCCTTCCAGCGCGGCGGAAAAACAGGCATCTTTATCGATCGCCGTCGCGTATCTGCCGCCGCTGTATTCTCTGGCTTTGGCCTGCGCCTTTTTTTCGGCCAGCGGTAGCAGCAATTTAGCAATGTGATTGGTGTCGCGCGTTCCCGGAGGAACCCGCATCAATGCCATGATTTCCTTGAAAGGGTTCCCGTCAAGGGAGGTATTTTCAGTCATCGGCAGTCTCAATAAAAATTACTGTGCTAATAATAGTTAATAGACCTCCTGCGTAACGAATAATTTAAGTATTTGGGTTATAGGTCATCATGAACCACTATGGAGGCCATGATGGATCAGAGTTCTTTGGATCGTTTATCGGATGAGCAGTTTCGTCGGCTGACGGGACTGAAGCGTCCGATGTTTC
>JAGWIM010000058.1 GCA_028873525.1 Pseudomonadota bacterium
GATTATGCGGGCAATCTCATTAACGCCATTCTCACGCGAGGAATATCATCAGGCTATATATGGCAACACGACGGAAATAAATGACGTTGAACGAGCTCGTCGTTTTTATATCCGGGCCCGGCAAACCAGAACTGGGCTTGCACAAACGGCCTCACTCGGCAGATGGGCAAACTGTAAGGATACCAGCCGCGCTGGAATGTCCGGCGTTGTGTCACGTTGGTTAGGCGGTGTCGATGCGCTTAATGAAATCGCACAACGACTTGTAAGGGTACAAATTGAAAACCGGCCGGCAACGGACATGATAGATCTCTATGACAATCATGGTACTCTGTTTTACTGTGACCCTCCCTATCTTCATGCAACACGCGGTGACTCAAAAGCCTACGGCTTTGAAATGGACGAAACACAACACATTGAACTTGCAAAAGTTCTAAATGAGTGTCGTGGAAAAGTTGCTCTATCTGGCTATGATCATCCGTTGATGAAGGATATCTACCCTGAAAAGAAATGGTTTAAGACCGTTGGATTGGAGCGTACTATTCATTCAACCAAAGATACCCGTAAGGAAGTGTTATGGACAAATTATGATCCTGAATCTTTGAGGGATAAAGGGCTTTTCTAATGGGTGCAGAGCAGATATTACAGCATGTTTACGAAAAAGCATCCAACACGCTAAAGCAGACAGTTATCACAGACGAGACAATCCGGGCGCGGGTTGATTATATTTGTCGGTGTTCTAGCAATCGCGCCGGAGTGCGGTTGTTAATGTCCTGTTTATTGGGGAATCTCGATAATCCAAAGGTTGACCCTCGCAAACCTTACACAGAAATTGGCGGTAATGATTCATTCTCCGGCCGGACTTATGATGAGCGTTATCTGACGCATTTCATCAATACCTACAGGCTGCCCTGTAATCCTACGACCGCTTTTCTTACCCCTGGGCTCCGTAACATCGACAGAGCCTTAACCACCGACATTCAGATTATAGGTCGACCCCGTGAGTTATACGTTGAGGCTTTGCAAGTACTCGATGATGTTCACCGCAAACGCATCAATGCGGAAACAGTTTTTGTGGAAACCGTGCGTGTGCTTATCAACATGCGTGATGAGACATTAGGGCGGATGACTTCTTTGATGGACTCGTTGAAACGCGGTGCGGGAGCATTGCCGCTTTCCTCCGAAGCCATATTGAATCTGCTCGAACAGCATATTGCTTGTAAAAATTCCAGCCGATTACCTGTATTAATGGTGTCGGCAGCTTACCGCGCCGCCGAAGCAAAATTAGGCGAGCGCCCGCTGCCCTTGCACTCGCACAATGCCGCCGATTTGCAGACAGGCTCAATAGGCGATGTGGAAATTTGCCTGATCGGTGACGATAATGTTGTCACTGCCTACGAAATGAAAATGAAGCATGTAACGATTGATGATATTGATTCTGCCATTACTAAAATCAGCCATTATCATGCTCGAATCAATAATTATATTTTTATCACCACCGAAATTATAGAACGCGCCGTTGTAGAATATGCTGCTAAATTTTATGAGGAAACAGGCGGAACTGAGATTGTAATTCTAGACTGCTTGGGGTTCCTCAAGCACTTCCTGCACCTGTTTCACCGCATACGGACGGATTTTCTCAATGCCTATCAGGAAATGGTTATGGCTGAGCCGGATTCGGCTGTGAGTCAGGCATTGAAAGAGGCATTTTTAGTGTTGCGACAGGCCGCAGAAAGCGGGGAATAAGTGCCTTCCCTCCTTGCCAGAAACCGTGCCATCGGCCTGCTCGGCGGGTCGTTCAACCCGGCGCATGACGGGCATCTGCACATTACGCTGCACGCGCTAAAAAAGCTTGGGCTGGACGAGGTGTGGTGGCTGGTCAGCTCGCAGAATCCGTTGAAAGCATCTTCGGATCTGGCGGCATATGAAAAACGGTTGGCTTCGGCGCGGGCGCTGGCGTCGCCGCATCGCCGCATCCGCGTGCTCGACATCGAGGCGCAGGAAAATTTGCGTTATAGCTGGCAGACCATCGCCTGGCTGAAGCGCCGCTACCGGGGCGCGCATTTCGTCTGGTTGATGGGCGCCGACAACCTGGCGCAGTTCCATCGCTGGCGGCGCTGGCGGCAGATTCTGGCCTCGATTCCCGTCATCGTCTTCGACAGAGCGCCCTATTCGCATACTTCGCTGCGTTCTAAAACCGCTCTCTATGCGCATGGATTTCCAAGCAAAACCATAGCCTTGGATAGTATCTGCGCCGCGCCGCGCCTGGCGCTCATCCACCTGCGGCGCAACCCGGTCTCTTCGACCGTCCTTAGAAAATCACTTGGAAATGACGCCTTTTTGCGGCATAATGGGGTGGTGGGATGAGCAAATCCCCCACCGAAAGGAGAACCGCCATCGTCACGAAAAAACAGTTCCCCAAACCCTCGCTCCCGCATCTCGAACGCTTAATCCTTTCCTCCCTCGATCAGCAAAAAGCTGAAAACATTGTCTCCGTAGATTTAACCGGCAAATCCGATTTCGCAGACCGCATGGTGATTGCCAGCGGCACGTCGCAGCGGCACGTCAGTTCGCTGGCCGATCGCGTCATCGCCACGCTGAAGGGCGCCGGTTATCACAATGTGCCGACGGAAGGGCAGGGTGACTGCGACTGGGTGCTGGTGGATGCCGGCAATATTGTCGTGCATATCTTCCGCCCGGAAGCGCGCCGCTACTACAATCTGGAAAAGATGTGGTCGGTAGACGTGCCGCGGCTCGAGGCAGTGTATTGAAGATATTCATCGCCGCCATCGGCAAGGCGAAACCCTCGCCCGAGCGGCAACTCTATGATGATTACATCCGGCGGCTGCCGTGGAAGGCCGTCTGCCGCGAGTTCGACGCCAAACTGCAAGACCCCCTCAAACGCAAATCCAAAGAAGGCGGGTTGCTGCTCGGCGCCTGCCAGGGCTACGACAAAATTATCGCGCTCGACGAGGGCGGTAAAACCTTCTCCAGCCGGGAATTCTCAGAGACGCTTGGCCACTGGCAGCGGCAGGGTAACTCCTCTTTTGCTTTCATTATCGGCGGTGCCGACGGGCTGTCGCCAGAGGCGCTGAGAAAAGCGCACCTCGTCTGGTCGTTCGGGCGCGTCACCTGGCCGCATATGTTGGTGCGGGCACTCTTGGCCGAGCAGTTATACCGTGCGCACAGCGTACTGTCCGGCCATCCCTACCACCGCGATTGACAGACTATCGTATGGGAAATCTCACCGGCATGTGGAACTGGTTCGTAAACGGCGAGTTAGACCAGCCGTTCCTGACGCGCGCCGGCTATCGTCCCGGCAGCGAACTGGACGTGGCCATCGGCGGCTATTACAGTGGCTGGATGATCGGCGGCGCAAAAGTCGCGCCGCTGGCGCAAATCACCAATTCGTATCGCCTGCATGACCGGGGATTGGCGGCAAATCCCGATAACAGCGGTTACGAGCGCGTGCTGCTGTCGCCCGGCGCCGAGGCGGACATGGCCGACTACAAGCTATACGCAGGTGTCGGCTTTCCGGTGTATCAGCACGTGCGCGGCAATCAGCTAGTGGCTTCGACATTATTCAAGATTACTATCAGCCGTAGTTTCTAAGAAAGCCCGGCTTTAAAAAAACTGTATCCTTCTTGTGATATATAGTAGATTCGTGATACATAGTACGTGATAATCGTGACAGCGTGGATGTCATGTGCGTCACGTTGCCACGCGCCACAATCGATCAGGTTGCCATGACCCTCGGCCAGCACACGCTACGCTCCTACGACAAGCAATTGCAGCACCTGATGCAGCTCATCTTCGATATGGGCGGCGAGGTGCGGAAAATGGTGCTGGCGGCGAAGGACTCATTCCGCTCGCGTGACGAAAGCCGCGTCGCCGACGCCAAGGCCGCCGACAAGCACATCAACGAACTTGACCATCAGGTTGAGGAAGAAGCGACCATTGTGCTGGCGCTGCAAAACCCGCTGGCCATCGATCTGCGCTTCGTTACCTCGGTACTCAAAATCACCGGCATGTTGGAACGCGCCGGCGACCTTGCCAAGAATACCGTCAAGCGCAGCGTCAAGATGGGCACGTTCGCGCCCGAGCCGGTGATCGCCAAGCTCGAGCGCATGGCCGACATCATCGTCGATATGCTCGATGACGCGCTGGCGGCGTTCGACAGCAAGGATACCGAGCGGGCGATCGCCGTATGGAAGCGCGACGAGGAGATCGATGATCTCTATCATGAAATATTTTCCGTGATGCAGCAGGAAATGTCGGCGTCGCCGGATAATGTCGCCGTCTGCACGCACGTCGTGTTCGCCGCCAAAAATCTGGAGCGGCTGGCCGATTATACCACCAATATCGCCAAAACCGTGTATTACGTCACTTCCGGCAAGCATGCCGACAAGGCTTTGCTCAAAGGCCCGCCCGAAGGCGCGCAGTAGCTTTCGTGGCTGCCTTGTCCGGAAAACGCCCGAAGCCTCTGGTACTGGTCATCCTCGATGGCTGGGGCGAGCGCGAGGCCACCGCGCATAACGCCATGGCGGCGGCGCGGCTGCCGGTGTGGGGTGGTCTGCGGTGCGATTATCCGCATGGCGCGCTCAACGCTTCCGAGCTTTTTGTCGGATTGCCTGCAGGGCAAATGGGAAATTCCGAAGTCGGACATATGCATATCGGTTCCGGGCGCGTGCTGATGCAGGAACTGCCGAAGATTGATGCGGCGATAAAGGATGGCAGCCTGAAAAAAAATCCACGCCTGCAGGACTTCATTGCAAAGCTGAAACAATCGGATGGCGCCTGCCACCTGATGGGTCTGCTCTCGCCGGGCGGAGTGCATTCACATCAGGCGCACATGGCGGCGCTGGCGAATATCGTGGCGGAAGCGGGCATTCCAGTGGCTGTGCATGCGTTCTTAGATGGAAGGGATACGCCGCCCAGGAGTGCGCTGGAGTATATTGATAAATTTGAAAAAGATACGGCAGCGCATCCGAATATTGCTATCGCTACGGTTTCTGGTCGCTACTACGCGATGGACAGGGACCAGCGATGGGAACGTATAGAGAATACATATCGCGCCATCATTCCGGGAGCGCGTGGCAATCCGCCTGCTGCGCGAGAGGCTGTGGAAAAAAGCTACGATCGAGGAATCAATGATGAATTCCTGATGCCAACCGGCATCGGGGATTATAATGGTGTGCGCGATGGTGACGGGCTGCTGATGCCCAATTTCCGCGCCGACCGTGCGCGCGAAATCCTGACGGCGTTGCTGGATCCTGATTTCAAGGAATTTCCGCAGGCGCCTAAAAAATTCGCTGCTGCGCTCGGCATGGTGGAGTACAGCGAACGCTTGAATGAATTCATGCCCGCGTTGTTCCCGCCGCAGCCTTTGACGCATATCTTCGGTGAAATAATTTCCACGGCAGGCATGAAACAATTGCGCATCGCCGAGACGGAAAAATACGCGCACGTGACGTTTTTCTTCAACGGCGGGCGCGAGCAGCCGTTTCCCGGCGAGGCGCGCATTCTCGTGCCGTCGCCCAAAGTGGCAACCTATGATTTGCAACCTGAAATGTCGGCCTATGAAGTGACCGATAAACTGCTGGAGGCGCTTATCTC
Organism: Pseudomonadota bacterium; assembly: GCA_028873525.1. Classification (GTDB taxonomy): domain Bacteria; phylum Pseudomonadota; class Alphaproteobacteria; order Rickettsiales; family SXRF01; genus JABDCD01. Next base: position 5,614 of record JAGWIM010000058.1, read on the forward strand.
GGATGCGTTTGATGTCATCGTCGTCAATTACGCCAATGCCGACATGGTCGGCCACACCGGCAACATCGCGGCGGCGACGCGCGCCGTCGAGACGATAGACGCCTGCCTCGGCAGGCTGAGTCATGCCGTGCTGTCCAAAGGCGGCGCGCTGCTGATTACCGCTGATCATGGCAATGCCGAGCAGATGTTTGACGCCGGCACGCACCAGCCGCACACCGCGCACACGTTGAACCTCGTGCCGGTGATTATCGCGGATGGGCGCCTCAAGGGCAAAAAAACGGCACTGCCCGAAGGCACTCTCGCCGACATCGCGCCGACGCTGCTGCATCTGCTCAGATTGCCGCAACCGATGGAAATGACCGGACAATCGCTGTTAGGGAATATGGAATTGTAGAACTGTGGAATTGTGGAATGAAAAAGAAAGCATGTGTTCTGTTGGCTGTTTCCATAGTTCTGCAATGTTACGGTTCTACGGATCTCTTCGCCTCGTCCAGGGATAATCTTGATCAAACGCAAAAGGCGCTGGAGCAATCGCGCGCGCGGCAGGCGGCGCTTGTCGAGCGATCAAAGCGGTTAAAGGCCGAGCTTGCCGACCTCCAGGAACAACTGGTGGCCGTGGCTAAGGCCGTTCAAAAAAGCGAAGCCGAGGTATCGGCGGAGGAAGAAAACCTGCATATTCTGGGCGACCAGCTTGCGGTCAAAAACAAGACGCTGGTGGCGCAGCGCGGTAATCTGGCGGCGCTGGTGCAGGCGGCGTTGCGCCTTTCCCGTACCCCGCCGGAAGCCGTCATCATGATGCCGGGCGATGCATTGGAAACCATGACGGCGGCGCGCGCCCTGAAAATGACGGCTGAGTCCATCCGCAGCGACATCGAGAGCATCGGCCTGCAACTGGCCGAGCTGCACCGGCTGAAGACGAAAGTAATGGAGCGCCGTGAAGTTCTGCGCCGTCAGCAGGCGGCGCTTAAGACTGGCCAGCGCAATCTGGCGCAACAACTGGCGGCGCGGCGGGCGGTGTGGGATAAGGTTGGACGCGATCAGGCGGCGGAGGCGGAAAAACTGGCGGCGCTGGCTAGGAAAGCGCAGGATTTGCAGGGGCTTTTTTCCTCGCTGGGGCACGCCGGTGGCAAGCCAGAAGGTGTGCGCGGTCGGCTGCGCCCGTTCGCCGATGCGTTCGGCCATATCCGCCCGCCGTCCGCCGGCCATGTCGTACAGTTGTTCGGCAGTGAGCGCAACCGCAACGAGACCAGCCGCGGCATCGTTATCGCCACCCGCAAGGATGCGCCGGTGACTGCACCTTATGACGGCGAAGTGGTGTTCACCGGTCCGTTCCGCGGCTATGGCCAATTGGTTATCCTGCGCCACAGCGACAATTTTCACAGCTTGTTGGCGGGACTCAAGACAATTAACGTAAATGCCGGACAGTTTCTGTTGGAAGGAGAGCCGATTGGTGCTATGGGAGATAGCGAATCGTCCAATCGCCTGTATGTCGAACTGCGGAAAAACAACCAGCCGATCGATCCGGCGCCGTGGATGGGCATACGATAGGACTATCCGCTCAAATCAATCATAGGAGATACTCACACCATGCGTCGTTTTGCCAAACTGTCCCTCGTCGCCGGATTGCTCCTTGCGCTCCCGCTTGCCGCCTATGCCGCCAAAGACGATACGCTGCAGCTGCTGGACCTGTTCGGCGAGGTGTTCGACCGCGTGCGCACCGACTATGTCGAGCCGGTCAAGGACTCGGACCTCATCGAGGCGGCTATCAACGGCATGTTGACTTCACTCGACCCGCATTCGGGGTACATGAACGAAAAAGCCTTCCAGGAAATGCAGGTGCAGACCAAGGGCGAATTCGGAGGCCTCGGCATCGAGGTGACGATGGATAACGGGTTGGTCAAGGTGGTTTCGCCGATCGATGACACACCGGCGGCCAAGGCCGGCATCAAGCCGGGTGATTATATCAGCTACATCAACGATGACGCGGTGATGGGGTTGACCCTGTCCGACGCCGTTGATAAAATGCGCGGGCCGGTCGGTTCCAAGGTCAAGCTCACCATCCTGCGCGAGGACGAGAACGAGCCAATCGAATTGACGTTGACGCGCGCCGAAATCAAAATCAAGTCGGTGAAGATGCACGCCGAAGGCGACGACATCGCCTATATCCGCATCACCTCCTTCACCGAACAGACAACCGACCTGCTGCACAGCGAATTCGACCGGCTTAAGAAAAGCCTGCCGCGTCTGCGCGGCATCGTGCTCGACCTGCGTAACAACCCGGGCGGGCTGCTCGATCAGGCGGTGTCGGTGTCGGATGCCTTCCTGACCGGAGGAGAAATTGTCTCGACGCGCGAGCGCGACCCGAGCAAAACCAAGCGCTATAGCGCCCACAGCGGCGACGAACTGGTGCCTGAGGACGTACCGGTGGTAGTGCTGGTCAATAATGGATCGGCCTCGGCGTCGGAGATTGTCGCCGGCGCGCTGCAGGATCATAAGCGCGCCATCATCCTCGGCACCAAGACCTTTGGCAAAGGCTCGGTACAGACGGTGATTCCGTTGACCGGTCACGGCGCCATCCGCCTTACTACCGCGCGCTATTATACTCCGTCCGGACGTTCGATTCAGGCGCTGGGTATCACGCCGGATATCGTCGTTGAGCAGGCCAAGATCGAGCCGATCAAAAACAGCGACAAGATTCGCACCGAGGCCGAATTGCGCCACCGCCTGGCCAATCTTCAGGAACTGAAAGCCAGGGAGAAAAAGAAAGCTGAAGCAGCGAAGAAGGAGGACGATGATAAGACGGACGAGGAAAAGTCCGCGTCCAACAGGAATGGCAAGCTGGATAACGCGGACAGCAACCCGGCCGACGCACAGGATTTTCAGCTTCAGCGCGCCTTGGATCTGTTGCGGGCTATCAGCATCTATAGCAAGGCGGCTCCTGACAAATAACCCTGCGTAGGTGGCGTCATGGCGCTTAAGGACAAGATAAAGCTGCTGCGGATAAAATTGCGGTTTCCAAGGTTGGCCATGCCCGGTCTGCCGGACGTGAGACAACCGCCGTCCGCCGGACTGCTGTGGCGTGCCGGCCTGGCGGCGCTGTTGGTGCTGGCGCTGATTCTGCTGGCGGTGTTGTGGACATCCGGCGCGCGTGATACGCGCCAGGCGATGAGCGACGGGCGGCGGCTGATTATTCAGCTTGACACCGGTGAGATAGAAGGCAAGCAGATAACGCTGAACAAGCCGCCGCCGGTGCTGGCGAAAACGTCGGCGGTGAATCCCGCCGGGGCGTCTGTACCGTTATCGGCGCTGGCCGCCATGCCACCGGCCGCGCCGAAAGACGCACTGATGGAAAAATCGGCGGACGGACCGTTGCCGATTATCGGCCAGGACGGCACCAAGCCATGGCGGTATTACGCCAAGCCGTTTGACCGCACGGGCAGTCGGCCAGCCATTGCCATCATTGTCACCGGACTGGGCGAAAACATAGCTGCCACCGAAGAGGCGATTAAACTGCCGGAAAACGTGACGGTGAGTTTTTCCCCATACTCGCGCGATATTGCCGGTTGGCGGATGGCGGCGCGCACCGCCGGCCACGAAATGATGCTCGATTTGCCGCTGCAGCCGGGCAATTATCCGGTCACTGATCCTGGTCCTTATTCGCTGCTCGTCGGCAACAAGAATGAAGTGAACGAGAAGCACCTGGACTGGCTGATGTCGCGCTTTGCCGGCTATACCGGTTTCGTGACGCCGCCAAACGATGCGTTCTCCGCCGACAGTGATTCTTTCAAGGTGTTGTTACAGTTGCTGGCCGGGCGCGGGCTGATGCTGGTGATGGGCGACGAACCGGCTGAAGCGGACACCAGGCAGATTATCAATACCGCTAACGCCGCTATCGTGACGGCCGACCTGCTGATCGACGAAGACCTGTCCCCCATCGCCATCCAGGCGCGCCTGACCTCGCTTGAGCAGATCGCCAGGGATCGCGGCTATGCCATCGGCATCGCACAGGCCTATCCCCTCACCATGCAGCAGCTTGCCGCCTGGGCGGCCAGGCTGAATGCCGATGGCGTGACGCTGGTGCCGGTGTCGTTCATCGTCAAACTCCGGTTTTCCTGACATGGGCGCCGATCTTCCTTACCGCCTGGCTGTCGGCGTCATGCTGTTCAACAAAGAAGGGCTGGTATTTGTGGCCAAACGCATCGATACCACGCTGGAAGCCTGGCAGATGCCGCAGGGTGGCATCGATGCCGGCGAGGAACCGCTGGCGGCGGCGCGGCGCGAGCTTGAGGAGGAAATCGGCACCGGTCGCGTGGCGTTGCTGGCCGAAAGCCGCCGCTGGCTGACCTATGATTTGCCGGGTGATCTGGTGCCTACGCTCTGGGGTGGAAAATATCGCGGACAAAAGCAGAAATGGTTTGCCATGCGTTTCACCGGCTCCGACTCCGACATCAATATCGCCACCGCTCACCCGGAATTCTGCCAGTGGCAATGGATAAACATGGTGCGCCTGCCGGACATCATCGTTCCGTTCAAGCGCGCGCTCTACCAGGCATTGGTGGAGGAATTCAAAGATGTTGCGCGGGCGGCGTGACGGGAAAAAGTCGGCTATGCAGTATCTGGTGACAGGGGGGTGCGGATTCATCGGGTCGCACCTGGTGGAACGATTGCTGGCGGACGGTCACGCCGTCACCGTGATCGACGATCTCTCCACCGGCAAGCGCGAGAACCTGCCGGCGGCGGTAACGCTCGTCACCGGCGATATCACGGCGCCCGGCATATTCGACAAGCTGATAATGCAGGCGGACGGCTGCTTTCATCTGGCGGCGATTGTCTCGGTACCGCTGTCGGCCACGGCCTGGCTTAAGACGCATCAGGTCAATCTCGGCGGCACCGTGGCGCTGCTTGACGCGCTGGCGCGCGCGAAACGGCGCCTGCCGGTCGTTTATGCCTCGTCGGCTGCCGTGTATGGCGATAATACGGATGTGCCGCTGCGCGAAACGATGCCCTGCCGCCCGCTGTCGGCCTATGGCGCCGACAAGCTGGGTTGCGAACTGCACGCCGGAGTGGGCATCGCGCTGCACGGCATTCCCGCTATCGGACTGCGGTTTTTCAACGTCTATGGTCCGCGCCAGGATACATCCTCGCCCTATTCGGGCGTCATCACCATCTTTGCCAACCGCATACGGCGGCGGCAACCGGCGATAATTTACGGCGATGGTAGCCAGGCGCGTGACTTCATCTATGTCGGCGACATCGTGGACGGCATGATGGCCGCCATGGGTAAGCTTGAAGCCAAACCACAGGTCACGGGCGTGTTCAACCTGTGCACCGGTGTGCCGACCTCGATCAACCGGCTGGCCGCCATCATCGCTGACACCGCGCATATGCAATCGGAGATTGTTCACGCCGATCCGCGTTCCGGCGACATATGTATGTCGGTGGGCGATCCCGCGCAAGCCAGCGAGCGGCTCGACTGGAGAGCCGCCACCGCGCTCCAGGATGGCCTCGCGCGGACGCTGGCTTCCCTGTGAAGGCGGTAACCATGGCGCAGCACATACCATCGCTTCTTGCGCGGGCATTACGGTTGAAGCAGGCGGGTAAACTGCAGGAGGCGCGTGCTATTTATCAGGAAATCCTGCACGCCGATCCGCACCAGGCCGAAGCGTTGTATTGTACCGGGGTTCTCGCCAGGGAAGTAGGGCGCCTCGATATCGGCGAACAAATGGTTAGCCGTGCGTTGGCAGTGCGTCCCGACTACGATGAGGCGCGCTATTGTCTTGCTGAACTGCTGCACGAACAGAAGCGTTACGGGGAAGCGGAAACCGAATACCGCCGCATACTGGCTTCACACCCCGTGTACGTACCGGCGCTTATCAGGCGGTGCAGCAGTCGACTACCAGGTAATCATGAACTTTGAGTTACGCAGGATGTCTAATGATATTAGAGGTTTCTTATGATCACCGACATCCGCCCATACCAAAATACACCCGGCATCCGAAGCACGTAGTGCGAAGGCTGGTGCACCAGCGCGGAGAAACCTCGAACCGAATTTACAAATTTATTGATGTAATACAGGAGTGGGGCAAGTTATTCAAGGCTCCACCGGTATTATCTGGTAAAAGTTTTCAGTGGAAGCCGGTGGCATTAAACACTTGTGTATCTATCTTGTAAGGCGACCCTATTTAAATAAAAGTAGAACCGCTGCGAGAAATATTCTTTGTAAGGAGAATTAAGTCTTATAAGGCGTTGGCTGGTATTATGCTCCATTTGATAGTATAAGAAATTGGGCTGAATACCATAAACCATACGAAAATCTGCGAGTAGTTCGGGAGTTTTCCCGTCTAATTTTTCGAGAAAGCCATGTCTTAAATGGGGGTCTCGTGGCAGTTGCTCTTTTAAGTCTCTTGTTTTGATTCCCATACCGTTTGAAACCGATGTAATCTGATCGTCTGTATGCAAAAGCTCACATAATAGAATGTGTCTCAAAGCCGTGCCTTTATCTTTTTTATATTGATCAAAATCGCGCTCAAGATCGCAATCTTGAGACATGACCATACAAAAAGGCAAATTAGTAATTGTAACTGGAAGTTTGGTTATATCGCTTTCATCGCCTACCGTTATTAACGGCACCGCGACATTAGATAATATCTCACACTGTCCAAACGCTTTTAGAGGGTCGGGACTTACATATTTAAGGAGTGGTGCGCCACTGGCTGACTCTTCATTCTGTTGAGTCATAGGGGATTTGTTTCTGCGCAGAGACAACACCCATCTTATTAATGAGGTGGATATTTTTTTGAGGACTTGCAATTTGCAGCACTGCATTCAGTGATTTATTGAGATAGTATTTATGTATTTTTTTCATTTCATCTAGGTCGTGTGGACATTCATTTCAGCCATAAGTAGATAGCGGCAAGATTGAGAAACGCCATGAAGCTGAGGGCGGTTTTGTCGTAGCGGGTGGCGATTCTGCGGAAGTGCTTGAGCTTATTGAACATGCGCTCAACGAGGTTGCGCTC
>JAGWIM010000059.1 GCA_028873525.1 Pseudomonadota bacterium
CCCCAGCCGCCGCGCAGGAATGGTCAAAACGTACCCGGAAAGAATTCCATGACGCTTCCTTTCCCGGCCTTTTCCATTCCGCTGCCGCCTACCGGAAAATCATGGAATATGCTGGTCGTAAAGGCGGTTCGCCATCCTATCACATGCTTGGCCATATTATTAAATCCGTTATTGACGTATTCAATGAGGAATACCCAAAAATCGACCCGATAAATTCGCCTCGCGCATCCGTATATAACGACGTGGAAGCGCTAATCGACTTCTGTAGCGGTATCACCTCAACATCATCAATTGGGGATAGATGATCGGCAATATGACGGCAAGGCCGAAGGGGATGGTGATTGGCCAATCCCCGCCGGATGGCGGTGTCCGGCCTCTTATTAACCGTACCAGACCCCGCAACCAGTGCGGGGTTATAAACAGCGCGAAGAACACCGGCAGGCCGTGAACGCCGACGCAGATGCCGCCGACCGCCAGCAACCGCACCACCGGCGGCAGCGCATACACATGGCCGACGCGCTTAACCTGCTTGCGCCACAGCGCCGCGCCCGCCAGCAGCGCCAGCAGGCCGCCATCTAAAAACGGGTAGAGGCTGCCGTCGACCAGCGTGCGGTTCACGATGCCGAAGACGGCGACGCACAGCAGGATTTTTTCCATGATAACGCCCTCGTTGGCCTCGATGGCGGCAAGGATAATCAGGAAGGTGCCAAGGCCGACCACCAGCAGGTAGCGCTCGCTGAAATTATATTCGAAGAAGGCCAGCGCGAACAGCAGGCCGACCAGCAGTTCCGTCCAGGTATGCGACAGCGGAAACGGCGCGCCGCAATAACGGCAGCGATGTTTCAAATTCAGCGCTGAAATGACAGGAAACAGATCTCGCACCTGCAGGAGCGTGCCGCAATTGCCGCAATAGGGCTTTTTGTCCAGCAGCAGGCGGCCGCGCGGCAGGCGATGCACCAGCGAGCAGGCGTAATTGCCGGCGGTGAAGCCCAGCGCCACCGACCAGATGAGGCCGGCCAGCACATAGCCGAATTTCATATCTTGTACTGCGTCAAACATGATTTTGTCACGGTCGTCGGTAAGGATATATACGAAATAGTTTTTCACAAGCAGCCGTTCCCCGCCATTCGGCGGGGTTAGTTCGATACCTTCCCCGTCGGGTCGAGAAGGCTGTCGAGATAGCGCCCCTGAAACAGCGAGATGCCGAGCGACTGGCCATACTCGACGGCGGCGTGGTTGTCGCAGCGGCAGAGGATGACACGGTTGTTGCCGGTAATCTTGACCGCTTCGGCCATGGCGGAAGCGCCGCCGTCCTTGACGCCGGCGTTCCACTGCACTTTCACCAGGTCAAGACCGAGTTTCTCGCGGTTGATGCTGGCGAAACTGTCCACCGTCAACCCGTCGAGGCAAACGCGGTAGCCCAGCTTCTGCACTTCCAGGCGCGCGGTGATGAAGGCGGGCATGTCGGCAAACACGTCCACCACCGGCACTTCGATGACGATCGACACCCGTGCCGCCGGGCTGACAAGGGCGTTAAATTCGGCGAAATGCGGCGACAACAGCGTTTCGACGTTGAGGTTAAGGCTAATCGGGCTATCAAGGTAGCGGCCTGGATGATGGCCGATCAGCGCGATCATGCGTTCGTCGAGAATACCGGTCAGGTATTTGAACAACCAGCGGTTGCTCAGGAAATCGACCTCGGAATTGAGCATCCGGCGCAAATGGGCGATGTGGATGTAGAGTTCGTCGAACACGCGGCGCACACCGCCGGCGCCCGGCAGCACGGCGCAGACCGGCTGGCGGCGCATCACTTTATTCAGGTCGGCGCGCGTCAGGTCGCGCTCAATACCGGCCAGCTTGTGAGGGCTTAACTTCCTGTCATCCGGCGATTTTTCCTTTTCTTCCGTTATCTCCGGCGTTCTCCCGCCTGCCCGGTACTCGATAATCGGCGCGTTACGCGACTGCACCTGCATGCGCTGCAGGCAGATGCCGTGAAATTCTTTCCATTGATATTTGAGATCGTAGGCCGTGCTGAACGCCGGATTCTCCTGGCCGCCGCCGGTATAGGCCAGCGGGTCGTCCATGTAGAGATAACGCAGTTGGAAGATGAGTTTGCCGATGGCGGTTTTTTCCAGGCGCGGCGACAGCACGACGATGTCGCCGTTATCGATTACATAAATACTGACGTCATTTTTGAGCAAGTCATGAATCAGGTTGATGGCGATTTTAACCTGGTAATCGCTTTTATATTCATCCATCAGTCCGGACAGGTGAAAATGCACGGCGTGCCAGCCGGCTGATTCGTCGCGGATGGCGCTCAATGCCTGCATCAGCTTGATTTCGGCGGAGCGGGTGATAATCTCAACGGTCATGGTATCCGCGCTCATCGTCAGTTGCTGGTGATGCGCTTGGTGACGTAAGCTTCGAGCGATGAAGTATCGGTCTTAAGCGCCGGTGCGCCGATGGGGCCGACGAGTTGAATCGTCATCGTCGGAATGGTATCGGAAGTCATGGCCGGAAACTGGAACAGCGTGGACATATCCATCGTCCACGGCACCAGGCGCGCTTCGCCGGTCAGGTTGCCGATAATCGCGCCGCTTTTCAGCGTTATGCCCGGCGTGCCCATGATTCCACCCTCCACATTGATGTTTCCGTCCACGTCGAAGATGCTTGAACCGTCCACCAGCGCCCGGTTGGCGTTATTGAACACATCCGCCGCCGTGCGCGAGACCGATACCGCATGTACCACTCCCTGCAAATTGACCCCGCCGACCGAAACGCCGCGCGCCGCGATGACCAGCTTGGCATCCGCCTGCGACACCCAGGACAGGACGTTGACCCCCGAGGTGTTCAGCGTACCGCTGACGCTCACCCGGCCGCTGATGTTATCGCGTCCGATCAGCCGGTGCAATATATCATGCAATTCGGCGTTGAACAGGGTGAAACTGACGGCCACGCCGGGCACGGCGCCGCCATAGATCGATCCAAGCACGCTCCAGCGTCCCTGCCAGTACGTGAAATTGCAGTTCTGGAGCGTCAGCAGGTCATTCTTGAGTCTGGCCTGAAGTTTGAAATCGCCGAACGACAGCGCGCCGTGCGTCAGCGTACCGATGCTGAGATCGAAATTGCCGCTCACTCCTTCCATCCAGCTCATGTCTATCAATGCTGTCGGCCAGATTTTTACATCGGTTGAAACGGGCGGCGTATCGGCTGTTTTTTCCTTTCCGGATAGCGGGTTGACGCTGAAATAACCGGTATCTATCTTCCTGGTATTAAGCATGACATTCATCGCCGGTTGATCATTCGTAACGTTGAGATCGAAACTTGCCTCGGTGGTGCCGTCGGGGTAATGGAAGCGGATGTCATAGATGCCGAATTCTCCCTGCCTGGCGAACAGGCGGAAGGTCGCGTTGCTACCCTTGCGATCGAGGAAAGTGAACCCGTCAACCGCCACCTTGAAGTCAACCGTTGCCTGCAGACTCTTCAGCCAGTCAAAGCTTTTTCCCTTGTCAATCGTCAGCACATCTTCCGCCGGCGGCTGCCCGGCTTTCTTCTGTTGCCGTGCGCGCCAGACATTGCGAAAATAATCGAAATTGATGTCTTTCAGCTTGATGTCGGCCTCGACGCGCGGCTTCCGAACGTCGAAATAGGCAACCAGGCCGCCGATTAAATGCAGATCGCTGAGTTTCATATCGGCTTCGGACAGGCGCATCTGCTCGGACGAGATAAAGAGATTGGATCGGACATGGAAGACGCCGAAGCCGGCCTCGGGCAGGCCGGAGGCGGAGGCGTCGAAGGCAGTGAGCATCCGGCGCAACGATTGTCCGCCGGTTTCCATGTCTCCTTCAAAACGCAATCCGCCGGTCGCCCCCCGCGAGATAATGCCGAACAAGGTAAAGGTCGATTCGCCGGGCAACGCGACGTTGAACTGGTTGATGGTAACGGACGCCTCGGCGAGGTCGGCGGACAGCGAGGCGTTCTTCCATACCTGCGCGCCGACCAGCAGCCTATCGGCGGCCAGGTGCAGTGATAGCTGCATATGCGCAGGCAGCGGGTTGTCGTTGTCATTTTCAGCGGTGGCAACGTCCGCCGGCATCACCGCCGCCGTTAACAATGTTTTCCACTGGCTGTAATCGAACGCCGAGAAATGGACATCGGCGGCAAAGAATGGCTGCCAGCCTTTCCACGCCAGCGACGCTTTTCCCGTTCCTTCCGATCCCAGCCCTTTGAATCGCAGGTTGGCCAGCGTGATGTCGTCCCCTTCCTGCGACCAGTCGCCGGTCAGGGCAAGCGGCAGGCCGCCTGGCTGGTTCCCCGGCGATTTGTTTTGAACCAGGCTCAGTGCGTCATCGACGGAAAACACTATTTTCCCCTGAATTTTCGGGATGCTGCCGGAGAGATCGATGAGACCATTCCATTGCAGCGCGTGCTTGCCGTCGGCATAGAAGTCGGCGGTCAGGGGCGTGGCCGGCGGCGGCGCGGAGCGGGTGTGGATGTCGGCGCGCAGCATATGCCCACCCAGCGTGAAATCGCCGTCGGCGGCCAAGGTATGGTCGACGGTGATGACGGCGTTGACGTTCCCCGCGGTTACACCCTTGCCGTTGTTTTCGTCCTGATAGGTGATGACGCCGTCCTTCAGCGTTATCGACAGCGGGGCATCGGCATTGCCGGCGCCAAGCAATACCTTGAACAGGCGGGGATTCAGCCAGTCCCAGTGGATGCGGTGGTCGGCGGCGCGCGCCAGGTCAATCTTCGGGCTTTGCAGGACGATGGCCGACACGCGCAAATGATTGGAAAACAGCGCGGCCACCGGTACGCGGAGCTTCATCATCTCGACGCTGACCGACGGCGCGTTGCCCGGCACATCGCGCAACTGGACGTTCGGCACGTAAATCGTCGGCAACGGCAGCAGCCAGACGCTGACCTTGCCCTTGATGGTGGCGTCGCGGCCGGTTTCAGCCTTGATCGCCTGGATGATGCGGGCGCGGTAATCGCGGGCGTCGATGAACCCCTGCGCCACCAGTATCAGTCCGAGAACGAGCAGCACCGCGGCACAGGCGCCGATGGCGGTTTTGGAGGTGGAAAGGAGGCTGCGCTTATGTGATTCTGGCAGTGCTGACATGGGGAACCAGTGTAGGCTGAAAACGATAAATTTCCACTAATTATACGTCATTCCCGCGCTTCGGCAACGTCTTGCGGGGATGACGAATTCTCTACCGCCGTATCATGAAAATCCCCTGCTCGCCAAACAGGTTGGCCGAGAGGCCATTATTGTGGAACGGCGCCGGCACGCCCTGATGCGTGACATAGAGCCGTTTTTCAATGGTGAGCGAAAGCTGCTCGCACAGCGTGACGAAATCGATGATCTTACAGAAATGGATGTTGGGCGTATCGTACCATTGGTAGGACAGCGTTTTCGTCACCGGCATCCGCCCGCCCAGCGCCAGGTGCATCCGGTTGCGCCAATGGCCGAAATTGGGCACCGAAACGATGGCGTGCCGCGCAATACGCACCAGATGATCCAGCACTTCCCTGGGCCGGTGCAGCGTTTGCAGCGTCTGGCTGAGGACGGCGTAATCGTAGGCGCCGCCGGGATAGTGAGGCAGGTCGGTTTCGGCATCGCCCTGAATCACCGCCAGGCCGCGCGCAATCGAGCGGTTGACGCCGGCCTGCGACAGTTCGATGCCGCGCCCCTTAACCCGTTTTTCGCGCTGGAGCCAATCCAGCAGGTCGCCCTCGCCGCAGCCGATGTCGATCAGCGACGTGCCGGGTTCCACCATGTCGGCAATGGCCTTGAGGTCGGGACGCAAAGGGATATTGAAGGTTGATTCCGGATTTGCCAATTTTTTATCCCGCGCATCGCCTGGAGGGTTGGTGGATTTTTAATGCAATTATGCGTCAGTGTCCAGCATGTCCGGCGCGGTATCATTTCCGGAGGTTCGGGATGGGTTGCTTCGGCGCGCCTTCACGGCACTCCCCGAGGCCATTCGTGGCTTTCTTGATGCGGCATTCCCCAAAAACGCCCTTGCATGGATGGGCCGATTGACCGATAACTTCCGTATTACGGGAGCGCCGATCCCCGTTCGCATATGAAATGTTACGTGTGACGCCTTGTCATGTCCTATCTTACTGATCACCTTGATCGCGGCGAGCTGGTAGTGTACCGGGCGCGCGTCTGCGGCGTATCGTATATCGGCGCTTTTCTGTGGCTGCTGCTGACCTTGTGGCCGGGAGATCTGGCCGTAATCGGCAGCACCGAGCTGGCGCTGACCGACCGGCGTGTCATCGGCAAGCACGGCCTGTTCGTGAAGCACGGCATCGCGCTTCTTTACAAAGACCTCGAACGGATCAACGTTACGCACGGGGTGCTTGGCCGGCTGCTTGGTTTCGGCACGGTGACCGTTATCGCACGCGACGGGCGGCGGCTTGCGTTCAAAGGCATCGCCGACCCTCTCGACCTGCAGCGCCGTGCCGATGAATTTGTCGAGCGGGCGATTCTTGGCCGTCCTTTGCCCCGTTTCGAGGATAAGGTGGATGACGTCGAGGCGCCGGACATTCCAAAGCGTCGGCCATTGCCGCCGCCCGGCAAGGAGGCATCCCCGCCCGACGCGATCAAAAAAACGCCTGTTTTGCCCGACATGCCCAAAGATACAACGACGTGGTGATGAACCGGACGACGGATTGATGCGCTGCGGCAAGCGCCGGAAACCCCTGCACTTATTTGCTGCATCGCACAAAAAATCCGGTGAAAAATCGCCGGCAGAATCCTCTGAAACGTAGGCTCACTAAGGATTTTATGGCGTAAACGGCAAAACAGCGCTATACTGCAATTATGGTAAGGCGTAAGTTAGTGGTGGCCGCGCTGCTACTGGCTAACCTTGCCGGCATCGCAGCAGCGGCCGATACCTATGAGCATTCTTCCAAACATGCCCAGAAGCTGATGGCTACACTCGATTCGCTGGGTATCGATAATCCGCAGGTTCGGAAGTTTGTCAGCGAAGTCGACGCCCATATCGATAACGGTTATCTTAATCTCGCCGGTCGGGACGCGCCCGGAGGAAGCATCATGTTGCGCTACCGCTTCGCCGCCGCACTGCCCTCCGGCCTGTCGAACAGGCGGCTGGAGCTGGCCTACCAGCCCCAGGATGTTCCCCATCTCGAAGTGGTGGCCAGAACTGACGGCGTCACGATCAGTTATCACTTCAAATTTTAGGGCGTGCCCGAGGCATTATGCCTGGCAACGCTGGCAACACAGCAAATCGTCATAACTTAACTGTTGCCGGGTGGGGGACGGGGCGTCGAAATGGATGGCTTCGGTGGTTTCAAAACGCGGGGTAATGATGCAACCGCCGGTCTGGTACAACGCGACGACAAGAAGAAAGGCGCGAACCACGCCATGCCCGCGTAATACCTTAAGCCTGGCTGACTTTCGTAGATGGGCGCCGGGGTGCCTGGACATGACAATCCTCGAAGGCTTCATTCCAGATTGAGAGTAGCACGAAATGTCTAATATTTAATTAATGAATTAACACTTATATGTAAATAATAAGCGGTATTTTATCTATTTCACGGGGCGCATTGAACACTGCGGCCTTGTTATGCGTCGACGCGCCGCGGAGGTGCAAATCCGTTGCACTTAACACTAGACCATTGGCAAACAGAATAGTAAAAATGAACAAACTGTGAAGTCCAGGGGAGAACAAACATGCAGGAACTGACGATTTTCAACAAGGGCGGGCTGGTGATGTATGGGCTGGCGGCGATCTCGGTTTATGCCATGGCCGTGGTCATCTTCAAGATACTCCAGTTCCGTAAGGCCAACGTGTTCGACCACAGTTTCATCGAGCCGGCGCTGCTTGAAATCAAGCAGGGCGACCGCAGCATGGCGACGCAGACGCTGGTCGGCATCCCCGGGCCGGTGGCGCGCATCATGCGCGTGACCTTCGAGTGCGTCGCCAACCGCGAAATGTCGCAGAAAAGCAAAGAAGCCGAAATCCTGCGCGTCGGATCCGGCGATCTGCGCTACCTGGAGTCACACCTGCGCGGCCTGGAGATGACGGCCAGCATCGCCCCGCTGATGGGGCTTCTCGGCACCGTCATCGGCATGATCAGTTCGTTTGCGCGGCTCAGCATGTCGGGCGCGCGGGTGGACCCCACTCTGCTTGCCGGCGGCATCTGGGAGGCGCTGCTCTGCACGGCGGGCGGCCTGACGGTCGCCATTCCGGCGCTGGCGGCGCACTACGTACTGGACGGCATCATCGAAAAAGTGCGCGCCACCATGAAGGACGTATCGGTGCAGATACTGGCGCTGGAAGACGAATTCCGCCGCAACGAGCGCATCCATGCCGTCGAGGAAGCCAGGCGCGCCGAAGAAATGCGGCAGCGGCAGGAGGAAGCGCGCAAGGCCGAAGAACAGGCGCGGGAAGAAGCCGAGCGCATCGCCCGCGAAGACGAAGAACGCAAGCGCCGCGACGACGCCGACCGCTGGGCCGAGGAGCAGCGCCTGAACGCGCCGCAGAAGACTACGACACTGCGTCTTTTGAGTCCGAAGTATAATTGAGCAGGCCTTTGTGCCATGGCGAATCCGGCTATCTTCGACCGGATAAGCCGGTTCCCGAAACAACCCGCTTGAGCGAACCCCCGCCGCCGTTTATACCTTGGCGCCATGCGCAGCGTATTTCTCATCGGGTTGGCCGTATTCCTTGCCGTCGCCGGCGGCGGCTACTGCATCGGCTGGTTCGCCCAGGCGTCGCGAATGAAAGCCGGACTGGAAGAGGCCATCGCCAGCCTTAACGCCCGTCAGAACGTTCTCACCTACCGGGCCATCGAGACATCCGGTTTCCCGGGCGATGTCACGGTCGCCATCATCAACCCGCGCTTCTCCGGACGCGTTGACCTGCTGCTCAAATCCCTGCCTGTCGCGCCTGGGCGGCCGCAGCCGTTTACCGCGCTGCCCGAGTGGCAGGAAGACGACGCGCTGAACGGCCGCATCGCTTTTTCCATCAATGCCCTGTCGAACTATTATCGCATCGGCGTCAACGGCAACGTGCGACACGAAAGCCGGCTCGCCGGGCAAATGATCGCCGCCGACATCCACCATAACGGCGAAAGCGACTGCACGCTGCAATTATCGCGCGGTAGCTGGTCTGCCGGCCTGTGGGATTATCAGGCCATCCTGCATAAGGGCGGCGACCTGCTGCGCGACGTGCGCCTGCTTGATTGCAGCAGCCCCGGCTATGCCGTCACCGGTGCGCATCAGGAAACGCTGATAAGCAGCGGTCCCGGCCGCCTTTACATCGCTTCCGCGCCGACGCAGGGCATGGAACGCCTGCGCGTTTATCTCAAGATGACGGATGCCGGGATCACCACGGCGGGCGATGCGTGGCTTACCGCCTACGCCCAGGCCTTCGGCAACCGGATTCCCATGCAGCTATCGCTGTACGGCGAGCAGAATACTGAAATCGATTTCTCCTATGCCGGGCCGGCAAGCATGCAGCAGACAGGCACGGAGCCGATTGATATCCGGATCGATCCTTTCCGGCTTGCCAACCAGTCCTCCACGATCAACGCCGGTTTTTATTTCGTCGACAGCGGCCCGGCCAGCCCGCGCCATGTGCACGTTGCCTTCAAGGCTGTATCGAATTTCAGCGGGACATATGAGGCGATTGAGCAGAACATGCTGCGCCGCCTGATACAGGACGCATATGCCGACAAAAACCGGCAGCACGCCGGCGCCTCGCCCTATCTCGCCGCGCTCGATAAATACACGCCCGGCCAGATGCTTGCCATTCTTACCCCGGCCATCCCGGATCTGCATACGCTTGGGCAGTTGACGCAATCCCTGAACGCCAGCTATGAGGGTGCCGCCGATTTCAAAACCGGCGTCATCACACTGGCCGATTTTGAATTATCAGCCGCTCCGTACGGCGTCACCGGCAAAGGCAGTGCCCATCTCGCCACCGGGCAGCCGCTGCCGGCTGGCAGCCTCTCGTTGACCTGCACCAATTGCCTGCGCCTGGTTGACGATGCGGCGGGATATGCCGGACGGCTTCAAACCACCTTCAGCTATTTCGATCCGGCTACCGCTGCGGGCATGACCATCGACCCCAGGCTGGTGGACGGCATCAAAAATTTTCTTGGCAGTATCGCCTCGCCCATGCGTGACGCCGCCGGCAACGCCACCTTCGTCTATGCCATCGCCAGCGACGGCGCAACGGGCATCACCGTAAATGACAAAAACATGGCTGAAGTCATGCGGTTGTATGACGAATATGTCGGCGGCGCGCTACGGCATGAGGCGGCAAAAGCCGCCGCCGCGCCGGCGCCTCGCTAGGGCATCGTGATTCGAACCTACGGCCACGCCCCCGGAATCGCTTGCGTGATTCGGGTGATAACGGAGTGAATCAAAAATGCGCTAATTTTCCGCTGCTGATTTCGGCGGGCACGGCTGCTCGTCCGGCGCCAGGCGCCTGACGTCGACGGCATGGCTTTCACGCAGGAAACGCGCCTCCGCCAGGGCACGGTGCAGCGCCCTCACGTTCAGTTTTTTTGCCATGTCCTCCGGTGGCGGGCGGAAAAATACCCGGCAAACACCGGTAACAATCCTATTGAAAAGCGGGGTCAGGCGGCGCATACAGGCTCCCATGCCGTACCCTACCGCAGATGCGCCGCCGCCGCAATTCCTGTCTTGGCGTGATCCGCTCGACCTCGCCGCCGCCATCCGCGAGCCATGGTGGGTGCTGCTTTATTCTGGCGCGCGTACCGATTATTCCGGCCGCTACAGCTACCTGGCCTATGGGCTGGCCGAGCGCATTGAAAGCGCCGATTTCACGGCACTGGCGGAAAAACTATCCGCCGGCGGCCATCCTTACGGGAATGCCTGGTTCGGTTATTTAGGCTACGGCCTGAAGAACAGCCTGGAAACGCTGCCTCCCGATGCGCCCGGCTGGCTGGAACTGCCGCCGCTGACCATGATGCGCTTTCGCACCCTCTGCCGCTTCGACCATGACGAGCGCACACTTACCTGCTGGTCGAAGACGAGGACACGCCCGCCCATGGCGGAAACTCCGGTTATATACCCCCCTGGGGTATCGTCGCTGCAATCCAATATGAGCCGCGCCGAATATCTGGAAAAAGCGGCGCAGGTCATTGAATGTATCCGCCGCGGTGATTTATATCAGGCCAATCTCACGCGTAAATTCATTGGCGAGTTCACATCGCCTCCCGATGCGTTTGCCCTGTTTGCGCGGCTGTGCGCCGTTAGCCCGGCGCCCTACAGCGCGTTTCTGCGCCTGGGCGGAACGTCTATTCTCTCCTCCAGTCCGGAATTATTCCTTAAAATCGACGCCGGCGGCCAAATGCGCGCGCGCCCGATTAAAGGAACGGCGCCACGTTCGGACGATCCGGCGCGCGACCGACAGTTGCGCGACGCGCTGGCCGCCAGCGCCAAAGACCGTGCCGAAAACCTGATGATCGCCGATCTGATGCGCAATGATTTTTCACGTAGCTGTGTTCCCGGCAGCGTCGGCGCCGAAAGTTTGTTCGACGTTACTTCGCACGCCACCATTCACCATTTATCGAGCACCATCACCGGGAAGAAACACCATGGACGCAGCACGATTGAAGCGGTGAAAGCCTGTTTCCCCCCCGGCTCGATGACCGGCGCGCCTAAAATCCGGGCGATGCAACTATGCAGCGAGCTGGAAAGACGCGAGCGCGGCGTCTACAGCGGAGCCATCGGCTGGTTCGGCGGCGACGGCAGTTGTGAACTGTCGGTGGTCATCCGCACGCTTGTCCTGCGGGATAAACGCTTTGAGTTCCAGGTCGGCGGCGGCATTGTTGCCGATTCAACGCCGGAAGGCGAGTTGCAGGAGATGATGGACAAATCGAGAGGAATACTGGCGGCGCTTGGCTTGTCCATCGGTGATTTGCCGGCGTAACGCCGCTGCCGGCCACGGCTCCCCCCATATACCAGGTGGGGGTATATCTATACCACAGGGGGGTATATAGTCTTATACAATTTTATATCTGATGTCCAGTATGAATTCCATGTCATCCGCGCATGTCTGCCCTCCCGAAAAATCACTGTAATTTTTCCGTAAGAAGGCTACACAGGCCGCGTCAACAGATACCCCGTATGGGCTTCTCTTATACCCTATGGGGGTATATTGGCGAGCCACCCTGACTGCGGAGGTGTCATATGCCCGCGTACATACTGCCCA
>JAGWIM010000005.1 GCA_028873525.1 Pseudomonadota bacterium
ACAAGCGATAAAATTCCTTGAGAAGAAGCTTATACCTGCGATTAATTTCATTAGTGAGTCTACCAGGAATGAATTGTTTCATGCCATTGCCGCGCGCAGAAAACGAGATCCGGCAAATTCTCCATTGGCGGTTTCGCCTCCCGTGAGTTCATCGCCCGTCACTCCATCTTCGACGGCGGCATTACCGACTGAAGCTGCACCAGCAGATCCGGGTATCGATCAAAAAACACGTCCGGTGGCGCCGCCGGGTCATGGGAGAAGAATATTCCCTGAAGAATTGGCAAGAATGATTGAGGCACGTGGGATCCCGGAAAGACCAGATAATTGGCTGGATGCCCTGAAAGGATCCGGAAATCCCAGTATAACATGGACGAGGGATTAGAGCGTTCTTTCCACTCCGCCGTCCAGCCGCCGTAGATATTATCTGGCCGGTTTGAGGTAGTCATATTCCACCGTGCCATAAGGCAGCGTCATGTCGGCGATGAAATGGCTGCCGCCGATGACGCGCCTGACCGGCAAATCGGCTACCGGCGCGTTGACATGCGGCACCAGGTGCAGGCGCGCCGGCCCGGCCCAGGCGCCTTTGACCGTGATGTCGGTCATGCGGTAGGAAATAAGCTGCACCATGCCCGGCGAGCCGTCGACGTTGGGGATGATTTTCAGGTTGCAGGTTTTTTTGCCGAGCTTTTTTTCAACGACCTTGGGGTCGCAAGAGGTATGCTCGGTCTGGCCATAATGCACCAGCAGGTTTTCATGCTTGTAGGTCATGGTGCCCATGGCGACGCGCTGCCCGGCATAGTCGAGCGTGCCGGTTAAGGTGTCGTGCACGATGGTAAGCTGCGGTTTGGCATATTTTTTGGGAAAGCCCCAGACCTCGCGGCCGCCGGAGATGGGCGGCTCGTCGTCGAGATACATCTGCGAGATGAAACTCACCTCTTCGCCGTTTAACGCCGCCGGAATAACGACGCCCGATTCACAGTAATCGCCGAAGCCGGAGCTGTCGGGCATTTTCATGAACTCATATGCCACCAGGTTGCCCGCCGCCGGCATGAGCGGCTCCGGCAGGATGGCGCGGATGGCTTCCGGGTCGGATTCGTAGGTGACAATCATGTACTCGCGGTTGACGAAGCGGTACGGCCCCTTGGGGTAGCTATTCCCTACGGCAGGCATTGAAGGAAGCGCCAGGATGTCTTTGCGGTTCATGATTTACCCTACTCTTTTCTGAGGCATTCTATAATACAACCCGAACATCACCAGCGCAATCAGCGCCAGCGCGAACCAGGTGATGGCGTATTGCAGGTGATCATCGCGTATGAAAATGGCGCCGTCGCTCGGGATGGGATAGACGCCGCGCTCGCGCTCGCCCACCGCTTCCACCATCAGCGGCTCAAGCGCAAGGCCGGTGGCTTTCGACATGGCGGGGATGTCCTCATAAAACCAGATATTCTTTCCAGGCGCATTATCCGGCGAGAAGATGCGCCGTTCCGCAAGCGGCCGGATGACGCCCGCCACCGTCTGCGCGCCCGGCGGCGTGGCCGCCTTGCCGTCCGGCGCGAAGCCGCGATCGACCAGGATGATTCGCCCGTCATCCTCCAGCCGGAACGGCGTCAGCAGGAAAAATCCCGGGTCCTCGTATTGCATGCCGCCGGCGCGGCGCAGCGTGTGATTATACAGGAAAATGCCGGTGAGTTTGACGTTGCGGTAGTCGAGGCCGGAGAGGTTTTGCGGCAGCGTGCCGAGCGCCGGCAGCGCCTGCTGCCTGCTGATATGCGCCAGCAGATGGGTTTTCCATGCGAGGCGCTTCACCTGCCAGGCGCCGATGGCCGAGAACAGCGCGACGGCGGCGATGATGAATAACAACGGGATCAACTCCGGCTTGCGGAAGCGCATTTTTTCATCCTGTACGACTGTCAGCGGGGCACAGAATCTCGTGCCATTGATGTATAAGGTTGCCGGGCATGATAGCGAGTGACCATAATTCAATACAAGACCGCTTGAACCTATCATTTTTAGGCCTATATTCACAAGGGTAATTCCTGTATAAATCCTGCGGGCCGCGCAGGCGATTGCGCAGGATTGTTTAACCGTATCCTGCGCCGCGCCTTTGGCGCTCACAGGATGTAAAAAGGAGAACCGCCATGAGCGTATTGGTTGGCAAGCAAGCCCCTGATTTTACTGCAACTGCGGTGATGCCCGATAACAGCTTCGACGATAAATTCAGCCTGCTGAATTATCTCGGCATCAAGAAAGACGCTTCCGGCAAAGTCACCAAAAAAGGCAAAATCGGCGTGTTGTTTTTCTGGCCGCTCGATTTCACTTTTGTCTGCCCGTCGGAAATCATCGCCTTCAACAACCGGCTCAAGGAATTCAAGCTGCGCAAAACCGAAGTCATCGGCTGCTCGGTGGATTCGCATTTCACCCATCTGGCGTGGAAGCAGACGCCGGTGGAAAAGGGCGGCATCGGCGACGTACAGTTCCCGATGGTCGCCGACCTCACCAAAACCATCGCCCGCGATTATGACGTGCTGACCGGCGCCGCCGTGGCGTTCCGCGGCACCTTCCTCATCGACGGAAACGGCATCGTCCGCCATCAGGTGGTCAACGATCTGCCGCTCGGCCGCAACGTCGATGAAGCCATCCGCATGGTGGACGCGCTGCAATTCCACGAAGAGCACGGCGAAGTCTGCCCGGCCGGCTGGGAACGCGGCGACGAAGGCATGAAGGCCACCGCCTCCGGCGTGGCCAGCTACCTCAAGGGACATGCGAAGAAGCTTTGAGTATAATCCTGTGAGCCGCGTTAGCGGCTGCACGGGATCTCATTGAAGTTAGGGCGAGGTCCCGCGCTTCACGTTTTTCGCGTTCGCAAAAGAGACGTGCCACGGGATGAATAAGACCAAACTCGTCATCGGTTCCTGTTCATATGCTTCAATACAATCTCATCCATCGCGAAAACCCCGATTTCTGCGTTGATTTTCCGGAACCTCAATATCTTGGAGCCAAGCACAAACTCGCATCCTGGATTGTCGGGCATATGCCTGAAACGGTTTCCGCCGT
Organism: Pseudomonadota bacterium; assembly: GCA_028873525.1. Taxonomy (GTDB): domain Bacteria; phylum Pseudomonadota; class Alphaproteobacteria; order Rickettsiales; family SXRF01; genus JABDCD01. The sequence continues at coordinate 3,055 of JAGWIM010000005.1, forward strand.
ATTTGACGGGTTTGGCGGTTCCCAGTCCATTGCTTTCATGGTGAAGACCAAAGGGAAAGAAGTCCATACCAATGATTTAATGCGTTACGCTCATCACACGGGAATGGCGCTCATCGAGAACAGGGACGCCACCTTGTCGGAAGCTGACGTGCATATGCTGTTTGCGGAAAACCCTTCTCGCGGCAGTCTGATGCAATCGTTATTCAGCAATATATTTTTCAATGCGGAAGATGCAGTTTTTTTGGATAATTTCCGGGCAAACGTCGAATTATTGCAGTGCGAATACAAAAAATCCCTGGCGCTGTGTATCATGAACCGCAGCCTGACGAGAAAAATCATCATGGGGCATTTTGCTCACCTGCAAGCCATACCATATGCCAATGATCCTGTAAGAGTGCGCCGCAATCCGAGCATTGCAAAACCCGTTTCCGCCCTATTTCTTGAATTGTTGCCGGAATATAACCGCGCCGTTTTTGATAACAGGCAAAAAAATCGTTCATATGCAGGTAATGTGCTTGAGATATTGCCGCGGTTGAAAAATATTGATCTCGCCTATTATGATCCGCCTTACTGCAACAGCCATTCCGATTATCAGGCGTTCTATCATTTGCTGGAAACCTTTGTCGAGTACTGGCCGGACAAAGAATTCAGTGGAGGCACGCGGCGCTATCATCCCTCCCGCGCCAGCGGCTTCGATAAGAAAAAAGGCATGATGGAATCGCTGCATTCCCTGTTTGCCTTTTCATCGGATATTCCGTTGGTCTTTATGAGTTATAACTGCCGTTCGTATCCTGATATTAATGGATTGATGGAGATTGCCCGGCGTTACCGCCGCGTCGAGGTTCATGAAAAAGAATATCGCCAGTCACGCGGCGGCAAGGGGTCGGTGTCCGGCAGCCGGGAGTATCTGCTGGTGTGCAGGAAATGACAACATGATGAACTTTGACGAGCGCACCATCATGCCAGTGAAAGAAACCCCTTAAATGGAGTGTGAGAATGATTTGAACTGTAGCAATTTTCTTAATACTGTTGATAATGCTCTTCGAGTTATACCGAAGAGCATTACGCCAGACGAATATGTTGCAGGCAATGCGTGTGATGGTAGTCCTTAACAGCGAGTTTTCAGAAGGGCGATGCACCAAGATAATGGAATACCTGAAATTGATTACAGCGCAAAATACGATGGAAATATCTCGACAATTCAATGCCGCATCGGACAACATGGCTTTTAGACTTGCCAAAGAAAGCCCGCTTCTCTTAAGCGCACATGCTGCTCTTTGGGATGCCTTCAAACAGACTAAGCAGCAAACCGCCACTTGAGCCATGACCACTCACCACACCAAAATCCTCATTATCGGTTCCGGCGCGGCGGGCTGCACGGCGGCGATTTACGCGGCGCGCGCCTCGCTGAATCCCATTCTCGTGCGGGGGATGCAGCCGGGCGGCCAGCTCACCATCACCACCGACGTCGAGAATTTCCCCGGCTTCGAACATGCCATTCAGGGGCCGTGGCTGATGGAGCAGATGGAAAAGCAGGCGCTTCATGTCGGCACGCAGATTATCGACGACCATATCGCCAGGGTGGATTTATCGAAGCGGCCGTTCACCGCCGTCGGCGAATCGGGCGATACCTACACCGCCGACACGCTGGTCATCGCCACCGGCGCCACGGCGCGCTGGCTGGGCATCGAAAGCGAAAAGAAATTCGCCGGCTTCGGCATTTCGGCCTGCGCTACTTGCGACGGGTTTTTCTTCAAAGGCAAGGAAGTCGTGGTGTTCGGCGGCGGCAACAGCGCCGTCGAGGAAGCGCTGTTTCTCACCAATTTTGCCACGAAAGTGACGCTCATCCATCGCCGCGACACGCTGCGCGCCGAAAAAATCGGGCAGGAGCGGCTGTTCAAGAATCCGAAAATCTCGGTGATATGGGACAGCGTGGTGGAGGAATTCATCGGCACGGAAAATCCCAATTCGCTGACCGGCGTGCGGCTTAAAAACGTCAAGACCGGCACGATTTCGGAGATTAAAACCGACGGCGCCTTCATCGCCATCGGCCACACGCCCAATACGGAATTGTTCAAGGGCGCCGTTGACATGGATAAGGACAATTACATTATCACCACGCCCGGCAGCACAAAAACCAATGTCCCCGGCGTGTTCGCTGCCGGCGACGTGCAGGATAAAATCTTCCGGCAGGCGGTGACGGCGGCTGGAACGGGCTGCATGGCGGCGCTGGAGGCAGAGAGATTCTTAGCGGGGCATTAACCTAATAATTCATATCAGGATTTTGAAATAACCAAGGCCGATTATCCCTTTTTTCCTAAACCCGTCAGTTTTATCAGTTGCTCGGAAGTGTATGTTATGATCACGACGAAATTGAACATGTTTCTCCGGGGGGTGCTTGGGAAGTTTGACAAAAAATCATATGGCCACACTTGCTCACCATCTGGCGGCAAGCCATGTAATGGAAACGCGTTTTATTAATATCGTTTGCAGCACCCTGCACAAAATTCAGTGAGTTAACTCCATGACGGACTGGGATAAACTCCGGATATTTCATGCGGTTGCGACCGCGCAGAGCTTCACCCGCGCCGGCGAGGTGCTGCACTTGAGCCAGTCGGCCATCAGCCGCCAGGTAGCCGCGCTTGAGGAAAGTTTGCAGGTGGCGCTGTTCCACCGTCATGCGCGCGGGTTGTTGCTGACCGAGCAGGGCGAGATATTATTCCGCACGGTGAGTGAGATGCTGACGCGCCTGGCCATGGCTGAGAATGCGCTCTTGGAAAGCAAGGAGCGCCCGCGCGGGCCGCTGAAAATCACTGCGCCGGTCGCCATTGGTACGACGTGGCTGACGCCGCATATGCGCGAGTTCGGCGAGCTTTATCCTGACATAAGGCTGACCTTGCTGGCCGATGACCGGGAACTCGACCTCACCAAGCGCGAAGCGGATGTGGCCATCCGGCTGTTCCCGGCGCGGCATCCCGACCTCGTGCAGAAGCTGCTCACTACGCTCAATAACTCGCTTTATGCCTCCAACGATTACCTGCGCGCGCGCGGCGTGCCGCAGAAGCCGCAGGATCTGGCGTCGCACCGGCTCATCACCTACGGCGAGGAACCGAACCTGCCGTTTGCCGAGGTCAACTGGATTCTGGAGGCCGGCGCCGGGCGCGAGGAAAAGCGCGAGCCGTATTTCGTCATCAACAGCCTGCTCGGGATGCTGAAAGCGGTCGAAAGTTCCATCGGCATCGCCGGCCTGCCGGATTACATGGCGCAAGGATCGCCGCGCATCAGTAAAGTGCTGCCGGAACTGAAAGGCCCGCCGACCGAAGTGTATTTCATTTATTCCGTTGATCTGCGGAACTCGAAAAGAGTCAAGGTATTCAAGGAATTTCTGTTGCGTAAATTGACCGAGGATGGGTTGAGCAAGGCGGCTTAATAGCCCCGCATAAGCCTGCTTTAGCAGGCGCATTGCGGGGTCCGGTCCAACCTATATTGGGCGGAATGGCGTTTTATATGAACCAGACCCCGCAACAAGTGCGGGGTTATGCAAAAAACGCATACCAAACCTGTGATATTAGAAATTCTCAACTATATTAGAATAGCTATTATGCAGTTATGAGTTCGATGCAGTGCATCCTCATTTTGGGCGCAAGCCCGAATCCTCCCTGTTATAGCTTATCCCCCCACTCACGAGTGGGGGGATTTTTTATGCCAGCGCGCTACACGCCTTTTTAATCCGCGCCATCGCCTCGGTGAGGGCTTTTTCGGATGTGGCGTAGGAGATGCGGAAATAGCCGCCCATGCCGAAGGCGCTGCCGGCGACGACGGCGACCAGCGCCTCATCCAGCAGGTAATCGCAAAAGTCATTACAGCCAGCGATGGTTTTCCCGCCGGGTGTTTTTTTGCCGAGCAATCCTTTGAGGCTGGGGAACACATAAAACGCGCCTTCCGGTACCTGACACCTGATGCCCGGCACCTGATTCAGCGCATTCACCACCAAATCGCGCCGCGCGGCAAAACTCTTTTTCCAGTCCTGCAAAAAGTCCTGCGGGCCGTTCAGCGCGGCGACCGACGCCGCCTGCGAAATGGAGCAGGGGTTCGAGGTGCTTTGCGACTGGATGTCGGCGATGGCGGTAATCAGCGCCTTGGGGCCGCCGGCATAGCCGATGCGCCAGCCGGTCATGGCATAGGCCTTCGATACGCCGTTGACGGTGAGCGTGCGTGCGTAGAGCTTCGGCTCGGCCTGGGCGATGGTGGCGAAAGTAAAGCCGTCATACACGAGATGCTCGTAAATATCATCCGCCAGCACCCACACCTGCGGGTGTTTCAGCAGCACGGCGGCCAGCGCTTTCAGTTCAGCTTCGCTGTAAGCGGCGCCGGTCGGGTTGCACGGCGAATTCAGAATCAGCCATTTGGTTTTTTTCGTGATGGCTTTTTCGAGTGCTTCCGGCTTCAGCTTGAAGCCGTCCGCCTCGGCGCAGGGTACGGTAACCGGCGTACCTTCGGCAAACAGCACCATGTCGGGATACGACACCCAGTACGGCGCCGGGATAATCACCTCGTCGCCCGCATTCAGCGTGGCCAGCAGCGCGTTGAAGATCACCTGCTTGGCGCCGCAGCCGGCGACGATTTGACCCGGTGCGTATTCAAGCCGGTTTTCGCGCTTGAATTTTTCGCTGATGGCTTTCCTCAGCGCCGGCGTTCCGGCGACGGGGGTGTATTTCGTCTCGCCGCGTTTGATGGCCTCAATAGCGGCCTGCTTGACGTGTTCCGGCGTATCAAAATCCGGCTCACCGGCGCCCAGGCCGATGACATCTTTGCCGGCTGCCTTGAGTTCAGCGGCCTTGGCGGTGACGGCCAGCGTTGGCGAGGGTTTGACGCGGGAGAGGCGGGCGGCGAGCATGGCAGGTATCAGTGGTCGGTTACCAGAGGCAGGAACAAGACATTCAGTTTGTAACACTGACAACTGATGGCTGACAACTGATAACTGACAGCGTCTGTTCAAGGCACTGTCGCCACCTCCACCAGCACGGTCTGGTTGGCAGGGAAAGGGAAATCAACCGCTGGCTTGTTGCCGTTCATGGTGCGCTGGAACTGTGGCGGCACAATGAGCAGGCGCTTGCCGCCTTTGCCCATCCCGACGACGCCCTGCTCCAGCCCGAGAAACACTTCGGATTTGCCCGGCGTGAAGGCGATCGGTTCTTTAGTGGAATAGAGCTTTTTTCCGTCTATGCCCCACAGGGTGCAATTCACGGCGACGGGCGCGCCGCAGGCAACGGCGGGCGGCGTGCCTGGTGCAAGCGTGGCGATGCGGAAAGGGCCGTCGGGCAGCGGCGGTGATAGCTTCTGCAGCGTTACTTCCAGTCGCTCCGCCGTGTCTTTGCCGGTTGGCGCCACGATGCTGCGCCTGCCGCCTGTTCTCATGCCTTCCACGTCTTGCTCGAGATCTGCCATCGCCTTGCCGTCACCAATGTGAAACGTCAGCGGCGGATTTTTGACGGGCTTGCCGTCTTTGCCAAGGCTTTCGTAGCTGACGGTAACTTCCTGTCCGCAGACGGCGGGCGTCCCGGTTCCCTCGCTGATGTCCTTGATGCGCGACGCCGTGCTTTGCGGGAATAGCAGGTTCCGGTATTCGGAAAAATTGATGATTTTATGCGGGTTCAACGCACGCGCGGCGGTGCTTACCGCCTGGTGCACGGCCGAGCGCTTGTGCAGGTTGCCGATGATGGCCAGCAGCACAAAGCCGATGATCACCCATTTTAGCCAGGGCGGCGAGGGCGGCTTCTCATGTTTTTGACGGCTGAAGAACATGATTAATTATTAAACCTGAAATGCAGCACATCTCCGTCCTGTACCACATATTCCTTGCCTTCTAAACGGAATTTTCCTGCTTCCTTGGCGCCCTGCTCGCCTTTTCCGGTGAGGTAATCGACATAGGAAATGGTTTCGGCGCGGATGAACCCCTTCTCGAAATCGGTGTGGATGACGCCGGCGGCGGCGGGTGCGGCCGTGCCAATGGCCACCGTCCAGGCGCGCGCTTCTTTCGGGCCGACGGTGAAATAGGTGATGAGTCCCAGGAGCGCGTAGCCCGCCTTGATGATGCGCGACAGGCCGGTTTCCGAAAGCTCCAGCGACGACAGGAATTCCTGCTTATCGGCCTCGCTTGGCAGCAGGGAGATTTCCGCCTCGATCTTGGCCGAGATGACCACACACGGCGCGCCGCGGTTCCTCGCCATGGCTTCAACGGACGCAGAGAGCGCATTGCCCGCACCGGCGCTGGTTTCATCGACGTTGCAGACATACATGACAGGCTTCGAGGTGAGCAGTTGCAGCGCCTTCATTTCCTGCGGGTCGGCGTCAGCAGCGCGTGCCGGTTTGCCGTCGTTTAAGACTTTCAGCACGCGCTCCATCAGCGCGCTTTGCTGGATGGATTCCTTATCGTTTCCCTTGGCTTTTTTCTGCAAATTCGGCAGGCGCTTTTCGATGCTTTCGATGTCGGCCAGCATCAATTCGGTTTCAACGATATCGGCATCGCGCAGCGGGTCGACCTTGCCTTCGACGTGCGTGACGTCGCCATCCTCGAAGCAGCGCAGGACGTAAATAATCGCATCCACTTCGCGGATGTGCGAAAGGAACTGGTTGCCGAGTCCCTCGCCTTTGCTGGCACCGCGCACCAGTCCGGCGATGTCCACGAACTCCAGTTGCGTCGGGACGATCTGCGCCGAACCGGCGATGGCGGCCAGCTTGTCCAGCCGGTCGTCCGGCACGCCGACGCGGCCGACATTCGGCTCGATTGTACAGAATGGATAATTCGCCGCCTCGGCTTGCTGAGTCGCCAGCAACGCATTGAATAACGTTGACTTTCCGACATTTGGCAGCCCGACAATACCGCATTTAAAGCCCATTCTTTATGTCCCCTCCCCAACCCTCCCCCCGCGAGGGGGAGGGAGTTAAAGTGCTTCCTTTATTTCCAGTGCAATTTTGCTCATAAACTTCGCCTCGCCGCCTGCCAGCAGCAGGCTGATATTTTTCGCTGTTTCATCCACCATTACGTCCGCCAGCCTGCGTTCCGATCTGGTGAAATCAGAAAGTACATAATCGCTCACCATATCTTTATCGCCCCCCCTTGCGCGAGTCTCGTGCTCCACATCGTTTGTGGCTCCGGGCTTCGGGGGGCGCAGCGGGTGGCCGATGCCGACGCGCACGCGCCAGTAATCTTTTCCCAGATGATCATCCAGACTTTTAAGCCCGTTATGGCCGCCGTTTCCGCCGCCGCGCTTGACGCGTAGTTTGCCGAGCGGCAAATCCAGCTCATCGTGGATGACGATGATTCTTTCCAACGGGATTTTGTAAAAATTTGCGGCTTCCGCGCTCGGAACACCAGAGGTGTTCATATAGCCCAGCGGCTTGAACGCATACACTTTCTGTTTTTCAATCGCGCCTTCGGCTATCTGGCCGCCGAATTTTTTTGCCGGTTTGGAGAAGCCATATGCTTCGGTAATGCGATCAATAATCATGAAGCCGATATTATGGCGATTACCCGCGTAGCTTTTGCCGGGGTTGCCGAGGCCGATGAGGAGGAAGGGATCCATAAATGTCATCCCCGCCTTCGCGGGGATGACGGGAGCCTAAGCGGCAAGCCGCCAAGGCTTACCGTCACTTCTTCCCTTCCTTCTTTCCGGCATCCTTGCCGCCAGCGGCAGGAGCGGCGCTTGCAGCCGGAGCGGCGGCGGGAGCAGCGCCCGGAGCGCCCGTTGCGGCCGCACCCTCGGCGCCCGGCGCGGCAGCCGCGCCTTCAGCGGCGGCGACAACCGGCTTGACCTCTTCTTCCTCGGCCTTGCGTCCGGCGACGGTGGCGACGGTGAAGTTGCGCTTGATGGCGGGCATGACGCCGGCGGGCAGGGTGATGTTATTGATGTGCACGCTGCCGCCGATTTCCAGTCCGGCGACATCGACTTCGATATGCATGGGGATGGCCTCCGGCGCGCAGATGAATTCGATCTCGTGGCGCACGACGTTGAGCACGCCGCCGCGCTTTAAGCCTGGCGATTTGTCCTGGCCGGTCATCTTGACCGGCACCATGACGTGCACCGGCACGCCCGGCTCGATTTTCATGAAATCGACATGCTCGATGACGTCGGTCACCGGGTGGAACTGCACGTCCTTGGGCAGCGCCTTCACTGCCTTGCCGTCCACGGCGATATCGATCAGGCGCGAACGGAAACGGCCGCGCGCATATTCCATGGCGACGTCTTTGAGCGTCAGCGCAATCGAAACCGGTGCGCCGGATTTGCCGTAAATGATGCCAGGGACTTTGCCTTCACGGCGCAGGGCGCGCGCGGCGCCCTTGCCGTGGCCGGCGCGCGTGGTGGCCTGCAGGGTGCCTGCGGCGGGTTTTTCTTTTTTAGCGGGTGCGGTAGTCATAATACTTCTCCTTAGGTTAATCAAATAGGCTCGATACCGATGTTTCCTCGCTGATGCGCTTGATGGCTTCGCCAAGCAGCGGGGCGACGGAAACGACGCGGATGTTTTTGGCTTTTTTCACTTCCTCGGTGGTCATGATGGTATCGGTGACGACGAGCGAGGTGAGCACCGATTTCTCGACGCGCCGGGTGGCCTCGCCCGAAAGCACCCCGTGCGTGACATATGCGGCGACCGAATTGGCGCCGTTCTTTTTCAGCGCTTCGGCGGCGTTGCACAGCGTGCCGGCGGAATCAACGATGTCGTCGAACAATATGCAGTCGCGCCCCGACACGTCGCCGATGATGTTCATCACTTCCGACTGGCCGGCTTTTTCGCGGCGCTTGTCGACAATGGCGAGGTCGGCCTGCAGCCGGTTGGCCAGCGCCCGCGCGCGCACCACGCCGCCGACGTCCGGCGAAACAATCATGATGTTATCGGCTTTTTTGTACTGCGCCTTGATGTCTTTCACGATGACCGGCGCGCCGTACAGATGGTCGAGCGGGATGTCGAAGAACCCTTGTATCTGCCCGGCGTGCAGGTCGATGGTCAGCACGCGGCTGGCGCCGCTCGCTGCGATGATGTTGGCGACCAGCTTGGCTGAAATCGGCGTGCGCGGGCCGACTTTGCGATCCTGCCTTGCATAACCGAAATAAGGAATGACGGCGGTGACGCGCCGCGCGCTGGCGCGCTTCAGCGCGTCGAGGCAAACCAAAAGCTCCATGATATGGTCGTTGGCGGGAAAGCTGGTGGACTGCACGACGAACACATCCTCGCCGCGCACGTTCTCATGCACTTCGACGAACACCTCCTGGTCGGCGAAGCGCTTGACGCTGGCGTTGGTAAGCCGGACGCCGAGATACTCCGCCATGGCTTTGGCGAGGGGAATGTTGCTGTTGCAGGCGAGTAGTTTCATTTTTATTAATCCTGTGGACGTCCGAAGGACGGAGCACAGGATCCTTTCAAGCTTTTCAATATCCTGCGCTGACGCTTGCGCATCCCGCAGGGTGTGAACACCCCTTCATTTGCATTGCTCCAAATGAATTCGGCCAATCTGGCGTGGCTCCGCCTTCGTTTCATTAACGGTGCGGGAACCTAGCAGGGGTCTGGGCAAAAGTAAACGGTTAATTGGCCGCCGCCGCCGCTTTTTCGCTGATGCGCGTCAGCGCGTAATCCTCGGCGCGGAACAGTTCGATAATTCTCGATATTTCATGATCGGCGATGCCCAGTGATTTCAGCAGCGCGCCGCCCAGTTGCAGGCTGGTTTCAAACATTTCGGCAACTGCCAGCGTCGCCCCGGCGGCCTGAAGCTTCTGCGCCTGCTCGATATTCCTGGCGCGGGCAATGATGGGCAGGTCGCGGGAAATCTCGCGGATGGTGGCGATGGTCTGCATGGTGACGCGCTGCTCGGCATGGGTGATGATGACGGCGCGGGCGCGGATAATGCCCAGGGCATTGAGCACATGCGCGCGCGTCGTGTCGCCGAAGTAAACGGGTGCGCCGGTTTTGCGCTCGCGGGCGACGAGAAAGGAATCCATATCGATGGCGACGAATCCGATGCGCTCGGCTTCGAGCAGTTGCGCGACGGTATGGCCGACGCGGCCGAAGCCGCTGATGATGACATGGTGGCTCAGGTCCAGCGTTTCGCCGAGCATCGCTTCGGGGCGCGAGATGGCGTGTTTTTCCAGCGTGTCGGCGATTTTTCTTCCGGCTTCGGCGACCAGCGGCGTCAGTGCCATGCTGACGGTGATGACAACCAGCAATATCTGTTCGGCGTCGGCGCCGATAGCGCCCTGTGAAGCGGCCAGCGTGAACAGGATGAAGGCGAACTCGCTGCCCTGCGACAGCAGGCAGCCGGAGTGGACGGCGGTGCTCATCGAAAAGCCGAACAGGCGCGACAGCCCGATGATGATAAGCGATTTGCACGCCATCAGCGCCACGGTGATGCCGAGAATCGCCGCGAAATGCTGCTCCAGCATGGTGACGTTGAGCGACATGCCGACCGTCATGAAGAAAAGCCCGAGCAGCAATCCCTTGAACGGCAGGATGTCGGCCTCGACCTGCGGCTTGAATTCGGTTTCGGCCATCAGCAGCCCGGCCATGAAGGCGCCAAGCGCCGCCGACAAGCCTGACGCCTGCGTCAGCCACGCCATGCCGAGCACGATAAACAGCGTCGTCGCCGAAAACAGTTCGGTGTTGTCGAGCGAAGCGATAAAGCGAAACAACGGCTTGAGCAATAAGTGCCCAATGGCAAAAATAAACGCGAGGCAGGTGACGGCCTTCAGGATGACTTCCAGTATTTCCTGCGTCAGCGATTTGTCATTGTCGCCGAGAAGCGAAATGAACACCAGCAGCGGGATGACCGCCAGATCCTGCAAGATGAGAATGGCGATGGCGAGTCTTCCCGCCTGCGAGGATTTTTCGCCCTGCTCGGTAATGACCTGCAGCACGATGGCGGTGGATGACAGCGCCAGCGCGCTGCCGATAATAATGGCCGCCGGCATCCGGCCGCCGAGCGCGATGAAGAACGCGGCAATCAGCCCGCCGGTGACGATGAGTTGCGCGCCGCCGAAGCCGAAGACGTGCGCGCGCATGCCATGCAGCCGATCGAACGACAGTTCCAGCCCGATGAGAAACAGCAGGAAGATAACGCCGAACTCGGCGAAGCCGGCGGTGGTTTCGACGTCACGGATAAGGCCGATGCCAAACGGCCCGACCGCCGCGCCCGCCGCCAAATAACCAATAACGGGACTCAGGCGGATGACGCGGAAGCTCGCGACGATGACGACCGCCGCGCAGAGCAGCATGACGATTTCAAACAGATGCGACGAGTCGCTCATAAAGACAAGGGAGCAAAAGAATTTGCTGGCGCCGCCCGTAAAATTTTGCTAGGAATTTTTTTCCTAGCTGCCAATAATTTTGAGGATTTGACGGAGTTTTTGTGCACAGTGAGTGGCGCCTTGTTCCAAAATGATAAATGAAAAATGAAAGCCATAAGCACTTTATAAAGGATTTTAGAAAACTGTTTGTAAATCAACCCATTATTATGGTGCTCATTTTTTAGGCAACTACGCCGAATGCAAGGTGCAGCCTCCGATTCATGATATGTCCCGTTAGTTGCCAACACACTTATCCCCAGCTTTCGTGGATTATTCTTCCGCGTTGAAAATGCCTCTTTCACCTGTAGACTTAAACCTATGGAAACACCACGCTTATCCGAAGGGCTTGCCGTCATAAAAAATGTAAGCCGCAACGTGCCGGAAACACCGGGCGTGTACCGCATGGTGGATGCGAAGGGCGAGGTGCTTTATGTCGGCAAGGCGAAACATCTCAAGGCCCGCATATCGTCCTACGTAAATGCCGCGGCGCTGAACGCGCGCCTGCAGCGCATGATTGCGCAGACGGCGTCCATGGAAATCATCACCACGCGGTCGGAAGCCGAAGCGTTGCTGCTGGAGGCGAACCTAATCAAAAAATTCATGCCGCGCTACAACATTCTTCTCAAAGACGACAAGTCCTTCCCATATATTTTTTTCTCCGGCGATCACGAATTCGCGCGCATTTCCAAGCATCGCGGCGCCAAGGTGCGGAAGGGAAAATATTTCGGGCCGTTTGTTTCCGCCGGTGCGGTGGACGAAACGCTGACCACCCTGCAAAAACTGTTCCTGCTGCGTTCATGCCCGGACAATGTGTTCAAAAACCGTACGCGCCCGTGCATGTTGTATCAGATAAAACGCTGTTCGGCGCCGTGTGTCGGCAAGATAAAAAAAGAAGAGTATAACGGGCTGGTGAACCAGGCGTTCGCGTTCCTGACCGGTCGCAGCAGCGACATTCACGATGCGTTGGTCGCCGAGATGCATGCCCTCAGCCTCAAGATGCATTACGAAAAAGCGCGCGTCGTCCGCGACCGCATCCGCGCGCTGGCACAGGTGCAGCAGCAGCATAAAGGCGAGGCGGCGGTCGGCGACGCCGACATCATCGCGCTGGCGCGAAACGGCAAAGATTACTGCATCCAGCTTTTTTCTTTCCGCGGCGGCGGCAATTACGGCAACCGGGCGTGGTTTCCGTTGCAGGCCGCCGCGTTTGACGACGCTGAAATCCTGCGCAACTTCATCGCCTGGCATTACCAGCCGCAACCGGCGCCGCCGCTGATTCTGACCAGCCACCTGCTGATGGACGCCGGGGTGCTGGAAGAAGCGCTGCGGCTGCACAGCGATTATAAAATCGAAATCGTGCACCCGCTGCGCGGCGAGAAGCGATCGCTGGTCGAGCAGGCGGCGAAGAACGCCCGCGAGGCGCTGATGCGCCGATTGTCGCTGCAGGCGAATATGCGCGACATGATGGAAGGCGTGCGGAAACTGTTCGGGCTGGAAGACGTGCCCGAACGCATCGAGGTGTATGACAACAGCCATATCAGCGGCGCCGATGCGGTGGGCGCGATGATTGTCGTCGGGCCGGAGGGGTTCCTGAGGCCGGGCTACCGCAAGTTTAATATCAGAAGGAAGGAAACCGCGCCCGGCGACGACTACGCCATGGTGCGCGAGGTGCTGATGCGCCGGTTTATGCGGCTGCAGGAGGAAGACGGCAAGCTGCCCGACCTCGTGCTGATCGACGGCGGGGCGGGGCAGGTGGGCGCCGCAGCCAAGGTATTCGAGGAACTGGGCGTCAGCGTTGCCTATGCCGGCATCGCCAAGGGGCCGGACCGTAATGCCGGCCGCGAGATGTTTTTTATCCCCGGAAAAGAGCCGTTCCAATTACCTGTGGGCGATCCGCTCCTGCATTTCCTGCAGCGGCTGCGTGACGAGGCGCACCGCTTCGCCATAGGCGCACACCGCGCGCGCCGCGACAAGTCCATGAGCCGGTCGGAACTTGATGCGATCCCCTTCATCGGTCCGCAGCGGAAAAAATCACTGCTCCATCATTTCGGTTCGGCCAGGGCCGTTGCCGCCGCGTCCATGGATGACATCGCCAAAGCCGAAGGCATCAGCACAAGCACGGCGAAAATTATTTACGAGCATTTTCACGGGGAGCAATAAAACTACGGGGTCGCTGCGCTTTACCGGTTTTGCCCGTCCGTTTACTTCCTGCGCCGTTGAGGCATGTTTTTTTAATCTGTCCTCCGCCGTGAGCTTTGATCATTGTGAGCGGGCTATCTGTTTATTGGCCATAAGTAGCGTTAAAATGCATTAAATTATATAATGCATTGATTTTAATAAATAAAATAAATTACACTAACCCTTTCTTAAAGTATTGGCTTTTCGCCTGGTTCCGTGCGAGTATCGGCCGGAAATAACGTCCGCCGTTATCTCTCCTTATATACGTGTATTTGCGCTGGAGGAATCTCTGATGACCGCCGTAGCGATCAAAGCCGATGAAGCAATGTTCAATCCGCTCGACATCGCCGAGATGGTGATCATGGATCGCGAGTGGGTGTTCGACCGCCCGGCCGACGGCGAACTGATCGCCGAAGTCGGTGGCACCTGGTGCACGTACCGCCTGTGGTTCAACTGGCAGGAAGACTCCGGCGGGCTGGCGCTGTCCTGTGCCTTGGAGAGCAAATTGCCGAAGTACGCGCTGGCGAAAGTATATCCGCTGCTGGCGCTGGTGAATGAAAAACTATGGCTTGGGCATTTCGACATCTGCTCCGAAGATCACGCGGTGACGTTCCGCCACTCGCTGCTGCTGCGCGACGGCGCCGGCACCAACGCCGAGCATCTGCAGGAGCTGATCGATGTCGCCGTCGAGGAATGCGAGCGCTTCTACCCGGCGTTCCAGTCGGTGGTATGGGGCGGTAAATCGCCGGAAGAAGCGCTGGTGCTTTCGATATTCGAGACGGTGGCTGAGGCTTAAGCCAGATGTCAGAGGTTAGATGGCGGATGTCAAGAAACTATTGACATCTGGCGCCCGGCATCTGAGTCTTGATTGGCATGAATACTCACCCTCTCACTTTGCTCCTTGTCGGCTGCGGCAAGATGGGCGGTGCGTTGCTTCAACGCTGGCAGGATACACGCATTGCAAATATTTCAGTCATCGATCCTAATGACTTGGATTGTCATGCGCCAGGTGTCAGCCATCATAAAAATCTTGAGTCGCTGTCGCAGAATTATATTCCGGATATTGTCGTCTTCGCCGTCAAGCCGCCGCAACTCCCGCACATCCTGCCTGCATATCGCAGGCGCTTTGAAAGCAACCCATTGTATATTTCAATTGCAGCAGGTAAAACCATTGAATTTTTCCGTAAGCACCTAGGCGATGATATTCGCATCGTGCGCGCCATGCCAAATACTCCGGCAATGGTCGGTGAAGGCATCACTATCTTATGCAAAACAAACTCTTTATCGGACAAAGACAAGAATTCTGCTGAAATTTTAATGCAGGTAACGGGTGGAATCGGATGGACGGAAGATGAATCACTTATGGATGGCGTCACAGCTATTTCCGGCAGCGGCCCGGCATATGTGTTTTTACTGCTGGATGCGTTGACGAAAGCCGGAGTTGATGCGGGATTAGGCGTTGAACTGGCTCGAACTCTTGCGCTTAAAACGGTCGCAGGCAGTTGTGATCTCGCGACAAGGTCGCCTGGTCAATCATTCGAGCAACTTCGCAAAAACGTCACCAGCCCGGGCGGCACCACGGAAGCGGCGCTCAAGGTGCTGATGGAAGACGATGCGCTGGAAACGCTTATCAAAAAGGCGGTGTGTGCGGCGGCCAAACGTTCCGGAGAACTCTCAAATGAATAAAATATCCATTATGTCGCCCCATTTTTGTGCAATGCAACAAAATGCTTGACTATGAGCGTGGCTTTTGCCATCATGCCCCGGTTACCAGCAAAAGGAGAGTGTTATGACTTACAATAATGCATTTGCCGATATGTTCAAAAATACATTTGATTTCAACCAGTTGTTTTCGACACAGCGCCGCAATATCGAAGCGTTGTCCGAGGTCAACCAGACTATCGTTGAAGGCGCGCAGGCCATTTCGCGCCGTCAGGCCGAAGTGATCCGCGAGAACGTTGAAAATACGCTCAAGGCATCGAAGGAAATGATGACCGGCGGCAGCCCGGAAACCAGCCTGACCAAACAGGCCGAATTGGCCAAGGAGTTCTTCGAGAACGCCCTGTCCAATCTGCGCGAAATCACCGAAACGGTGACCAAGTCTGGCTTCGAGGCGTTCGACGTGCTTAACAAGCGCACTGCCGAAACCATCGAGGAATTCAGCAAGGCTTCTTCAGCCACGTCCAAGAAAAAAGCTGCCGCCTAACTAAGCGTCGCTTTCTCAGACTGAATATGCCAAGCCCCGGGGTCCTCTTCCCCGGGGTTTTGCATTGTAAAGAAGCTATCCCAGAGAGAGCAACGACCCTGCTGACATATAGCCGACAACGAAAAATTCGACACCCCCCTCTCCCGCTGCACTTCGCTGACGCGAAGCGGCGGCTTTCCTTTCCCGCAGGCGGGAAAGGGGCAGAGAGCGGGTGGAAGAGGGCGCTTTGCGCCCGAATGTTCATGTCAAATTTTCGTTAAGCGCCATCCGCGCCAGCCTGGCAGAATTTTTAGAGCGTTTTCACTTTACTCCGCCATCGCCCGGATTGCGTGAGCGATTCCAGGGTAGGGTGATCCAGTAAAAAACTGAATTGCCATTGAATTTTGCAAAAGAAAAATTCGGAAGATGACAGGAACGTGGCATAGGATTAAAGCAAAAATGCTCTGGGATGGATCAGGCATGCCCGACTTGCGGCGAGTAATGTCCCATGTCAATGCCAAGCGTGGAGAGCGCGACGTTCCATTTGGTCTGGTTGTCGGTATCAAACAGCAACTGCGGGCTGGCCGGAACGACAATCCAGCTTCCTCCTTCGATCTCGGTTTCCAGTTGCCTGGGCGCCCAGCCGGCATAACCCAGCACCAGCATTCCCTGCGCCGGTCCCTTGCCGGCGGCCAGCGCCTGCAGAATTGCCAGGCTGGCGGTGACGGCGATGCCGCCTCCCGCCACCATGCTCTCACCGCAGGTGTAATCGGCGCTGTGGACGACAAAGCCGCGGTTGGCCTCGACCGGGCCTCCGAAATGCACCGGCAGGCAGCATGGCGGGCCATCGCCCGTGATGTGCAGTTGCTTAAGGATGTCGTCCAGGTGAATATTGTTGACCGGGTAATTGACGATGATACCCATTGCGCCAGATTCGTTATGTGCGCATAGGTAAATCACCGAATGATCAAAGCACGTCCCTTGCACGACCGGCGTTGCAATCAGCAGATGCCCGGCCAGCGATCCGGCATTTTCCTGCGAAGCTGGGGGAAGTGTGATCGTATCAGGCATATACGGATTATACCGCAGTCAGCCTTCCACCGCCAGCGCTTTCGGCGGATGCGTAACCCATTGCGGCAGTGACGCTTTGAGCGCCATATGTCCGCAATGGAACTCCATATCGCCGGCGTCTGCTTTCTGGACGGCCTCGACGCGCAGTAATGCCAGCCCGACATTATCCAGGCTGGAGCGCATTTCTCCGGCGATGGCGCCTTCCAGCGTTACCGGCGTGCCCGGCGGCGGCAGGTTGCCGCTTGCCGCGCGCACGCGGTAGATGAACCGGCGCACCTGGCCGCGGTGCTTGCTGCGCGCCGTAACTTCCTGGCCGACATAGCAGCCCTTGGCGAAATCGACGCCATGCAAATCCTCGAAGCCGAATTCCAGCAGCAGCGATTTACCGGGGATCATGTCGCGCGCGCCGTCCGGCACGCCGAGATTAAGGCGCGTCCGGTCGCAGGCTTTTTCATCGGAAGGCTCCATTCCCGCCGCCGCGCAGGCTTTTTCGATAGCTGCCGCTGTACCCACCATGCGCCAGCCCAATGCCGGCAACCGCGGATCGGAAAAATATTGTTCTCCAATTCCCTGATTCCCCGATTCTGCAATTCTCCACGCCGCCGCCACGCTTATCTGCGGCATTGCCTCCACCATCACCTTTGAGCGCAATATGTACATGGCAAGGCGTTGCAGCAGCGCCGGAAGCTGCGCCTTGTCGGAGTCAATAAGAATGACATCGCCGCTTTTAATCAGGAAAAAATCATGCAGGAATTTTCCCTGCGGCGACAGCAGCGCCGCATACACTGCCCGGTGTTCCGCCAGTTGGCGCACGTCATTGCTGACCAGTCCCTGCAGAAAATCGAACCGGTCGTTCCCGGAAACGGAAATCACGCCGCGTTTTGGAAGAACCGCATACATGAGCGATATGTAAGGAATAAAGCAAGGAAATACAAGCGCCGGCGGATGGCTTCAGAACCATTCCTTTTTCGGCGCGTTCGGGTCGATGACGGGTTTTCTGTCCTGCTGATGCACTGCTCTTAAAATGCGTTCCAGATCGTGCTGGCCGTGCGCGTACTCGGCTTTAACATTGGCGGCATTGGCCGCCTCGCCCTTTTCCTTCCAGGTTGCTGCCACGATCTTGCCGCCCGGCGTCAGGAAGATCGGTGTCGGCAACTCCGTCAGGTCGCGCGGATAGAGCACGGCGGAAATCATCGTAAACTGCTGACGATGCCGCAGTATGACCGCCGTGTAGGGAGACTGCCCCTTGGCGCCGGTGATGTATTGCTCCACATAAAATTCGGCCGGGTTGTCTGAGGACAATGCAAACACCACGCAGTCATCGCTGCGGGAATCCTTGAACAGCTCGGTTTCATCAGCGTCGATAATGATGTAGCTGTCCGGCGGCAATACGATGTTATAGGCATGTTCCCGCAGCGACAGTTTGCCGCGCATGGGCTTGCCATCCCGACTTTTAAGCAGCCAGTGCCCCGGCTCGCGGGGGTCGGGTTGCGCGTCGATGACGGTGACGGTTTCGACGCCGCCCGCATACGTGGTTATCGTATCGCTCATGGATATGCCAGCCCCACCCGGGTCGCCCTACGCGAACCGCCCTCGCCCACAACCGGGGAAGAAAAATACATCGTTATTTTATTTACCCGTTTCAAAACCCCATGCGCATCAGCGCCACCGCATAGACCAGAAGAATCAGCGCCACCAGCGCGAGCGACAGGGCGACGTTCTTGCGCTTCTGCGCTTGATGGAGGCCGCCGGGAGGCAATGTCCTACTGCTGAGGTTTGTTGCGGCGGGTAAAATCCAGCAGCAACAGCAACAGCAACGTGAACAGGCTGCCCAGCACGAAGCTGGCGCCCATCAGGTAAACGGTGCTTTGCGTGACTTGCAGCAAAGTATGGGCATTTTCAGGAGTAAGGTGTTTTTCCATAAGCAATCCTTTATGTATGATACGTGTACGCTACTGCATGGCGTGCGTCCACCACCCATCCAGCACCATGGCGACGAATAGCATAAACAGGTAATAAATGGAAAAGGCAAATGCTTTGCGCGGCCAGGTATCGGTTGCGTCGTGCAAAACTTTTCGCATATGATGCAGGAATGTCACATCCAGCAGTGCTGCGACCACCGCATAAGGCGCCCCGGCCAGGTGCAAAAGCGGCGGAAGTAACGTTACCGCCGTCAGCAGCCATGTATAAAACATCATCTGCCGCTTGGTGCTATCGCTGCCTGCCACCACCGGCATCATCGGCACGCCGGCGCGCGTGTAATCTTCGTTTTTATAGAGCGCCAGCGCCCAGAAATGCGGCGGCGTCCACAAAAAAATGATGACGAACAACAGCAATGGCATCAGCGATACGCCGCCGGTGACCGCCGCCCAGCCAATCATCGGCGGAAATGCGCCCGCCGCGCCGCCGATGACGATATTCTGCGGCGTACGGCGCTTGAGCCACATCGTATAGACGACGACATAAAAAAAAATGGCGAAGGCGAGAATCAAGGCCGCCAGCCAGTTAGTGCCCAACCCCATCAGCATCACCGAGAAGGCGGCCAGGAACAGGCCGAACGCCAGCGCATCGTCGGGCGCGATGCGGCCTGCGGGAATCGGGCGTTTTTTCGTGCGCGTCATGATGGCGTCGATGTCGCGGTCGTACCACATGTTCATTGCCGCACCCGCGCCGGAACCCAAAGCGATACACAAAAGCGTAATGAATTGCTGCAACGGATTGAGATGCCCCGGCGCCAGCAGCATTCCAGATAAGCCCGTAAACACCACCAGCGACATCACGCCGGGTTTCATAAGAGAGATGAAGTCGCGAACCGAGGACTCGAGAACTCGATGGTTCGATGATTGGATTAAAGCAGGTGCGGTCATACTCATTCATCAACCACCAAATTCAAATCCGGTTACATTCGATTCATCGGCTTTATCAACTTTATCGGAACTTACGTCGCGCGATTTTTTTACATTAAGACTCCCTATGCGAGCAGAGGCTCTTGCATCTTGCAATATTGTAAAATCTTCCTCTGCCATCCTATCAGCCAGATTTTGATGTCCTAAATGATTATCATCATATTTTCCTAATGATCTATATTCATCTGCCAAAAGTTTCTTTGCAAGATTGATATAACCATCATTTTGCAAAGACATCACTGTATTTAAGAATTCTCTTGCTTGTTGCAGTTTTCCACTGGGATCTTTTTTTTGTATTTCTGCACGCTTATCAAATTTTACCTGTGCAATTCCCAGAGCTTTAGCGTTTAATTCTAAATCTTCATCACTTAATTCAGTACCTGTTGAAATCTGTCCAAATTTTTTGCTTAATATTTCTGCTATATTAACTGCTGTTAAAGGAGTGGGGGGCATCTGTTGTATTTCTTCGTGCGGCTGCATAACTGCCATTTGCTTAATTGCCGCTGCATTAACCGGAATGCCAATTTTATTTAAACCATTGACAAGACTTAATGTTGTTGAATTATTAGGAGACGCACCCTGACGCAATATACGGCTAAGGGTAGCCCTACCAATTTCAGAGCTTTCCGCAAAATCTTCCTGACTTAACCCTTTTTCAGCAAGGCCCTGGGCTAAAAAAGCCCCTAGTTTATTTTTATAAGACTTAGCCATTTATATTTCCTTACTCGCTTAACCCCATCGCGGCGCGTAGCAGGGCATTTATGCGGGACTGCCAGCCGCTGCCGCTGGCGCGCAGCAGGGAAAGAATATCGCGGTCCAGGCTGATGCTGACTACAGCCTTGGTGCGCCCGGCAGGACGCCCGCGCCGCTTGCGCTCCTTCTCGAACTTAGCGATAAATTCCGGGTCGGTTTCCCGCAACGGACGCATTCCCCGGATGTCTTCGCGCGTCAATTCACGCACGTCCCCGTCCTTAGTCGTCAAATATCTCTTCTTCATAATACCCCCTCTCTTTTCTGCTCGCCTTGCGTAGGCTGATAATACGCCTCGCACCGTCCCGCTCAGTATAGGCGCAGGAATACAATTGGCCTCCGATATACACCAAAGCCACGTATCGAACCTCGCCATAATTCCTGCGGGCATCAGTGCGCTGGACAGCTTTCCCCCAGTCCAACTCCCAGACCGTCTCGAAATCTACACCATGCTTAGCAAGATTACGGCGGCGTTTGGCTTCGTCCCACTCGAACATGCACTATTAAATATAGCTATAAAAAATCATGCTGTCAACCGGCGACAAGCTTATTTTATATGCGGCTGCGTCTCAAACGTATGGAACGGCGGCGGGCTGGGCAGCGTCCATTCCAGCGTCGTGGCGCCCGCGCCCCACGGATTGGCCGGGCATTTCTCGCCGTATTTGAGCGTGCGCCAGACGAGGACGAGGAAAATCACCGCCGAGCCGGCGGCAATATACGCGCCGATCGAGGATACGAAATTCCAGCCGGCATAAACGTCCGGATAGTCGGGAATGCGGCGCGGCATCCCGGCGAGACCGAGGAAATGTTGCGGGAAAAAGGTGAGGTTGGCGCCGATGAAAAACGTCCAGAAATGCACTTTCCCGAGCCATTCCGGGTATTGCCGCCCGCTGATTTTGCCGATCCAGTAATAAAATCCGGCGAAGATGGCGAACACCGCGCCGAGCGACATCACATAATGGAAATGGGCGATGACGTAATAGGTGTCGTGCATCGGGATGTCCACCGCCGCGTTGGCCAGCACGACGCCGGTGACGCCGCCGACGACGAACAGGAAAATAAAGCCAACTGCAAACAACATCGGCGTTTCGAAGCCGATTGAGCCGCCCCACATCGTCCCCAGCCAGGAGAAAATCTTGATGCCGGTCGGCACGGCGATGACCATGGTTGCAATCATGTAATAAGACATCGTGTCAGGCGCGATGCCGGTGGTGAACATATGGTGCGCCCAGACGATGAAGCCGAGAAAGCCAATGGAGCACATGGCGAATACCATGCCGAGATAGCCGAAAATCGGTTTCTTCGAGAAGGTAGCCACGACTTCGCTGATAATGCCGAAGCCGGGCAGAATCAGGATGTACACTTCCGGATGGCCGAAGAACCAGAACAGGTGCTGGAACAGCAGCGGGTCGCCGCCGCCGGCCGGATCGAAGAAATGCGTGCCGAAATTGCGATCGGCCAGCAGCATGGTGATCGCCCCCGCCAGCACCGGCACGGCCAGCAACAGCAGGAATGCCGTAATCAATATCGCCCACGGATAAAGCGGCATCTTAAACAGCGTCATGCCCGGCGCGCGCATGTTGAAAATCGTTACGATGAAATTGATCGCGCCGAGAACGGAAGATATACCGGCCAGGTGCAGCGCGAAAATCGCCATATCGACGGACATGCCCGGATGCGACAGTGTCGTTGACAGCGGCGGATAGAGCGTCCAGCCGGTGCCGGCGCCTTCGCCGACGCAGGCCGAGCCGAGCAGGAGCAGAAACGACGGCGGCAATAGCCAGAAGCTCAGATTATTCATGCGCGGAAAAGCCATGTCGGGCGCGCCGATGAGCAGCGGCACGCAGAAATTTCCGAACCCGCCGATGAGCGCCGGCATGACGAGGAAAAACACCATGACCAGCGCGTGCGCCGTCACCACGACATTATACATCTGGTGGTCGTCGCCGAACAGCGTGCCGCCGGGATGCTGAAGCTGGATGCGGATCAGCACCGAAAAGAACGTGCCGATGACGCCGGCGATGCCGGCAAACATCAGGTACATGATGCCGATGTCTTTATGGTTGGTCGAATACAGCCAGCGCCGCCAGCCATGCGGCATGTGGTCGTCGTGGGCGGATGGCGCGGCAGCATAGCTCATGGCGTGTCCTGTTTTTTATTCGGTTTTTGATTCGTTTCCCCCCCCGCGGGCGCGGCGGCGGGCGCATGTTGCTTCGCCCATTTGGCGAAATCCTCCCGACTTACCACTTTGACTTCAATCGGCATGAAACCGTGGCCGACGCCGCAGAGCTGCGAGCATTGGCCGTAGAACGTGCCGACGCGGTCGACTTCGAACCAGCTATCATTAAGGCGACCGGGAATGGCGTCGCGCTTGACGCCGAAAGATGGCACCGACCAGGAATGAATCACATCGGCGCCGGTAATGAGCAGGCGCACTCTGGTGCCAACCGGCACGACCATCGGGTTATCCACCGATAGCTGGCGGATGTCGCCCGGCTTGAGATCGCTGTCCTTGAGGATATAGCTGTCATAGCCGAAGCCGCCGTTATCGGGATAATCGTAATGCCAGTACCACTGGTAGCCCGTTACCTTGATCGTGAGATCGGGATTGACGATGCGTTCCATGAAATAATGGATGCGCAAGGAAGGCACGGCAATGACGACGAGAATCAGAATGGGAATGGCCGTCCAGATGATTTCGAGCCTGGTGTTGTGCGTTGTCTTGCTTGGCACCGGGTTGCGCTTTCGGTTGAAGCGCAGGCAGATATAAACCATCACCACCAGCACGAAGACGGTGATGACGGTGATAAGCGGCAGCAGGAAATAATTATGGATGGCGTAAAGCCGTTCCATCACCGGCGTCACCGGCGGCTGAAAACCGATCTGCCAGGGTTTAGCCATGCCGACATATGCGGCATCGGCGAAAGCGCGGGCGGCGGCCAAGGCGGCGGCCAAGAAAACAGAAAGGAAAAGCGGCTTTTTCATTCGGGGCATTATGTTGTGACGCGGATAATGATGTGCTTTGTAATCCGTCCTTACCCGATGTGCAATATTTTTTCCGTCTCCCAGCGATAGTTTATCCGATTACATCTTTCTCGCCAATGTCAGCACGTTGACGCTCGTCGTTTCCGCTTTGAGCAATGCCCTGGTGCATTCGCTGAGGGTGGCCGAGGTGGTCATCACGTCGTCAACCAGCAACACCGATTTTCCCTTGAGTTTCGCCGCGCTGCGCGGTGTCACGGCAAAGGCGCCGCGCACATTGTCCCGCCGCTGCCTCCGCGTCAAGCCCGGTTGCGGCCGGGTGGCGCGGATGCGCTTCAGCCCGTCCGGCAGCAGCGGCAGCTTGGAGTGATTCGAGAGCGCGCGAGCCAGCAGCGCCGCCTGATTATACCGGCGCCCGACGAACCGCCAGTAGGCAAGCGGCACCGGCACAATAACATCGCTCGAACCGACCAGTTCACGCCCGAATTTCGACAGCCAGCCGCCATAAACGGCGGCCAGTTGCGTCTGGTCGGCGTATTTGAGCTTGGTGACGAGCTGGCGGCTGGCCTCATCATAGCGGAACACGGCGCGGGCGCGCGAAAAGGGTGGCCGATCGCGCAGGCAGTCGCCGCACAACGCATCCACCCCCAGCGCGAAATCGAACGGCAGGCCGCACGCCGCGCAATAGGGATCGGTGATGAATTTTATCTGGCTCCAGCAGGCAAGGCACAGCGCGCCGTGCGCCGGCACCTGTGCATTGCAGCTCAGGCATTGCGGCGGGAAGATGAGGTTGAGAAGGTGCGTTTTCATCATTCCTGCAAACGCAGGAATTTTTTCAAATATATCCCTACGCATATGAAGGATATGTCATGCAGGGCAGGACGGCTTCGTTGAGCGTCTGCACCGTCCCCTCCATATGGATTTTCTCAATTTTTCGCCTTATCCACCAGCTTGTTCTTGGCGATCCACGGCATCATGGCGCGGAGCCTGCCGCCGACTTCCTCGATCGGGTGCTCGGCGGATAAGCGGCGCGAGGCCTTGAAGCTGGGTTTGCCGGCCTTGTTTTCCAGCATCCATTGCTGAGCGAATTTGCCGGTCTGGATGTCGCGCAGCACGCGCTTCATTTCCTTTTTCGTTTCCTCGGTCACGATGCGCGGACCGGTGACATAATCGCCGTATTCGGCGGTGTTGGAAATCGAGTAGCGCATGTTGGCGATGCCGCCCTCGTAGATTAAATCGACAATCAATTTCACCTCGTGCAGGCACTCGAAATAGGCCATTTCCGGCGCGTACCCGGCTTCGACCAGCGTCTCGAACCCGGCCTGTATGAGATGCGAAAGCCCGCCACACAGCACCGCCTGCTCGCCGAACAGGTCGGTTTCGCATTCTTCCTTGAAGGTAGTTTCGATGATGCCGGAGCGCCCGCCGCCGATCGCCGAGGCATAAGCCAGCGCCAGGTCGAGCGCATTGCCGGAAGCGTTCTGATGCACGGCCACCAGGCACGGCACGCCGCCGCCCTTCTGGTATTCGGCGCGCACGGTGTGCCCGGGGCCTTTGGGCGCCACCATCCACACGTCCATGTCGGCGCGCGGCTCGATGAGTTGAAAATGGATGTTAAACCCGTGCGCGAACACGAGGCTGGCGCCATGCTTTAGGTTCGGCGCGATACTAGCCGCGTAAATGTCCGCCTGCAGCTCATCGGGCGTCAGCACCATCACCACATCGGCCCATTTGGCGGCCTCGGCGGGCGTCATCACTTCAAATTTCGCCGCCTTGGCCTTGGCCGCGGAAATCGAATCGGGGCGCAGCGCGACGCGCACGTCACTGCAGCCCGAATCGCGCAGATTGGCCGCATGGGCATGACCCTGGCTGCCATAGCCGATGATGGCGATTTTCTTGTTTTTGATTAGGTTCAAATCCGCATCGCGGTCGTAATAAGCGCGCATGGCAACATCCTTTGCAAGGCAAGGTTTTCAATAAAATTGAGCCGCGAAATCTAGCGTATTTCCCCACTCTTATCTACCATTTTCTTTGTAAAATAATGCAAAAATAGCGCTTTTCCGTCACTTAAAACATGGAATTGATTAATATACCCGGGCGGCATTCCCGGATTAGCGCAGCAGCGCCGCGCCCGCGTATGTTGGTCAGGTTGCGGCCACACGCATTGCCGCGATAGCGGCGCTTGCCTTTGGTTTTGCCGTTCCGGCAGCGGTCGTGGCTTCCACACCGGGTGCGGTACATAAACCCTCCCCGGCTGGCGGAGGTTCTACCGTCTCGTAGCGGGGGGGGGTGATACCCGGGAATGCCCATATTGAAAATGGTGCCGCTTGTGTGATTCGAACACACGACCTACCGCTTACAAGGCGGTTGCTCTACCCCTGAGCTAAAGCGGCGCGTTAGAAACGTGACCAATCTTAAAGGGTAGGGGAAAGCGGGTGAACAATCAACGCCCTTTTGGAAAGCGGGATCACCACCTCAATCTCCGGAAATCATGGAGTGGCGGGGCATCGATAAAACGGACGGGAAACTTCCATTAATTCAAAAAACAAAAGGAGACAGGAAGCGGCCGGCCGGTGTTGTAGAACGGTACACGGCGCGGATCGCCAAACTTAAATCCCATCTTTCCCCCGGATCATCGCCGCAATACCGGTGCGGCAAATCTCCACCAGTCCCAGCGGGCGCATCAGCTCGATGAACTCGTCGAGCTTCGCCGATTCTCCGGTCAACTCGAAGACAAAGGATTCGGCCGTCGAGTCCACCACGCGCGCGCGGAAAATGTCGGCGATTTTGAGCGCCTCGACGCGCTCCTTGCCGTCGCCCGCCACCTTGACCAGCGCCAGTTCGCGCTCGACATGCGCGCCTTCGACGGTGAGGTCGTGCACCTTATAGACCGGCACCATTTTTTCCAGCAGCTTTTTTATCTGCTCGATGACGGCCTCGGTGCCGGAGGTGACGACGGTGATGCGCGAGCGCTTGCGGTCGTGCTCGACCTCGGCTACCGTCAGCGACTCGATGTTGTAGCCGCGCCCGGAAAACAGCCCGATGACGCGCGCCAGCACGCCGAACTCGTTATCCACCAAAACCGCCAGCGTATGCCGCCGCGCCGCCGCTTTCCGCGCCGGTATGTCGTAGACGATGTCTTTCATGAGCGCCGCCAACCAGAACCTGGCGCAAGAGGATTGCCTCTACCTTGTATCTGTTCGGCAAGCGTATGCGATCGTGACCTTTGTAAATGCGGTTGCGTCGCGGCAGATTGCCCCTTTTGTTCCGGTGGTTTTTTTTCTCCGCCTGGCGGGGTTGACGCCCCCTTCGGGGTCTGCGTTGGTGGCCAAAAAGGCGTGAGCATGAGTCCCCGATCCACAATCTGGCAATGGGGGGACTGCGCGTGGTTTCCCAAGTTTGGATCTTCCCAATCCTTGGTTCCAAACGCATGTTTTTCCGCTGTCTGAATCATCATGCGATCCGATAATCTCTGCACGGCGGTTTTTACAACCGCCCTCGCTTCCTTTATTGCCGATGCGACCGGTTTGCCATTCTCAATATCCGTCAGCGCCTGGGCGATTTCTTCTCCACTCAGCTTTGCCAGGCTATAGGGATTTTCCACAAATATCTCATCGTGGCGCGGGGCGTCGCTCGGCATATCCGGATCAAGCAGGTAGGCTTTTACCCGTGCCGCCAGCAACCGGCTGATGATTTTCCCCTCCGCCATATCCTTATCTTGACCGTATCTAGAGGCGTCGAGTTTACGCACCGCCAGCAAATGCAATATGCCGGCCTCGGCTAATTCCACACGAGCATTCTCCTGCTCTCCCGCGTCGCGGAGACGCTGACCATCCGGTCGCTCATGTAGTTTCTGTAAAATACTGTTTTTTAATTCTATTATGCGTTTTACCGCCGGCCCGTCATTAGGCAGAATTGTTTTTGACACAATGGTGAATTGATGTTCCTTGGCCGACTGATATTTCTGTGTTCCTGCATCGGTCAACCGATAAACCACCTTCCCGGGTTCAGCTTCACACCGCACTAATGGCGTATCGTTATGTCCTTCTTCCAACATGTCCAGATAACTATATATTTTTTGCATATTTAGCTGGACTGTTTTTTCATGCAGTATGCTTCCTTTATCCAGGAAGCTTATCGTCACGCCCTTTTGCAACAGGGTCAATATCTCATGGCGCGATATGCCTTGCTCGCCTGCCCCGGCGATCAGGTGCAGGATCGCCATTTTGGGCCCCCCAAGAGTATCGCGGTAATTATCAACCCAACTGGCAGGCTTATCATCAGCCGGCTTCTGCTCATCCAGACTTATTGCAGACCTGTCGATAGGTTTATCTTCAGGAGGGGATATACGTATACCCTGCTTATCCAGCACTATCAATTTCGCCTCTATAAGGTCATTCAGCGCAGCCTTAAAGGTAGGTTGTGCATAGTCTTCCCTATGCTCTCCTTTATACCTATTACGAAGATCGTTAACCGACATCGCACGTTCGTTTGATGACTCCAGTATTTGCAGTATGATCTCCATCCGCTGTTGTATTGCGCTCATACCAAATCCTTATTCTTGCCCGCGCCCGTTTTTTCCTCCGGCCCGAGGACGAGTTCATAATGCGCCGCGCCGGCGGGAATCATCGGGTACACATTTTCATTCTGGTCGACCATCATGTCGACGAGCACCGGGCCTTTGTGGGCGAGCATTTCCTTGATCGTCTTGTCGACCTCCTCAACCTTCTCGCAGCGCATCCCCCTGAGGCCGTAGGCTTCGGCGAGCTTGACGAAATCGGGCAGCGAATCCATGTAACTCTCGCTATAGCGCGAGCCGTGGAACATCTCCTGCCACTGGCGCACCATGCCCATGTAGCGGTTGTTCAAAATAAAAACCTTCAGCGGCAGCCGGTATTGCGCGATGGTCGAAAGCTCCTGGATGTTCATCATCAGGCTGGCCTCGCCGGTGACGCAGACGACAAGGTCACCCGGATGCGCGATCTGCGCGCCCATGGCCGACGGCATCCCGTAGCCCATCGTTCCCAGGCCGCCGGAGGTCATCCAGTGCCGGGGCTTGTCGAATTTCAGGAACTGCGCCGCCCACATCTGGTGCTGGCCGACATCGGTGGTGACGTAGGCCGACTGGTTTTTGGTCAGCTCATACAGCCGGTCGAGCGCGTATTGCGGCTTGATGATTTTCTCGCCCTGCGTATAGGAAAAACTTCTGCGCGCCCGCCAGGCTTCGATTTTCTGCCACCATGATTTCAGCGCCTCGCGATCGGGCGCGAGCGTTTCGGCCTTCCAGGCGTCGATCATCTGGTGAATCACGACGCCGGCATCGCCGACGATGGGGATGTGCGCGTGGACGTTCTTGTTGATGGAAGAAGGATCCACATCCACGTGGATTTTTTTTGACCGGGATGAGAAGGCGTCGAGCCGCCCGGTGACGCGGTCGTCAAAACGTGCGCCGATTGCGATCATCACGTCGCACTCGGCCATGCACATGTTGGCTTCCAGGCTGCCGTGCATCCCCAGCATCCCGACGAACTGCCTGTCGGTGCCGGGGAACGCGCCCAGCCCCATCAGCGTATTGGTAATGGGGAAGCCGGTCATATGCACCAGCTCGGCAAGCAACTGGCAGGCTTCGTTGCCGGCATTGATGACGCCGCCGCCGGTATAGAATATCGGGCGCCTGGCGCCCGCCATCAGCCTCACCGCTTTTTCCACCTGCTTCGCGTCGCCCTCAACCGCCGGATGATAGGATGGCCGCAGCACCGGCTGTCTCCCGGCATAGCCGCCCTTCTGGTTCATGATGTTCTTGGGGAGATCGATGACGACTGGCCCCGGCCGGCCGGTGCGCGCGATATGAAATGCCTCGTGCATGATATGCCCCAGATCGTCGATGTGCTTCACCAGGTAATTATACTTGGTGCAGGAGCGCGTGATGCCGGTGGTGTCGGCTTCCTGGAAGGCGTCGCTGCCGATTAAATGCGTCGGCACCTGGCCGGTGATGCAGACCAGCGGAATCGAATCGAGCATGGCGTCGGTGAGGCCGGTGACGGCGTTGGTTGCCCCCGGGCCGGAGGTTACCAGCACGACGCCGACCTTGCCGGTCGAGCGCGCATAGCCCTCCGCCGCGTGCGTCGCTGCCTGTTCATGGCGCACAAGAATGTGGCGAAGCTGGTTCTGCTTGAACAGCGCGTCATAGACCGGCAGCACGGCGCCGCCCGGATAGCCGAACACGACATCGACGTCCTCGGCGATCAGCGCTCTGACAACCATGTCGGCGCCGGTCATGTCCTCAACGTGGTTTTTTTTCATGCCGATGGAACTGACGGTTTTGAAGCGATGGGCGGGAGTGCGGCGCAGCAGCATACAAACCTTATAAGAAAAGAGAGTAAATATAATGCTTTGGCCGGTTGCGGTCAATTGTTAAGTACAGGAAAGCAATCAAATGTCACAAATCTGTCATTTGACATGGGAAGCAGGAAGCGGCGATAATGCTACGATAGCTTGGTTTTGGTTACAAATTCAAACGGAAAGCTATGCCGGACATCAACGCCGCCGTCACGCGGAGAAAACATTGACGTACGTTCCTGGATCGATTCGCCGGCGGCCAGGCTGGTCGGCGTTGGCGTCACCATGGCGGCTACCCTGGTCGCCTTCCGCGACGCCGTCAGCCGCGCTTTCTTCAAGAGCATGAACAAGGGCGAACACGGCGCTTTCGCCGATCTGCAACACACGCGCGATGCGGCCATCAACGCCATCACGAAACCCGTCTGCAGCGGCAATCCCGTCCCCGACGCCATGGATAAGGTGCATGCGGTAGTCAAGCGCTACGACCAGGCATATCTTCAGCGCCGGAAATTGCTCGGAATACACGGTGTCTTCGATGAAATGAAAGCATTAAAAAGGCACCAATGGATGGAAGTATTATTCACCGCCGGCGCCGTGGCGTCGGTGGCTGTCGGAGCCATCATCGCCATTGCCAGCGGCCGCGATGTCGTACGCAAGCAGGACCGGCTCGAGTACGAAAACGGAAAGAACGGTCCGGAACATTAAATAAACCCTTGAAAAAATAAAAAAAACCCTTATTTCTAGCATGGTTTATCATCCCGCCCGCAGGCGCGTGGCAGGGAATATTTTTTTTTGCCAATAAGTTATTGGCTTTTAAGGCCAGGAAAGGTGCCGCCCGATGGCTCAGAAACACAGCGCAAAGAAATCAAAGCCGAAACAATCCTCACCGGATAAAAACAACCATCAAGCGAAAACGCCATCCAGGCACGAGGCCAAACCGGCTGAAAAAAAGCCGGACGGCAAACGGCAGGCCAAGAAAGAAGGCGGCAAGGAAGACATGCAGTTGGCGATTGTCCGCAAGCTGATGGCGCTGGGCAAGGGACGCGGCTACATCACCTATGACGAACTCAACGCCGTGCTTCCGGCCGAGGAATTCTCGCCGGAAGTCATCGATGCCGCCATCAGCGCGCTCTCACAGGTGGACATCAACGTCGTCGAGGAAGGCACGCCGCTTGATCCGGCGGAAAGCCCGCAGGAATTCGACGCCGCCGAGGAACCGGAAAATGCCGGACGCTCCGACGACCCGGTGCGCATGTACCTGCGTGAGATGGGCAATGTCGAATTGCTGTCGCGCGAGGGCGAGATTGAGATCGCCAAGCGTATCGAGCAGGGGCGAGAAACCGTCATCAGCGCGCTGTGCGAATGTCCGCTGGTAATGAAGGAAATTCTCTCCTGGCGCGACGAACTGGACGCCGGCGTGCTGCTGCTGCGCGACATCATCGACCTCGACGCCACCTATGGCGCCGGCAGTGAGCCTGCCCTGCCGCCGGCAGAAACCGCTGCCGTTGCTGTGCCCGTTGCGGACGCGGAAGCAGAAGACAAGGGCAAAGAAGACGAAGGCAAAGAAGATGAGGGCGGCAAGGAGGGTGAAGGCGAATTCGGGCCGGAAGAAGATGAAGAGGATGATGGCGCGGTATCGCTGCTGGCGATGGAAACGGCGCTGAAGCCGCAACTGCTGGAAACGCTCGAGCAATTCGCCAAGGTCAGCAAGAAAATGCGTTCGCTGCAGGAAAAGCACCTGCACCAGTCATCCGGCATGGGACGCTTCAGCCCGCTGGATGAGCGCAATTACCAGAAGTTGCACCGCGAGTTGGTCGAGCTGATGATGGGCGTGCGCTTCACCATTTATCGCGTCGAAAGCCTGATTCTTAAATTGTATGACATGAACAAGCGGTTGATGACGCTCGAAGGGAAATTATTGCGCCTCGCCGAGCACCGCAAAGTGCCGCGCAAGGCCTTCATCGAGGCCTATATCGGCAGCGAGCTTGACCCGCACTGGTTGAAAAAAGCCGCCGGGCGCGGTGAAAAAGGCTGGAAGGATTTCGTCGTCAAGGACAAAAAGGAAATAGAAGATCTCCGTGCCGACATCGCGGCGCTGGCCGAAGCCGTGGGTCTCGATATCGGCGAGTTCAAACGCATGATTCTCGCCGTGCAAAAGGGTGAGCGCGAAACCAACACCGCCAAGCGCGAAATGATCGAGGCCAACCTGCGCCTGGTGATTTCGATTGCGAAAAAATACACCAACCGCGGCCTGCAATTCCTTGATTTGATTCAGGAAGGCAATATCGGCCTGATGAAAGCGGTCGATAAATTCGAATACCGCCGCGGCTATAAGTTCTCCACCTACGCCACCTGGTGGATCCGCCAGGCGATTACGCGCTCGATCGCCGACCAGGCGCGCACCATCCGCATCCCGGTGCATATGATCGAAACCATCAACAAAATCGTGCGCACATCGCGCCAGATGCTGCACGAGATTGGCCGCGAGCCGACGCCGGAAGAACTGGCCGAACGCCTGGTGATGCCACTCGACAAGGTTCGCAAGGTGATGAAAATAGCCAAGGAACCGGTGTCGCTCGAAACCCCCATCGGCGACGAGGAAGATTCGCATCTCGGCGATTTCATCGAAGATAAAAACGCCATCCTGCCGCTCGATGCCGCGATTCAAAGCAATCTGCGCGAAACGACGACGCGGATTTTAGCCAGCCTCACTCCGCGTGAGGAGCGTGTGCTGCGCATGCGATTCGGCATCGGCATGAATACCGACCATACGCTCGAGGAAGTTGGCCAGCAGTTCTCGGTCACGCGCGAGCGTATCCGCCAGATCGAGGCCAAGGCGCTGCGGAAGCTGAAGCATCCCTCGCGGTCGAGGAAGCTCAGGAGTTTTCTGGATTATTGACGGTAAACATGGATTTTGATATCCGCCACCAGCGGTTGAGATACGGTGTGAGACCTTGAAATAGAGCGTTTTCAAAAATGCCCTGGCTCTCGACTGTGGATATTTGTGACGGGTAATGAAAGAAAACACGGCGGACGCGCTCTTGGAAAGGAGAAGCGCGTCCGTGAGCGAAGGTTCGAGACAAGGCCATTTCCGGGCAATGTGGCCGGATTTCGTCATGCGACGGGAATTATTTTTTCTCCGCCCCCGCCTTCGCCACTTTAAGCATCTGCGTGTCTTTGGCTTTTTTGAGGCCTTTGCCGCGGCCCGACAGGCTGGGGTTGTTGATGAAATATTCATGCGCGGAAAGCGAATGCTCGGTATGCGGCAGGCGCTTGTAGCCGCCGTCGGGCTGCAACACCCAGCTTTGCCGCTCGTCTTTCAGATTGGCGACCATGATTTGCCCCATCACCTGCTCATGCACGGTCGGGTTTTCGATTGGCACGATGACTTCGACGCGCCAATCGAAATTGCGCGGCATCCAGTCAGCCGAGCCGATAAACACTTTAGTTTCCGGCGACGGCAGACCATAGCCTGCGCCGAAGCAATAAATCCGCGCATGTTCCAGAAATCTGCCGATAATGGACTTGACGCGGATATTGTCCGAAAGTCCCGGTACGCCGGGTCGCAGGCAGCAGATGCCGCGCACCACCAGCTCGACGATGACGCCGTGCTGCGAGGCGTTATACAGCGCGTCGATAATCTGCTCGTCCACCAGCGAATTCATCTTGGCCCAGATGGCGCCCGGCCTGCCGGCGTTCACATGCTGGATTTCGGCCTCGATTAAAGAGACCAGGCGCTTGCGCATGTCACGCGGCGCGATGATGAGTTTCTTGAAAGCGCGCGGCGGCGCGTAGCCGGTAACGAAATTGAAGAGGTAGGCGGCGTCGCGGCATAAATCATGGTCGCAGGTGAAAAACGACAAATCGGTATAGATTTTCGCGGTGGTCGGGTGGTAGTTGCCGGTGCCGAAATGCACGTAGGACTTCAGTTGCCCGGCCTCGCGCCGCGTCACCAGTGTCACCTTGGCGTGGGTTTTCAGCGCGACGAACCCATACACCACCTGCACGCCCGCCGCCTCGAGGTCGCGCGCCCAGCGCAGGTTGGCCTCCTCGTCGAACCGCGCTTTCAGTTCCACCAGCGCGGTGACCGATTTTCCTGCTTCGGCGGCGGCGATGAGCATCCGCGGAATCGGCGAGTCCTTGCTGGTGCGGTAGAGCGTCTGCTTGATCGACACCACGTCCGGGTCTTCCGCCGCCTGCTTGAGGAATTGAATCACCACGTCGAACGTCTCAAACGGATGGTGGATGACGATGTCCTTGGCGGCAATCGCCGCGAAGCAATCACCGCCGAAATCGTTGATGCGTTCGGGAAAGCGCACCTGAAACGGCGGATATTTAAGCTGCCCCGGCGCATGTTCATAGAGTTCCTTCAGGTTGGCGAGTCCCAGCATCCCGCTGACTTCCACCACGTCGGCCATATCCACATGCATCTGCTCGGACACGAATTGCGACAACCGCTTGCTGACCGGCATCTCGAATTTGACCTGAATGACGCGGCCGCGCCGCCGCTGCTTCACCGCGCGCTCGAAATTACGCACGAAATCCTCGCCTTCTTCTTCCACGTCCAGCTCGCTGTCGCGGATGATGCGAAACAGCGCCGAATCGGTTTTTGTAAAGCCCGGCATCAGCATTGAAAGGAACATGCCGATGGCCTCTTCCAGCATGACATAGCGCAGCCCCTCGCCGGGCAGCAGGATGAAGCGTGAAAGCCGCGCCGGCAGCGGCACGATGGCGATTTCCTCTTTGGCGGGCGCATTGGCGGCAAGCTGGAAAATCAGCGCCAGCCCCAGGTTCGGCAGGAACGGAAACGGGTGCGCCGGGTCGATGGCAATCGGCGTCAGCACCGGAAAAATATTCTCGAGGAAATATTCCTCCAGCCAGGTTTTTTCTTTCGGCGTCATTTCGTCCTGCTTGACGATGACGATGCCCTCGTCCTTCAGCTTGCCGCGCAGTTCGATCCACGCCTCGTGCTGGCGATCGACCATGGCCGATACGCTTTTGTGGATGGTGTCGAGTTCCTGCGCGGGCGTCAGGCCGTCGGCGCTTGGCTTGGTGATGCCCTGCTGCACATAGTCTTTTAAGCCGGCGACGCGGATCATGTAGAACTCATCGAGATTCGATGACGAAATAGCGAGGAAATTGAGCCGCTCGATCAGCGGCGTGTGCGGGTTGCAGGCCTCGTCGAGCACGCGGCTGTTGAACGCCAGCCACGACGTCTCGCGGTTGATGAAGCGCTCCCTCGATTGGGCGAGGACGGACTCGGTTTTCTTTTCGGGCATGACTAAGGACGACCAGATTACCAGATGACTAGATGACCGGAAAAATGATAACATTTCGTTATCCAGTAATCCAGTCATCCGATCATCTGGTCATCCGGTCATCGCATATGCAAAAAATTCTTTATATTCTTAGACATGCCAAGGCGGAGCCGGGGTTGGCGGCGCAGGATGATCATGCGCGGGCGCTGATTGGGCGCGGGATGGAAGCGGCGGAGGCCATGGGGAAATATATGGCGCAGCGGGACATCCGCCCCGATAAAATCCTCTGCTCGACGGCGGTGCGGGCGCGGGAAACGCTGAAAATATCCCTCTCCCTCCGGGAGCCGGTGGACGCGTCGCGCCACCGGCTTCCGAAGGGAGAGGAAATAATCGAATATACCTCCAGACTCTACCTCGCCCCGGCCAGTGAAACGCTCTCTTTCATCGCTCAAACGCCGGAGTCCGTGCATTCGCTGCTCATCGTCGGCCACAATCCGGGTTTTCATCAGCTTGCGCTGGCGCTGGCAAAGACGGGCGACGCGGCGCTCCTTGACCGACTCCATCTCAAATTTCCCACCTGCGCATTGGCGGCGGTGACTTTCGACGGCGCATGGCACGGCATTGCGAAGGCGAGGGGGGAGCTTGCCGCGTTCATAACGCCGGACTGAAATGCCAGACAGCCTGTAAGCCGGGTTTTGTCCTCCTTGCGGAGTGATGACCATTCATCTGGGATATGGATTGCTCCATACCTCGCGCAACCTACCCGGATGGTTAAGCGCGGAACGACGCACCATCCCTATTTGGTCTTGCTCCCGGCGGGGTTTGCCCTGCCGCCCGTGTTGCCACAGGCGCGGTGCGCTCTTACCGCACCATTTCACCCTTACTCTTGCGAGCGGTATATTTTCTGTGGCACTTTCCCTGGGGTCGCCCCCGGCGGGTGTTACCCGCCGCCGTGTTCCGTGGAGCCCGGACTTTCCTCGAGGCTTGCACCCCGCGGTCATCCGGCTGTCTGGCTCCGGCCTTTTATACCATTGAGAGGAGCGACGCAAGCAGGCCTTCGCATTCCTCATCCCATTCTCCGGTGAGCGTTTTGGGGCGGAAATGGCGCTGGAAGGCGGCGGTGGCGGCGGGCAGGGCGGTGATGTCGTAGCCATAAGCGGCCAGTGATTCTTCCTTGCTTTCGCTGACCGCTGGCCGCTGACCGCTGGCCGCTGGCCACAATCCAATCCCCCGCTCCGCCAGCCACTCCCAATCAAACAACTCCCCCGGGTCTTTCTTGCGCGTCGGCGCAATATCCGAATGGGCGACGACATTGCGCGCCGGAATCGTATGCCGCGCCAGAATCGCTTTGCTTAAGCGCGCCACCGCTTCCATCTGTGGTTTGGGAAATCGCCGGTAGCCGCAGTCATGGCCGGGATTGGCGATCTCGATGCCGATGGATCGCTGGTTGATATTGGAATTCCCGCGCCAGTGGCTTACACCCGCGTGCCAGGCGCGCTCGCTTTCCGGCACGAGCGCGTGGACGGCGCCGTCTTCTTCCACCAAATAATGCGCGCTGACCCCGGCCGCCGGGTCGCACAATCTTTCCAATGCTTCCCGCGCCGACGCCATGCCGGTGTAATGCAGCACGAGCATGTCCACCGGCTGGCCGTCACGGCTGTCGAAATTGGGGGAGGGATGGTTGGTGTTCATCTGTCATCCCCGCGCAGGCGGGGATCCAGTAGCGGCGCGTCTGCGCCGCAGAAGGGTCTATACCGCGCCCATGGCGCTTTAGCTGGATTCCCGCTTTCGCGGGAATGACGAAGAAAGTTCATCTTCACGCTGCTTTCTTACTCAGCACCCGGTATGCCTCGTTGATCTCTGATGCCTTGAGCTTCAGCAGCAGCGCCACTTCCGGCGACACCTCGCTGCCGGCGAAACGGTCGGGATGCCAGGCGCGCATCAGCTCGCGGTAGCGTTTTTTGAGCATGGCCGGCGAGGCGCGGCGCTTGACGCCCAGCACCTGGTGCGCCTGTGGACGCCCCTCGTGCCGCGCGCGGATGGCGGCATATTCGGCGCCGTTGAGTCCCAGCCGGTGCGACGCTCGCGCCAGCCAGCGTTCGGAGGCGGGCGAGACGGCGCCGTCGGCGCCGGCGATGGAAAACAGCCGGTCGATTAATGCCGTAAACAGCGCCGGTTGCCGTGGGAAAATATAGCGTATCTGCCGGATGTAATGCGTGTGCGGCGTTGCGTCGCCGCAGGCCAGCGCGAACAGCGAGCGCAGCTTGCCGCACATCTGGCCGCTTAAGGGGAACGACTGGCGGAAAGCGAGGTATTTGGCTTTCGTAATCTCCCCGTCCAGCCGCGCCAGTTGCGCCGACAAGGCGATGACGGCGAAGGTGAAAGAGAGATGCTTGAAATCGTTTTCCGCGTCTAGCGCGCCGCGCTTTGCGCTCTCGGGCGCTTTTTTGGCGGGTGGAAGCAGCAGGCCGCCGAGACTATAAGAAAGACGCAGCGGGAAATGGATGACCCGATGCCCCGATGACCGGATAACCCGGGTAAGGAAATTCATAGCAGGCGGCCTCTAATAATTATCTGGTCATCCCCTTATTTTTCCCCCACTACCTGCTCCCTCGCCACCGGCAACAGAAGCTGCATCTCGGCGCCGATGTCTTTATCCGTCAGGTTGAGCTTGGCCCGCTTGAAATCCGCCAGCACCTTCCCGCCGATGTCGGCGTGGTCAATGGCTGCCAGCGCTGCCTCGCGCACGTAAGCCTCGGCGTCTCCGCCTTTTTTCCCCAGCTTTTCCGCCGCCCACGCCCCCAGCAGCTTATTGCGCCGCGCGATGACGCGGAACGCCGTTTCCTCGTCATGGGCGAATTTATTCTCGAATTGCTTTTCGCGGTCGTCGAAGATGGTCATCAGTGGCCGATGGTCAGTTAACAGTTGGCGTCCGTCAGCTTTTTCCCTTGCTTTCTGCCGACTGTCAACTGTTAACTGTTATTGCAGTCGGGCGCAAACTGTTCTATTGATATGCCATGCATAAACGAAAGATTCTCGCCATGTCGCCGCGCAAGCCCATCTACGAAGGCAAAGCCAAGCAGCTTTTTGAAGGCCCGGAGCCGGGCACGCTGATCCAGCATTTCAAGGACGACGCCACCGCCTTCAACAACCAGAAGAAGGGCACCATCGCCGGCAAGGGCGTGCTCAACAACCGCATCTCGGAATACCTGATGCTGCGCCTGCATGAAATCGGCGTGCCGACGCATTTTATCAGAACCCTCAACATGCGCGAGCAACTGATTAAATCGGTGCAGATTGTGCCGCTCGAGGTGATTGTCAGGAACGTCGCCGCCGGCAGCTTCGCCAAGCGCTTCGGCGTCAAGGAAGGCAAAGATCTCGGCCAGCCGCTCATCGAGTATTGCTACAAGAATGACGCGCTGGGCGACCCGTTCGTCAGCGAGGAACATATTTTCGCTTTTCACTGGGCGACGCCGCAGGAGGTGGACGAAATCCGCATGTATGCCTTGCGCATCAACGATTTTCTCTCCGGCCTCTTCATGGGCGTCGGCATCCGGCTGGTGGATTTCAAGCTCGAGTTCGGCCGACTGGCCGAGGGTGACCGCGATCAGGTCATCCTCGCCGATGAAATCAGCCCCGACAATTGCCGCCTGTGGGACGTCAAAACCGGGAAGAAGCTCGACAAAGACCGCTTCCGCCAGGATTTAGGCCAGGTCGAAGACGCCTATCAGGAAGTGGCGCGCCGCCTCGGCGTCCTGCCGCCGGAGGAGAGCCATGTGATTGCGGTGGATGCGCGGCCGCCGCGCCAGAAGAAATGAAAGCCCGCATTCACATCACCCTGAAAAACGGCGTGCTCGACCCGCAGGGGCGCGCCATCGGCGTAGCGCTGCACAACATGGGCTTCCCGCAGGTGGAAGACGTGCGGCAGGGCAAATATATCGAAGTCGAGGTCAAGGAATCCGACCGCAAAAAAGCCGAAGCCGCCATTGACAAAATGTGCGCCGGCCTGCTCGCCAATACGGTGGTGGAGAATTATAGGTATGAAATCAGTGAGTAGCGGCCAGCGGCCAGCGGCCAGTAAAATAAAATTTTCTTTCTGGTCGCTGACCGCTGGCCGCTGTCAACTTCCTTTATGAAATCCGCCGTCATCGTTTTCCCCGGCTCCAACTGCGACCGCGACGCCTATACGGTATTGCGGCAACTCTCTGATAATCCCCTCCCCCCTTGTGGGGGATGGCCAGGGAGGGGGGTAATTGAAAAAAAAGTAACCCCTCCCCCTAGCTCCCTCCCACAAGGGGAGGGGGGAAATAATGTGGCGATGGTCTGGCACCGCGATTCGGAACTTCCCAAGGTGGATTTAGTCGTGCTGCCCGGCGGGTTTTCCTACGGCGATTACCTGCGCTCCGGCGCCATGGCGGCGCATTCGCCCATCATGAAAGAGGTGAAAAAACACGCCGAACGCGGCGGGCTGGTGCTCGGCATCTGCAACGGTTTTCAGGTGCTGACCGAAGCCGGGCTGCTGCCCGGCGTGCTGATGCGTAACGCGAAGCTTAAATTTGTCTGCCGCGAGGTGTTCCTCAAAGTCGAAAACACCCAAACGCCCTTCACGAAAAACTATAAGCAGGAACAGGTCATCAACGATCCCATCGCCCATCACGACGGCAATTATTTTGCCGGTAACGATACGCTGAAATCGCTGGAAGACAATAACCAGATTACCTTCCGCTACTGCGACGCCTCTGGCCGCATCACGCCGGAAAGCAACCCCAACGGCTCGCAACTGAACATTGCCGGCATCAGCAACAAGCAGGGCAACGTGCTCGGCATGATGCCGCATCCGGAGCGCCACGCCGAAGCGCTCTTGGGCGGGGTGGACGGGAAGTTTCTTTTTGAGTCGCTACTGGCGGCATAATTTCTTGTCATGCCCGCCTACGCGGGTATGACAACTAAGCCATGTACCCCGGCAGCCATTTTTCATGCGCCGCTCGCAATTCCGCCACGGAAATTTTGAACTGGCCTTGCACTTCAAACATACCGGCCTGCGTTTTCCCCAAGTGCGTTATGGCGACGCCGGCTTTTTCCGCCGCTGGCAAAATGGTCTCGGCGCTGCCGGTGACGATATAGCGCGCCTGATCTTCGCCGAATAATAATCCTGCGAGAGCGGAGCGATGCGCAGGATCCTGTGCTGACGCTATCGCGTCCCACAGGATTTGGGCGCCCACTCCATTCCCATACGTCATCTCCGCCAGCGCCACCAGTAATCCGCCGTCGGAAACATCGTGGCAGGCGGAAATTTTTCCTTCCTCAATTAATCCGCGCACGAAATCGCCGTTCTTTCGTTCCGCGTTCAAATCCACCGGCGGCGGCGTGCCTTCT
Organism: Pseudomonadota bacterium; assembly: GCA_028873525.1. Classification (GTDB taxonomy): domain Bacteria; phylum Pseudomonadota; class Alphaproteobacteria; order Rickettsiales; family SXRF01; genus JABDCD01. Next base: position 43,430 of record JAGWIM010000005.1, read on the forward strand.
TCTTTCCCCAGAATCTCGCGCAGGTACAGCGACCGGCCGAGATGCCCCTTCGTCTCGCCGATTAAAATAATGTCTTCGCCCGCCCTGGTGAAAGCGTTGCCTGCCCGCCTTGAAACATCTTTCAAAATCCCGACGCCGCCGATGGCGGGCGTGGGAAAAATCCCCTTGCCGTTCGTCTCGTTATAAAGCGAAACGTTGCCGGAAATCACCGGATAGTCGAGTGCTTTGCACGCTTCTGCCATGCCCTGAATACAGCCGACGAGTTGTCCCATGATCTCCGGTTTTTCCGGGTTGCCGAAATTGAGGCAGTTGGTAATCGCCAGCGGCGTCGCGCCTACTGCGGTGAGATTCCGCCACGATTCCGCCACGGCCTGCTTGCCGCCCTCGATGGGATCGGCGAAGCAGTAGCGCGGCGTGCAGTCGGTGGAAATCGCCAGCGCTTTGCCGGTGCCGTGCACGCGCACAATGGCCGCGTCGCCGCCTGGGCGCTGCGCGGTGTCGTTGCCGACCATGTGGTCATACTGCTCGTAAATCCAGCGCTTGCTGCAAAGGTCGGGGCTGCTGATGAGGGTGAGCAACGAAGCGGCCAGCGGCCAGTTGGCAGCGGCCGGTAAAAAATTCTCCTCTTCTTCTGACCGCTGACCGCTGACCGCTGACCGCTTAATTTCATACGGCCTGTCATACACCGGCGCATCCTCGCTCATCGGCGCGACCGGCAAATCGGCGACGATTTCGCCGTGCATTTTGAGAATCATTCTTCCGCTATCGGTGATTTTGCCGATGGCGGCGAAGGCCAGCTCCCACTTGTCGAAAATGGCGCGCGCCAGCGCTTCTTTCTCCGGTTTCAGTACCATCAACATGCGCTCCTGCGATTCGGAGAGCATGATTTCGTACGGCGTCATGCCGTTTTCGCGCATCGGCACTTTGTCCAGCTCCAGCTCAATGCCGCAGTCGCCTTTGCCCGCCATTTCAAGCGACGAGGAGGTGAGTCCCGCCGCGCCCATATCCTGAATCGCCACGATGGCGTCGGTCTGCATAAGTTCCAGACACGCCTCGATTAACAGCTTCTCGGTGAACGGGTCGCCGACCTGCACCGTAGGCCGTTTTTCCTCGGCGCCTTCGCCGAATCCGGCGCTGGCCATTGTTGCGCCGTGGATGCCGTCGCGCCCGGTTTTCGAGCCGACATAGACCACGGGATTCCCGACGCCCGCCGCCCTGGAATAAAAAATTTTGTTTTTGTCGGCGATGCCGACTGTCATCGCGTTGACCAGTATATTGCCGTTATACGATGGATGAAACGTGCATTCGCCGCCGACGGTAGGCACGCCGACACAGTTGCCGTAAGAGCCGATGCCGGCGACGACGCCGGAGAGAAGATGCTTGGTTTTCGGGTGGTTCGGCGCGCCGAAGCGTAAGCTGTTCATATTGGCGATGGGGCGCGCCCCCATCGTAAAAACATCGCGCAAAATGCCGCCGACGCCGGTCGCAGCCCCTTGAAACGGCTCGATATAGGAAGGGTGGTTGTGCGACTCCATTTTGAAAATCGCCGCCTGCCCGTCGCCGATGTCGATGACGCCGGCATTCTCGCCCGGCCCGCAGATGACGTGCGGCGCTTCGGTTGGCAGTGTTTTCAGCCACTTGCGCGTGGATTTGTAAGAGCAATGCTCGCTCCACATCACCGAAAAAATGCCGAGTTCCACCCGGTTCGGCTCGCGCCCCAGCCGCGCCACGATGCGGTCATATTCCTCCGCCGTCAGCCCATGCTCGGCGACGACGGCAGGCGTGATTTCAGAGGTGGGAGCGACGCCGTGCTTCATGTCCTGTTGGTAGCATGGCGTCGGCGATTTTCAAGTTTATTGGTAATGAAACCGGCGGGATAAAATGCCGATGGCGTCGTCCGGTTTTCCGGTGCCGGAGAAAGGCGCGTTCGATGCCTCAAGAATCAGGCGGGCGATTTTCTTGGTTTCGGCCGTCGAGGCGTTTTGTTCTTAAAAACCCTCTTCCGTGCCATCTGCGCGTCCGTACAATGGAAAGTTTGGGCGTGGTGAAAAGCGCCAGGAAAAATGCCGGAAAAATAGGAAAAAAATAGCCGGAAAATGGCAAATAAATGCCAAGTAAATGCCAAGAAACAGCAAAAAAACAGGGGAAAAATGGCCGGAAAATGGGCGATGCAGGCGTGATTGGAGAGGGCGGCGCCCTGCATGTCTTTTGTCAGGATGGCGCAAGAAGTTTACAACGGAAAATCGGAAGACAGGCCGGGCGTGATGGTATTTCGCCGGCCATTCCAAACCGTCCGCCCGGTTCATGGCTGACGCCCTGTCCAATATCCTTGAACGCCGCCGGATTTACACTATAATGATGCGGGAATGATGCGGGCGGACGGCGAATCTATGAAAAAAACCTATGCCATGCAGGCGTTCCGGGACGGCGTGGCCAGGGCGCGCCGCGGCGATGCCTGAAAGCTTCACGCCGGAAGACCGGCCTGCCGAAAGTATATCGATGACTCCCGCCCTCTCCGATATTTTTTTCACCCGCACCGGCATGGACGAGGCGCGGGTCGGGCGGCTGGTGTCCGAGTCGCTTCATGACATGGACGACGGCGAATTGTTCCTCGAATACGCGCAAAGCGAGAATCTCGTCTTCGATGACGGGCGATTGAAAAATGCCTCTTTCAACACCTCGCAGGGCTTCGGGCTGCGCTCGGTGCTGGGCGAGGCCAGCGCTTATGCCCACGCATCGGACGTAAGCGAAGAGGCCGTCAAACGCGCCGCCGCCACCGTCCGCGCCGTGCATTACGGTCAGCCGCCCGTGCGGGCGGAGCATATCCCGCCCTTCGGCACCAACGCGCGGCTTTACGCCGACATCAACCCGCTGAAAGAAGTCGCCTTCGAGCGCAAGGTCGAGCTGTTGCAAAAAATTGACGCCTATGTGCGCGCCCGCGACCCGCGCGTGAAACAGGTGTCGGCATCGCTCTCCGGCCAATGGCAGGCGGTGCGGATTATCAAAGCCGATGGGCGCACGGCGGAGGACATCAGGCCGCTGGTGCGGCTCAATGTCAGCGTCATCGCCGAACAGAATGGGCGCATGGAGACCGGATCGAGCGGCGCCGGCGGACGCGTCTCCTATGCCGCTTACATCGCGGAAGGAAGCTGGAAAAAACTGGCCGGCGAAGCGCTGCGCCAGGCGCTGGTCAACCTCGAATCCATCCCCGCCCCCGCCGGGGAAATGCCGGTGGTGCTTGGCCCCGGCTGGTGCGGCGTGCTGCTGCACGAGGCCGTCGGCCACGGGCTGGAAGGCGATTTCAACCGCAAGGGCACGTCGGCTTTTTCGGGGTTGATGGGAAAACAGGTGGCGGCGCGGGGCGTCACCGTCGTCGACGACGGAACATTGCCCAACCGCCGCGGCTCGCTTTCGATTGACGACGAAGGTACGCCGTCCGGCCGCAACGTCCTTATCGAGGACGGCATCCTCACCGGCTATATACAAGACCGGCTCAACGCGCGGCTGATGAACATGGAAGCCACCGGCAACGGGCGGCGCGAATCATTCGCCCACCAGCCGATGCCGCGCATGACCAATACCTGCATGCTGGGCGGGAGCGGCGCGCCCGGCGATATTATTGCTTCGGTCAAGCGTGGGATTTACGCGGCGCATTTAGGCGGCGGGCAGGTCGACATCACTTCGGGGAAATTCGTGTTTTCGGCATCGGAAGCGTATTTGATAGAAAACGGCAGAATCGCCGCGCCGCTTAAAGGCGCAACCCTCATCGGCAACGGCCCGGATATTCTCACCAAAGTCCGCGCGGTAGGCAACGACATGGCGCTCGATGACGGCGTCGGCACCTGTGGCAAGGCCGGGCAGAGCGTGCCGGTCGGCGTCGGCCAGCCGACCCTGCTGATTGACGGGCTGACGGTGGGCGGAACGGCCATTTAACCCCGCGTTTGCCGCGCTGTCCGGGTCTTGAAAAACCGCCGTTTTAGCCGGATTTTCGCTGTTCCGGCCTACCCCCGGATCGATCCCCGTGGCAAGCGGGGGAGTTTATGACAGTTCGGTTACAACTCGGTTACAACTGTGTGAATTATGGCCTTTCCGCGCGGTTAGGGTTTGAAGCCGTGGCCGGTTTTGGGTAAGATGAAACTATAAGAAAAACATACACGGATATGAACATTATGGCTGGAGAGCTTGGTATGATTTTTACAGGAAAAGTAGAGGCATATGTCACCGGTGGCTATGACGCCGCCACTATTATGGCGGCTGGCGTCCCCGGCCAAACATTCGTGGTGTCGGAACCAACGGCCATCAACGTTCCCGCCGTCGGCCAGCCGACCGGGCAGTCGTTCTCTCGCTAGCATTTCAGCGGGCTGCCGCCCGTGAGTCCCTACTAATCCCTTGTTCCCGCTTCCAATTCATTTCATAATGGTATAGATTTAGTTGGTTGAATGCGGTCGGCATCATCTACGGCGGCGGAAAACGCGCATGACGAGCAAATGGACCACCAGTAGCCTGCCGGGTGAGGCTG